>JBGCGI010000248.1:0-57917 GCA_045110715.1 Rubripirellula sp.
CTGCCCCTGCTTGCTTGACTTCACCGGCTTTTGCCCAGTGATCATCATCATGGGCATGCCACCCAATTGTGCGTACGCCGCAGCGGTGACGAAATTGGTCGCACCTGGCCCCAACGTGGAAAGACAGACGCCAACTTTTCCGGTCAGCCGCCCGTAAGTCGCCGCCATGAAGCCGGCCGCTTGCTCATGTCGCGTCAGTACCAACTGAATGCTGGAGCGCGAGAGAGAGTCAAGAAAGTCCAGATTTTCCTCACCAGGAATACCAAAAACGTACTCCACGCCCTCTGCTTCCAATGCTCTTAAAAAGAGTTCCGACGCTTTCATGGTGTTCTCAATCAGACGAGTTGCGGTTGTTCAAGGACTGCATTGTGCACGATCCAGCCCCCACGTGCGGTAGGGTAACGTGCGCACACTGCTTTTCTAAAGAATTCCTCAGCCGACTGGTTATTCACGCCGGTAATTTGGTGCTCTGCTGCCGAAAAGAGTTCAGGCTTCATTCCAAACGAGCAACTCACCCTTGCCGGTGACTCCCATATCTCCACAGAATCGCTGGTAAATGCCATCGGCGGCAGAAAAGGGCAGCGAGATGCCAAATTGAGTGAGATGGCTAGCGTAGACGTTCAAGAATGTCGGATTGTACTGCCCGCTATAGGCGAAAGTTGGCATCACTTGCAGCGGCTGAAGAGAAATGATGGTTCCCCGGTTCATCCAAGCGCCGGTCCGGATCTCGGCACCGCTGAGCATCACGATCGTTCCGCCCTTCATCTGCAGACCGGCAAAATCTCGGACCAGCCCGCCAACGACGATGGTTCCGCGCCGCATTCGCATGCCAACTTCAAGACCAGCTGTTCCGTCGACGATGATTGTCCCCGCACGCATGCCGGACAGACTGCCACGGTAAGCGGCACCAATCTGCCCACCTGCGTTTCCTTTGACGCGGATGAATCCGCCTGACATCTCGGCTCCCACCCAGTCGCCAGCGCTGCCAGCGACCTCGATGTGCCCGCCAGACATGTGCGACCCCAGGTGCATGCCAACGTCACCCTGAATCATCAACGTACCGCTACTCATTTTTCGTCCAAGCATCCGCACGCGGGTCAAATCACCGTGCATATGAACCTGGTCGCTCTTCTCACCTTCGACCTCAAAGAAATCATCGAGGCGGCAGATACGTTTTCCATGAAAAACTTGTAGCGCACGGATCTCCGCATTCGTCAGATCGACGAATGCACTGGGCGCAACCACCTCTGCTTCCAAAGGGACAGTGGGTTGTTCTTTGAGGGTGAGAGTGATGTCGCTCATTCGACCGGGACGCAATCTTGGATATCAGGGTGCTCGATACGTTCCATTTCAACCGGATAGTTTTCGAAGGACATCGTGTACAGGTCTTCGAAGAGTGGACGCAGGAATTCGTCGGTACTTGGATCCATCTCCGGCTGGACCATGAACTCGCGTCCGTCGGGCGTCTCGCGAATGTCGCCGTCTTCGATCACGATTTCGCCGGACTTGATCACGTAGCGAGGATGACCAAACATGCGTTGGACATCTTTGTCCTCGTGATAGATCACCATGTCCGCATCGTTACCGATGCCAAGATTTCCTTTCTTTTTTAGCCCCAGCGCTCGGGCCGGTCCCGCCGACATGATCGTCGCGATTTCGTACAGCGTGTACTCGCGATCGATCTCTGGCAGCGAAATCCGGCTCTTGATGTTGGCGGGCAACCGAGACATGCATTCTTGTCGGAAGTCGGCACACATCAGCAGCTTGATGATCTCTGGATAACGCCAGAAGCAGGCACCGTTGGGATGATCGGTCGAGAGGAAGACACGCCACGGATCGTTGATCAACAGCAGCAACTCCAGTCCGACCGCCCACTGCACAGCGTTGACGAGGTTGCTTGGTTTGTAGGTGTAGGGAACGATGCCGCAGCCCGTTTCGTTCTCGACATCCAAGTTGCCCCATTTGCGGCCCGTCAGCTTGTACAGCAAATGTTGCCACGGACCGTCTGCGGTGATCGTGACAGTATCACCAAACAACACGGCACCTGCATCCGTCGTCATGTTCGGATGCGCGTTGAAGTATTCGGCCAACTGAGCGGCTTCGGACTTCATGGTGGTCCAATCATCGCCGCCGTAGGCGTGGTATTGGAGGTGCGCCAAGTGCGCTCGGTGCCCCTCCAAATGCTTCATGGTTTCCAGTGTGGTGGTGACGTTGCCCGGCGCCCCCAAGTTGTTGCAATGCAAGTGAATCGGGTGTGGCAATCCGAGTTCGTCAATCATCTTGGCCAAGTTCGTGACCACGTTTCCTGGGGTCAGGTTCTTGTAGCCAGAAATCGGCTCGGTCAACTGCTTGGCGTCTTTGCCGTACTTCCAGGCAGCCACGCCACCTGGATTGACCGCTTTGACACCGAAAGCTTTCGCGGAACGGATGTACCAGGCGACGATCTGCTTGGCCCGCTCGAACTCACCGTTCTCGATCAGGTCCAACACGATTTCGTTGTTCGCCATCAGGACAAGACAACTCTTATCGACAATCGGAATGTCGCTCAGTTCTTCATGCGTATGCCGTGCTGAAAGAGGCGGGACCGCCGCCTCGTTGACAGTTGTGAAGCCCATGCCGGCATACAGATATCCGGTTGCGAACGTGGTGGGAGCCATTCCGCCCAGGCCACTGCGCCGCGTCTTGGTGCGAATGAAAGCCTCGGTGCGGCGATGATCCTCTGGCGTCATCGCACGAGCAAAATTGATCGACCCGCCTGCGACATGGGTATGAACATCCACGCCACCGGGAAAGACAATCAATCCGGTCGCGTCGATGGTTCGTCCCCCGCTGACCGAGTCTACGAAGCGACCGTCGTCGACACAAAGATCACGGACTTCGCCGTTGATCCCGTTCGCCGGGTCGTAAATCTTTCCGCCGGTAATGCGGAGCATATTCGTCCTTTTCGTTAGTTTGACAGCGTTACTTCTCTGTCGTGTTAAACCTGAGCCATGATCGATTGTGGTCGCTCACCCAACCAGTCTGGTTTCTTGGCGACTGCTTCGTTGATTCGCCGTACGACTTCTTCGTCAGAAGGGTAGGGCGAATCGATTGCCGGTCGAAGTGGCAATGGAATTTCGTCCATCCGATAAGCCGTTCCAGGAGCGGCGATACCAGCCGGTGCGGTGGTGATGTGAATCTTGGCCAACTTACTGGTGTGAGTCACGTGAGGATCGAGCACAATCGTTGGAATCCGAGCCAAGTGATCGATCGCAGGCTGAGGCATCGTGGCACCAGGATCGGCTCCGATGATGAAGGCACAGTCGGTGTCGCCGCGCACCAACACATCCACGGTCGAGAATTCGCCTGGATTGTATCGAGGGTAGCCGCGATTGAACGTGATCCCAAATGGATATCCCGTCTGCCATCGCATGATCACGTCGGCTCCGGTCACGTTTCCGTGGCCGCGCATCGGCATGGCCACGAACTTGGTGAACGCGTTCATCTCTGCAGCCAGCGTTAGCAGGGCAGCAGAATTCATGTGCTTGCCGCGGGTCATCGACAAACCCATTCCGAAGAAGAAAACGCCGAATTTGCATGATTTGGCTCGTTGAATGAAGTCATCCAACTGGGCACGCGTCAAACCGGTTTCTTCAATTTGTGCGTCGCTTACTTTCTGATCTTTGACCAAAGCACGCAGCACCGTGATCAGTTCGAAGTCCTTTCCTGGCCGGACCTGAAAGAAAATATCGGACGCTTTGGCGCTCTTCGTTTCGCGAATATCGACCAGCACCATCGTGCGGTCCTTGCGTCCCTTGGGCAGATGCTTGCTCTTTTGCATCAGCGTGTACTTGGTGAAGTGACGCGGATGGCATTCCGCAGGATTGCCTCCCCAGTAGACGATGAAGTCGGCGCGATTCTTGACTTCGCCGAGAGTGCAGGTGACTTTGCCGCCCAACTGGGCTGCGATTTCGGTGGGACCGTGTCACAAGGAAGTGTGGCTATCCAGCAGACAACAAAGTTGGTCTGCCAGCGCCACACACTCTTTCTGTGCTTCGCAGGTCGTATTGCTCATCCCATAGACCAACGGCAAATCCGCGTCGTACATCAAGTCAGCGGCCAGCTGGATGGCTTCCTCAACGGTTGCCTCCTTGCCGTCGATCAAGGCGTCAGGATATTTCTTGTCGGCTGTATGGTTCAGGAACCAAGCCTTCCCCAGCACGCATGCCTTTTCGGCTTTGTGAATGCGGTTGCCGTCGGTATGCAACTTAATGTCGTCGCACACACATCCACAAAACGTGCAGGTAGCGTTGTCGATGACTTTCAATTCGGTCATGAGATGCGATGCTCAAGTTGGTCGCGGAAATCTTGATCGTGAATCACAGGGCGGCAACCAAGCACGGCTGCAGCGAAAGCGTTCATTCGAGACTAAGAGTCGTTTTCTGGCTGATCGTCCTCACGGGACGATGGAACGGTAAACGTTCAGCCAAGCGCCCTGCCATGGCAACTGCCACGAACCCGTTTGGGCATGAAACGACCTTCGGCGACTTCCTCCCACGCTGCGACCGGCTCCGCATTGGATGCCGGCTCAGGAAGGGAGAAATGGGGAGAGTCGGGTCCGCTAAGATCCCGCTCGGACTCTGGTTCTACTGACATGGTAGTTCTGCGATGCTTCAGATAGCGCTGATAGGGGGGATCGTTCAAGCCTGAATTGGCTCGACATCCACATCCCAACCTTTGGAGGTTGGCATACCAGTACCATCGGTGTCTCCGCCCATCAACTTGCAAGTTGGTGGGCCATACGGAACAAAAACCATCCCTTCGGGCACCTTGCCTTGGACGCACTTGAAATCGGCTTGGCCGTGTTCTGTGCGAACGCGAACGGAGTCGCCATCGGAAACGCCGATCGTTGCCATGTCATCTGGGTGAAAGGTCAACGTCGTCGTCATTTCGATGTATTCATCGCTGTACTTGCCGATATTGACTTGGACTCCCTGCTTGGCCGTTCGCGTTGGATTGAGCAACAGTCGAATGGAAGGCATAGGGTCTGATTCAACGAGACAAAAGCGTGAAAGCGGCCCGAAGTATACTCCATCCCTTGGATTTTCGTCAATCTGACCACGTTTTGATCCTGGGCGAATCAGTTTTTCACACTGCGATGGCGTTTCGCGGAGCAGTGGAAGCCGCCCGGTGCCTGATTTACCGGATGGCTTGCGCCGTTCCACTAGATTTCTTGAATCGAAGCTCCCTCGTGGGAAGCTGGAGTACCAATCCGACCGAAACGCAGGAAATCCAAGAGGCGATCGAGCGCGACCAGCAAGACTGCGTTGCGGCAACTCTGAACGCTCAATCACAAGTCCCTTTTGGCGTTTCGCCGCTCCGGCAATTGCACCGGATACTTGCTCCGGCCTACCATGACCGCTGCCCCTCCCCAACGCTCACCTTCGATCAAGCAATATGTCCAGCGATCCACTCACCTACGATCCCCAAGCACCGGATCCTGGGCGGCAGCCCTCCGGCGCCAATTGGTCGCCCCTCGTGGTAGCCATGGTTTGCGCCACGTTATTGCTGATGTGCGGTGGAGCCATCGGGCTCGGCGTGTACGCGGTTGATCGGCTGGCTAAGAACTTGGAAACGCTGACCGCAGAGCTTGACGGGGAATTCGAGGACTCGGACAGCGAATCGCCGATCGCGTTGGAGTTCGCGCTCCAAGACGCCCCTGTGCTGCGCGAACGGGTTGGGACGGTGAAAGAAATCAAGTTCGATTCGGAACTGAGTTACGACGATCGGGTTTCCCCTGAAGACTATTTTTTCACCGTCGAAGGAACGACGGGCGATGCGAAGTTGGTGGTTCAGTATTCCGAGGATGAACAGATTTGGTTCACGAACATTCAATTGCTGGAAGATGATCGATTTGATGGCCCAAGAACTGAGCTCCAATCAATCGATGTGCCTTTTGACTCTCAGATGTCAAAATTGGCACTGACGGCGATTCGCGATCTGAAATCACGTGGTGAGGCAGGCGATGCGATCGGCGGACTAGGACCGATCCGCTGGATTCGCTACGACTACGACCGGAGCATGAGTGAATCGGGCGGCGGGTGGAACCAAGAGTTGTACTACACCGCTACCGATGGATCTGTTTCGGTCGATTTCAAGGCGGAGTTTGTCACTGGCAAGTACACGCAAATCCGAAAGATCATCGTCATCGATGATCAGGGTGAATCCACCGAAGAAATGGTCATCACCGCATCCGCACCGTAGCCCACTCGAGCGCCAAGATCGGATGGCCGAAGTCTCCACGGCAAATTCAAGACCAGCCAAGCATCATCGTGCCTGGCGTTGAATCTGATTCATCAGATCCGCAGTTGGTTCATGCAGCGTCATCACTTGCGACGTTGCATTCGGATTACCTCGCTCCCTCACGATCACAATCACCTCCTGATCGGGGCCCAAAGCTGCTTCGCTGAACGGCAAGCTACCTCTGCCAGCGGGGCGTGGATTGGCTTCCTGGAGACTGGCGACTTGGGTTACCGGAGCAGCTGCAGCCAGTTGAGCGGGTGCCTGATCTGACTGATACAGAGCCTGAAGTCCGAATCGATCCAACTGCCATGCGATCGTGCCGGGGCCCGCATAAATCCCAACGTCATTCTTGTAGTCCGCCGAATTGCAGACCCCAATCAGTCGTCCGCTTGCATCGAACAGGCCACCGCCACTGCGACCACCAACGGGGGCACCGGAGATCGTCAGATTGGAAACTCCCAAGTGTTGGTTGATTTTGTTAACACCTTCGATGCGAGTGTCTCGTCGCGTTGGGTCCTCACCGTGATCGCAGCCGAAACTGAACGCTGACATACCGTTCTCAACTCGTTGGTCGTAGCCAACCACTTCGATCGGCTGAACCTGGAATCCAGGCTGGATCTCGACCAGGGCGATATCACGGTTATCGGCATCGTAGTCAAGCACTTTGCCCAAGACGGTTTTGGTTTGACCACGAAAGAACAGATCGACTTCGATTTTGCCTTCGCCCTTGGATTCGCGGAACAGGTGCCCACAGGTCAGTACCAATGCACTCTGCCCATGGACGTCGATGATGGTTCCGGTACCAGCGCCGTGACCATGGCCGTCATGCACGCGGAGGCGAACGGTCGCAGCTCGCGCCCTTTGCACCGCGTCAGCGATCGACAAGTTCGGCATCGGTTCGCCTCGAAACGAGCGATCCTTGGCAGAAGCCAAATTCGCCAACGTGTTCTGGTTGGCTCGCGGAGCAGAATTCGCCAGGGGGATCGGCTGCGGCACGCCGGCCGGTCGTGCGTTGCGGGGCGCAAGAACGGGGGCCAAGCGGGTTTGCGGGGCTGGAATATCACCCGACTCACTGAGCGTGGATCGAGTTGGAATCAACGGACCGGATGGATCAATCGCCAGAGCAGCGTGTAGCCGCTGGGCGGTTTGACTGCCAATCAAACGTGTGACTTCCTTTCCACCGGAAACGACCACAAACGTTGGTGTCTTGCGGATTCCGTATCGAGAAGCAAGATGCGGCTCGGCCACCACATCAATGTGGCGGATGGGCACACCTGCTCGTTCCATTTGCATCAGGGTCGGTTTCATCGCCTGGCAAGGAGCACAGTGGGGCGATGAGAATTCCAACAGAATTGCATCGGTAGCTTGGGCGGTACTCACCAAAACGGTGCCAGCCAGAATCATTCCAGCTGCGACCGCGAACATCAGCCTCTTCACGTTCGTCCCTCCATGGACAGTGAGAGATACTTAATCAAAGCGAATCGCATGACTTTCCAAGGCCCAGCATCCTGCCGGGCAGATTGGATCGTGAGGCCATCGCCGTTGCCGGGATGGTCCGGGACGAGCCGGTTTGGGAACAAGATCAAACGACGATCGGAATCCGAAACTTGAATGTTTTTTGAGTTTCACGACGTGTTTTCCCGAATTCCTCTCGAAAGTCGGTCCACAACGCACGTCGTCTTGTTGGCGATTAATAACTACAATCCCGCCGCCGGCGACTTCGCCTTCCCATTCATTACATCTGGCTTTTGAAAACCTGATGACTCGACAAATCCTGGTCACGAGCGCCCTTCCGTACGCCAACGGTCCGATTCACATCGGGCACTTGGTGGAATATATCCAGACCGACATTTGGGTCCGCTTTCAAAAACTGCGTGGGAATCGTTGTTTGTACATCTGTGCCGACGACACGCATGGCACCGCGATCATGATTCGTGCCCGCCAGGAAGGTCGCAGCGAGGAGGAGTTGATCGCGGCCAGCAGCCAGGAACACCAACGTGACTTCGCCGGCTTTGGAATCGAATTCGATCACTACGGCAGCACCAACAGCGATGCGAATCGCGAGATCTGTGCCGATTTCTGGAGCTCGCTCCGGGAGGCAGGCTTGATCACCGAACGGTCCATCGAACAACTGTTCGATCCCGAGGCCGAAACATTCCTAGCCGACCGCTTTGTGCGCGGCACCTGCCCCGACTGTGGCCTGACCGATCAAGCGGGCGACAACTGCAACAACGGGCACACCTACGATCCGACGGATTTGATCGATCCAACCAGTACCCTCAGCGGCGCGACGCCGGTCCTACGAGAAGCGACTCACCTGTTTGTCCAGTTAGAGAAACTGCATGACTTCCTTTCGGAATGGGTCGATTCCAGTGGTGCCTTGCAAACAGAAGTCGCAAACTACTTGAAAGGACACTTCCTGTCCGACGAACTTCGCGACTGGGACATCAGCCGACCGGCACCCTATTTTGGATTTGAAATCCCCGATGCGCCAGGCAACTACTGGTACGTTTGGTTTGACGCGCCCATTGGATACATCGCCAGCACTCAAGAGTGGTGCGAGGCGAACAGCGAATCACTTGCCGATTGGTGGAAGAGTGACGCCTGCGAAATTCACCATTTCATCGGCAAGGACATTCAGTACTTCCACACGCTGTTTTGGCCCGGGATGCTCAAGACAGCAGGATTCAGCCTTCCAGAAAAAGTCCATATCCATGGGTTTCTGACCATCAACGGTGAAAAGATGTCCAAGCGGACGGGCACCTTCATCGCTGCGGAAACTTACCTGAAGCACACTCATCCGTCTTACCTGCGCTATTTTTACGCCACCAAGCTGAATGGCCGCGTGGAGGACTTGGACTTGGGTGTCGACGAGTTCACCGAGAAAGTGAACAGCGATCTGGTAGGCAAAGTCGTCAACTTGGCCAGCCGAGTTGGAAAGTTCGCCAACACAACGGGACTCTCACAGAGCTATCCCGACGATGGAGGACTTTTCCAAGCCGCTGCTGCTGCCGGCGAGGAGATCGCTGCCGCCTATGAAGCCTGCGACTACTCCAAAGCGATGCGTAAGATCATGGAGTTGGCCGATGCCGCCAACCCGTTCGTCGAACACGCGAAACCGTGGGAGATGAAAAAGGACGAAAGCCGACAGGGTGAACTGCAAGACGTGTGTACTGTCGCTTTGAACTTGTTTCGACAACTCGCGATTTATCTCGCCCCCGTGCTGCCCGAGTTGGCAGCACAGTGCGGTGAATTGCTGGGCGACGAAATCACGACGTGGGACCAAAGCCAAACACCGCTGGTCGATCGACCAGTAGCAAAATTCAAACGAATGATGGACCGAGTACAAACCGAGGATCTGAACAAGATGATTGAAGAGAGCAAAGAACTTTCTGCTGCCGACGTGGCAAACGAGAACGCACCAAAGTTCACTGACAGCGACCAGCCACTGAAAGACGAACCACTCGCCGAAGAAATCACGATCGAAGACTTCGCCAAAGTGGATTTGCGAGTCGCGCGTGTGATCAGTGCGGAGCACGTGCCAGAGGCAAACAAGCTGCTGAAACTGACCCTCAGCCTGGGAGGCGACGAGACCAGACAGGTCTTCGCCGGCATCAAAGCCGCCTACGAACCCGAGGCTCTCGTCGGGCGTCTGGTCGTGATGGTCGCCAACTTGAAGCCTCGGAAAATGCGATTTGGATTGAGCGAGGGCATGGTAACCGCCGCCGGGCCGGGCGGGGCTGATGTCTTCATTCTTGGCGTGGATGACGGTGCTTTGCCGGGCCAACGCGTCCACTGAATTTACTGGACGGGTGACTATGATGTGGTGCAGTGCCAGAAACCTCTCCTTTCACGGCTAGACAGTCCGGTTTCATGTTTCGACGGTCGATTCAATCGTTCCGACGCCTCCTACTCGATCGAGTTGTGCTGCGACCTTCGCGGCACACGGTCGACCATGGCAGCCTGGAACGAGAGACCTTGGAAATCAACGAAGCGCCGCTCGAGTGCTTCGTTCGTCGCAATTACACCGAAGCGTGTCCCGCTGACCTACTGGTTCTAAAGTTCCCCGGCACCGCTGGCCGTGCCGAGCGTTCCACTGATTTCCCAGCGAAGCGATTCGCGAACGTTCGCACCTCACAGTGGACATGGAATCCACCCGGCTATGGTGCAAGCCAAGGCAAGGCGAGTCTGAATCGTATCGCGGCCACGTCGCTTGAGTTCTGGCGACAAGTGATCGAACGAGAGTCCAATGATTCAACGACGATCTGGCTGTGTGGCAACAGCCTCGGTTGCGTCACCGCGATGAACGTGGCGGCGGCAATGCAACCCGACCCCCGACGCTGCGGTATGATCCTGCGCAATCCACCGCCGTTGATTTCCGTCGTGAAACGTGCTGCCGCTCGCTATCCTGCCGGTTCATTGATGGGTCCCGTCGCTGAGAGCCTCGTCGATTCTATGAATCTGCTGATCACATCAAGTCAATCGAAATTGCCCGCTGTATTTCTGCAATCGGAATTAGATAACTTGGTGCCCGTCGATCACCAGAATGATGCGATCAGCCGCTACGCTGGTGAAAACAGGAAGGTGCTGATGAAGGGCTTGGGACACGGTGGCATCGCAACCGACTGCCATGAACCGTTGATCGAAGAAGCCCTTCAATGGCTATGGGACCAAACCCGGAACGAGCTGAATAACAATCGAAGACAAGATGAACGAATCCTCACGGTCGAAGATCAATCCTGACTCGTCTTGTGTCTGCGTCCGAGAAGCCGCGGTGACGGATGCGGATGCCATCGCCAGGATCTACAACACGCAGGTCGATGCAGGCGGGTCGACGTTCGACACCCAACATTGGAACCGCGCCGCGGTCTGTGACCTACTGGACTTTGGTGAACCCGATGGCTGGTTTGTTGCCGAAGAGAACGGTGGCGTTGTCGGCTGGGCTTCGGTGCGGCGATACAGCCTTCGCATTGGCTATCGCTTCACCTGCGAAACGGCCATCTATCTTTCTCCGATCGCCTTCGGGAAGGGAATCGCCGATGAACTGCAGCAACGCGTCGAATCACATTGCTGTGATCACAAGATGCACCACGCGGTTGCCAAGATCATCGCTGACAACGAACGCAGCATCGCCTTTCACAGACGCTTCGGCTACGAATTGGTCGGCATCCAGAAAGAAATTGGCTATATGAATGGATCCTGGTCCGATGTGGCGATCCTACAAAAGATCTTTTGACCTCAGACATCCACTTCCGTAGCACCCGAAACATTCGCTGCTTTGATGTCCTGAACGTAGGCGATCACAGCGAGATCCGACTTGTCTCGAGGCAGATCGAACCTCACTTCGCCGTCACCTGCATCGAGTCTGCGCTGAGCAAAGTCGCGTACCACATTGGAGTGCGTCAGGGTTCGCCCCGCATTCTCACCGCGCGACGCGGTCGCTTTGAGTGACCGAGCGATCACCGCCACATTGAGAATCTTGCCAGCCGATTCGCCTGCGACCGTGTGAGCAATCTCTATTTCGTTGGATGAATTGAGTTTGACCTGAAGTTCAATTTCGTGCTCTGGCTGCCTGGAAAAATGATCCGCAAGAAGAGCATCCAGCTGCTTCCGGCGAGAACCAACCAAGCCGTCGCGACCGCCAACAATCATCTGCGGCGTATAAACGCGTTTTTCATTGAGGACCGACGCGTAGAGTTTTTGCCGTCGCGACCAACGCGGGGAAGAGAAAGGATCCGACCATCCAAGGTAGTTCCAGTAGTCGACATGAAACGACAACCCCAAAACGGGCAACTGTTCCTGATGATGCAGTTTGACGTACTCCGCCAACACCCGATCAGCTGGCGGGCAACTGCTGCAACCCTGGCTGGTGAACAGTTCGATGACCGTTGGATGCTTTGAACTCGCCCCCTTATCAGCGGGCGAAGACTCCTCTGCCGAAAGGTTCGCAGCGACGAGCAGCGCTGAACTGCAGGCAAGAAAGTCACGACGCCGATACTTCATGATCCGATCCTCTAACAAGAGACAGACAGCATCACTGCCCGAGTTTGACACGCGTACAAACGCGTGATTCACTCTCCTAAGATGATCGCTCGTTGCCAGAGCCCGCCGCCGCGAAGGTTCAATGCTGCTATCGAGTCGATGCGCGAGCTTCTTCCAACATGCCGACCATCTCGGACATGATCAATCCCGATGGCAATGCATAGCTGACGACGCGACCGGCGCGAGCAATGTTCAACCCGATCACCCTGCCTTGCGTATCCAGCACGGGGCCACCGCATTCGTCGGGATCCAGCACCGTATCGTGTTGAATCACATTATCAAAACCACTCAAACGTACGCTTCGTGGGCCGTTCACCTTCGTGTCACTCTCGGACTCTTGCATCACACGAAACTCACGGATCCGAGCAACCAACTCCAGTGTTTCCAGCACGCTCATGTCGTTCTTTCGCAAGATTCGTAGCGGAACCCGCTCTCCTGGAAACATGTCACGCAGTGTATTGATGACCGCGGCTCGACCGTACTTTTCACTTCCGTTGATTGCGACGATCAAATCACCAGGTTCAATTCCTGCGATGTCAGCGCCACTATCTGGCCATACGTTTTCAACCAAAGCCCGTCCGCTGGAGTCATCATTCAAGACCACGCCCAAACGGCCGCTATGCCCAATCCGTCTCGCCGGCACGCCCAACACCCCAATCCCAATGGGGCTGCCCGTGCGCCCAACGCTGACCAAGAAACTGGCAATCGGAGGAGCCATTGGCGAAAACTCGACGGGCACAAGCGTGATCGGGGATTGCAGATGCAGTAGTGCCAGATCGTTTCGACGACGAACCGACGCGACGTATGCGGGGAAAAGCCTGCCGTCGTGCAATCGAACGCGAATCGGATCACCACTCAATTCGCTGCGTTTGGTCATGATGTACCCGTCGGCAGACACGACTGTCCCGAGCGAGACGGGCCTGCCTCCGCAGATCACTTGAACCACCGAAGTGTCGGTCTTGGAGGTGATCGGATCGACCAACTCCATCATCAAAGTACTGTCTCGACGTTCATCGGCACTGGCGTGATCGCTCAAGCCGAATGCGACCAACAGGAGGAACAGTGGCATGTTTTTGATTTGGCTCATACGTTTCATCAGTCTGCACGTCCCACTTCAACTTTCAATCGAATCCGGTTTCCGTCGCGATTGACCCAAACTCGGACGTGTTCACCTGGCATGGTGTCGGCGACCGCACGTTTCAGAGAATCGAAATCCGAAATCCCAACGTCGCCAAATTGTTCAATGATGTCATCAGGCTTGATTCCTGCTTTTTCAGCAGGTGAGCCGATGGAGACCTGCTCGACCAAAGCTTTTTCACTGGACTCTCTTCCTTTTAGTCCCAGCACCGGCCGAAAGCCTGGCAGGTAGCCCCAAGCTTTTCCCTGCTGCATTTCATCCCAAGAGTCACCGTAGTAATCGATGGGAACATGCAAGTTGTCAGAGACGTCGTTGCCGATGCGACTGTGAACGGCAATCAGCCTGCCCGAGATATCAAACAGAGGGCCGCCACTGTCGCCACCGATCAATGCACAGTCGGTCACGATCGCCCCCCTGCGAATGTCCAAAATACGGCCAATCCGCGTCACGGTTCCTCGACGCTGGTCGTAGCCACCAGGATGCCCTGTCGCGATGCACCACATCCCACGCACCAACTTCTCGCTGGTACCCAGTGTGGCATGAGGCCATGGCCTGCCATTGTTTTGACCGCCTTCGATTTTGATCAGGCCCGCATCCACACTGCGATCCATTCCCAGCGTCGTCGCGCGAACCCGTCGTCCATCAGACAGGGTGATCATCGCTTTCTTATTGGGACGCATCGCAACATGCGCTGCGGTCAAAACGTACCCGCTGGCAGTGATGATCACACCGCAACCCTGCGCGGGGTCGATCTCGACACTCACCGTACAACTGGCAGCCACCTTGGCGACCTTGCGTTGTTGCTCTTCAAGCTTTCGCAAGTTGTCCAGCGACTGAGGCACGCCGCCACGTCGAAGCAGTCGGACCAACTCAGACGCAACTGCGACATCGGTCCCGCCGGTAGAGTTCTGTTTGAGTGATTCGCGAACGACTGGTCGCGAACCATTGGTGGACGGAACGATCGAACCGTTGGTGGACGGAACGATCGTCCCATTGGGAATTGGCTGGCCTTGATACTGGCCAGGCACGATGACCTGACCATCAATCGGCTGTCCCTGTATGATCTGCCCGGGGACAGGTTGGCCTTGGATCACTTGGCCGGGAATGACCTGACCCTCCAAAATCTGTCCCTGAATGATCGCTTGGTTGAACTGACCTTGGTCGGGAATGAACTGTTGTCCCTGAACGACAGCACTCAGGCAAAGGCTGAGCGTCAAAGAAAGCCCGAGAACGGGTCGGCAGATTCGAGCAGGCTTGGCGAGTTGCAAAACTACCTCAGTTGCTTCACTTGGCTGTTGAAAGGGAATAGGTCGACGGCAACCATCGGAATTGTAACCATAGGGCTTTGACGGCCATCCATGGGCCGCCGAAGTGCTCTGCAGCAACGAAAAAGAGGGGTCGTCCAGCAAGGCCTCCATTGTAGCCTCAAATCAACTTGGTGGAAAAAGTGACTGACCCAACCTTGCCGTCGAATTCCAATCCAAGTGTCCCTGCCAGGATACTGGTTTTCGGCTGCGGCTACTTGGGGCAACGAGTCGCAGAAAACGCGATAATCGCTGGGCACCAGGTCTTTGCGACGACCCGCAGCCAGGCCAAGGCAAATCGTCTCCAAGACGGTGGCATTGAACCCATTTTGGCGGACTGGACCGACGGCAGGACACTTTGTCGGCTCCCCCCCGCTGACAAGATTCTGATCGCTGTCGCCTACGATCGTCATAATCGTCACAGTCGCTATGAATCTCAGGTCGGCGGGCTGCGACAACTGTTGGCTTCGATCGCACCTGATGCTCACGTTTGCTACATCAGCACGACCGGCGTCTATCACCAAACCGATGGCAGTTGGGTGGATGAATGTGCGCCGACGTTTCCGAACCGGGAAGGTGGGCGAGTGCACTTGCAAGCCGAATCCCTGCTTCATCGGCGACGCCCAAATTCGCCAACGACCATCCTACGACTCTCCGGCATTTATGGTCCCGGCCGCGTGCCTCGCGCAGCTGATGTGATCGCTGGACGACCGATCGCTTCGCCTGCGACCGGTTTCCTCAACCTGATTCACGTCGACGACGCTGCGGCAGCGGTCGCCTCTGCTTGGGAAACCGAACGGCGTGGCCTGTACGTCGTCAGTGATGACCAGCCGGTGATCCGCGGACATTTCTATCAAGAGATCGCGAAACAAACGGGCGCGCCAGAACCACACTTTGTTTCCCCCAATCCTGGGGCGCCGGTTCGAATGCGATCCGACAGCAACAAACGCATCTGGAACCGCAAGTTCAAACGAGACCTCGTTGCCCGCCTCCGATTCCCAACCTATCGCGAAGGCTTGGCCAGTGTGCTGCGGGACATGGCCTGAACCGTTTCGCCTCTGCCCGCCGTTTCGTGTGCTGCGCGGAACTCGTTTCGCAGGACGGTGAACGTCTCGATTTCAAAACTCTATTCTCAGGATCAGCGCCGTTGACCCAAGGAAGAGGCTGCTGACCCCCAATGCGTCACCGACCTCCGTCGTGTGCCACGATGCCGCGGACAAGGCCCTGTTTGGCCTGCCCAACAAGAAGGCGGCAGCATTCACGGGAGGTGATTGGATGGTGCGAGCATTCGTGGATCAGCTGAAGTGAGCTCCAAAGACTGTCGGTTTCCGTCTTCCAGAGCGTCTATTCCGGGATCAGCTTGTTTTTGACGGGGTTTCCGCAGTATGGAGTGGGTTCGTACAATGACGGCGACCCTTCTCCTCACTTTTTCAAAATCATGCTGAATCGCAAATCCATTTTCCCAGGTGTCATCGAGCTCAACTTCCAGGCGGGAGAAGTGCTGGGATGCAACGTGTATCTCGTGCACGACGCAGATGAATGGTTGCTGATCGATATCGGTTACGAAGAAACGGTAGATGACTTTGTCGAGATCATCCGCCAACTCGATTTCCCGCTCTCACGCTGCAAGACCCTTGTCGCAACTCATGCGGATGTCGATCACATCCAAGGTTTGGCAAAGGCGAAACAACTTCTCAAGACGTCGGTCACGGCACACCCCAACGCGGTCAAACCGTTGGAGAGCGGTGACACTCTGGTCACGCTTGCCGAGATCGAGGCGCAGAACTTGAAGATGGCGATGCCTCCGGTGGAGATCGAGCATCAGGTCAACGACGGCGACGTGATCAAGGTCGGGAACCTGGAAATCGAAGTCTGGCACACCCCCGGTCACACCGACAGCCAACTCGCCTTTCGAATCGGCGATGCATTGCTCAGTGGGGACAACATCTATCGAGACGGCTGCATCGGGGCCATCGACGCGCATCACGGCAGCGACATCAAGGCGTTCGTTCAATCTCTCGAGCGAATTCGCGACAGCGACGTGAAGTGGTTGGCGCCCAGCCATGGCCCGATTTTCAGGAATGATCCCGAGATTCTGAATCCGACCATCGATCGTGTCCGTGGCTACTTGAAGATGGCTGACTTTGGCACACTTGCGGAGTCCTGGCCTTTGATGGATCAGTGGGACGACGAAGTTGCCGTCGGAAAATTGCCTGAAGGTTTGCAACAACTCAAGTAGCTTCTCATGTCGTTTGGATCATGCTGGTGCCTCCGCCAGACCTGGCGATTCCCGACACCGAACACTGCCTCTGCAATCGAATGAGCGAACGACATCCCAATTGTGACCAGAGCGAGGAGACTGCGCTCTTCCTGGGGATCGACGTTGGCGGCACGAACGTCAAGCTCGGGCTTGTCGATGCGAACGGCACGATTCAGGCGAAAGACAGCACCGCGACACCACCGCTTGGAACACCCCAACGCGTGTTTGAATACGCGATGCAGTTTGCCACCGCCAACCTGGCGAGGTTGGGACGTGACAAGAATCTCACGGCGGTAGGGCTTGCCGTTCCAGGCGTCTTGGATTCGCGTGAGCACGTATTGCGCGAAGTCGTGAACCTGCCTGGTTGGCTCGATCAACCGCTCAAGAAAATCCTCTTTGACACCACGCAACTGCCGGCCGCCGTTATCAACGACGCCAATGCAGCGGCTTACGCGGAGCACACGATGCGCGCATTGGGCAGCCAATCGCTCGCTCTCGTGACGCTCGGAACCGGCATCGGATGTGGCGTGGTCGGTCAGGGCGTTCCCTTTGGAGGAGACCATGGCTGTGCGGGCGAACTGGGGCACATCGCGATTCGATTCGGTGACGACGCGTTGCCCTGCACTTGCGGAAGCCGCGGACATCTGGAGTCTTATGCCGGAGCCGCAGGCGTGATCGCCCGGCTCAGAAAGCGGATTGATCAGCATGATTCAGCGTCGGTCCCGAGTTCGCTTCTTGAGGAGAATGTGACGCCACGAGATATCGCCGAAGCCGCCGCCGATGGATGTGAAGTTTGCCAAACCGTCATCGACGACACCGGTCAATTTGTCGGTCAGGCCATTGGCCTGCTTGGTCAGGTCCTCGATCCCGCTGTCGTGCTGCTCGGTGGAGCGATGACCTTTGGCGGAAACGAGACCGAGACAGGTCGGCGATTCCTAGAAACGGTTCGCGACGCGGTCAAGCAAACCACACTGGTACAAGTTGGTGGTAACATCATCATTGAGTTCGCATCATTAGGAAATGATGCAGGTGTGCTCGGAGGGGCGATGGTTGCGAAACAGGTTTATCAGAATTGACTCATTATCCAAACGAACGAATCCCGTGTCGCGTGTTCGATCGCGCGTCAGACGCCAGTGTCGCCGCAGCTCATGAGATCGCGGATCTGATCCAATGGAAGGCGAAACGCGGGGAACCATGTGTCCTGGGCTTAGTCTCCGGGTCCTCGCCAGTTCACGTTTACGACGAATTGGTCCGGCTGCATCAGCAAGAAGGCCTGTCCTACGCCAATGTTGTGACCTTCAACTTGGACGAGTTCTTTCCGATCCAACCGTTTGAAGTGCAGAGCGCAGCTCGGTTCATGCACGAGCATTTGTTCGATCATATCGATATCCCGCCGACCAGCATTCACATTCCTGATGGAGCTGTGACCAAGGCAGAGGCCAACGCGTTTTGCCATCAGTACGAGAAGCGGATCCGTGAAGTCGGCGGTATCGACGTGCAACTTCTGGGCATCAATCGAGCCGGTCACATCGGAGTGAACGAACCTGGTTCCGAACGAACCAGTCGAACTCGCATGATCACGTTGGATCGAATCACGCGAACCGACGCAGCGAGCGATTTCTTCGGAGCAGAGAATGTTCCACGTCACGCGATCACGATGGGCGTCGGCACGATCTTGGAGGCTCGCAAAATCCTACTGCTTGCTTTCGGCGAGGGCAAAGCAGCAATCGTGGGAAAAACGGTCGAAGGATTTGTGAACTCGGCGATCCCGGCAACCTTCTTGCAAGATCATCCGGACGTCGTCTGCTTGCTGGATAGCGCAGCCGCACTGAACCTGACGCGAGTCCAGTCGCCATGGTTGCTGGGAGAAGTGGAATGGGATGACGCGACAATTCGTCGCGCAGTGATCGATCTATCGGAAGGCGTCGGCAAAGCGATTCTGAAATTGACCGATGCGGACTACAACGAACAAGGTCTGCAAGATCTGCTGGCCGCACATGGCAACGCGTATGACATCAATCTGCGCGTTTTCCGGCACTTGCAGTCGACGATCACCGGTTGGCCAGGCGGTAAACCCGAACACGCCAAACAAGTCGGCGATCGTCCTGGGCACCGTGACGACATCTTCCCGAAACGAGTCATCCTGTTCTCACCGCATCCCGACGATGATGTGATTTCCATGGGCGGCACGCTGATCCGATTGGTTGACCAATCCCATCAAGTGCATGTTGCCTACCAAACCTCTGGAAACATCGCCGTCTTTGATGAAGACGCGCTTCGGTTCGCAGAATTCGTGGAAGACTTCTGTCGTGAATTCGAGATCCAAGCCGATGGTTTGAACTCGCTGGAGTCGCACGTTGACGAATTTTTGCGAAACAAACGCTCGGGCCAAGTCGATAGTGACCAGGTTCAGCGAATCAAAGGGCTGATCCGACGTGGAGAGGCTCGCGAGGGCGCTCGTTGCTGTGGCGTTCAAGATGAACACCTTCATTTCCTGGACTTGCCCTTCTATCAAACCGGACGGGTCAAGAAGAGCCCGATCACTGATGAAGACATTGGCATCACCGTTGACTTGCTTCGCGAGGTACAGCCTCATCAAATCTACGCGGCTGGTGATCTATCGGACCCGCACGGAACGCACCGAACCTGCCTGTCGATCATCTTGCAAGCTTGCGTGATCTGCCAAGACGATCCTTGGTACGACGGCTGCGCGGTCTGGCTCTATCGCGGTGCGTGGCAAGAGTGGGCGCCGCATCAGATTGAAATGGCTGTCCCGCTCAGCCCTGAAGAGGTGTCCCGAAAGCGTGCAGCCATCTTCAAGCACGAATCGCAAAAAGACCGCGCGTTGTTTCCTGGCTCGGACGTTCGTGAATTTTGGCAAAGAGCCGAAGCACGCAACCAGGACACCGCTCGCCGCTACGACGAACTCGGATTGGCGGAGTACGCCGCGATCGAGGGTTTCGTGATGTGGGACGGCAAGTCTGGAATCGAACTCTAGCCCGATCCTCTCGGGCTCCGTCAGAAACGTTCTTGGTTTTCGCAGCACACGCCAATAGGTAGACCGATGATGGATACATTTCCAAGAAGAATCGCATTGAAGTTGCTCGGAATCGGCAGTGCTTGGTTCGGGTTCGGACGAATCGGCTCGTCGAACGCACAGGACGCCAAAGCGAATCCCTCTGCAACGACGGTGTCTTGGAAGAACACGCAGGATCGCGTTTGGCTGGATGGGCGCATTTGGGCCAACCCGATGGAAGATTGGCATGTTGTCGACGGAGCAGCGGAGTGCCTTTCCGCAGGTGGATTTCGTAACTTGCAATTGATCACTCACGAGATCACCAATCCCCAAGGCTCCATCGCCATGTCCGTGGTCGTGCGTCGATTGGAACTGACCAAGTTGGACAATGGTGTGGGTTTCCAAATTGGAATCCAGAGTGACCTGAACGAGTACCGCAGCAATAGCTTTGCAAAGAGCGGAATTCGAGCTGGTGTGATCGACGGCAAACTCGCGTTGGACCGCAATCGGATCCCCATTGAGCTGAACCCCGAGCAAGAGTTCCAACTGAATCTGACTGGGAAGTCACACGCCGAAGGCTACGAACTCAAGCTGACGGCAACCGACGCGTCCGGAAAGGCGATTGGTGAAGTTACCAAGGTAGTTTCCGCTGACTCGATTCTCGGAAACGTTGCCTTGGTCAATAACTATGACGCGAAGAAAGGGCAGGGTGCACGATACCGATTCAACGAGTGGTCCGTCGCAGGCGACGCGTTCACAGTTCGGCCTGAGCGTCAATTCGGTCCCATCCTATGGTCGATGTATTCGCTGAGCGACTCGCGCAGCGATGAGGGCTTCGTGATGAAGATCAGCGCGCTGACTGGCCCCATGGGAACCGATGCGAACAAAGACGTCGAACTGCTCGTCAAGCAGAACGATACCTGGGAATCGAAGGGTACTGCCCAACTGGACATCGATGCCTGGACGGCGACGTTCCGCATCCCGAACTGGGACGAAACCAAGACGACACCCTATCGGCTTGTGTACCGCGAGAAACTCCGCGATGGCGGCGAATCAGAGTCCGATTGGACCGGCACGATCAAACCCAATCCCTCGGGACGACCACTTCGGATCGGTGCGTTGACCTGCCAAAACCACTACGGTTTTCCCTACGAGCCAGTGGCGAACAATGTCACCAAGTTGGATCCCGACTTGCTTTACTTCTCAGGGGATCAGCTATACGAGAGTCATGGTGGATACGGGCTGATCCGTGAACCCGCCGAACCAGCCATCCTGAACTACTTGCGCAAGTACTACATGTTCGGCTGGTCCTTCCGCGATGCGATGCGGGATCGTCCCACGATTTGTATTGCCGACGATCACGATGTGTTCCAAGGCAACATTTGGGGCGAAGGTGGCAAGCCGATGGACGTCAAAAACGGTGGTGCCTCCTCCAACGGTGGTTACATCGAACCAGCTCGGATGGTCAACGTTGTTCACAAAACCAACACCGCACACCATCCAGATTACTACGACCCCACGCCGGTCGAGCAAGGAATCAGTGTCTACTACGGCGATATGGTTTATGGAAATGTGGGCTTCGCGATCCTCGGTGATCGCCAATTCAAAAGCGGCCCCCAACATGTCGATACGGGTGGCGGACGAGCCGATCATGTACCTGACAAAGACTTTGACACCTCGACGCTAGACAAGCCGGGCTTGGTTCTGTTGGGCGATCGGCAAGAAAAGTTTTTGGAAGCTTGGGGAGACGATTGGCGAGGTCACTCGATGAAAATCCTACTCAGCCAAACCGTGTTCGCTGGCGTCGCCACGCATCATGGCAAGTACGACGGCTACCTGAAGGCAGACCTGGACTCGAGCGGCTGGCCTCAAACACCACGCAATCAAGCGATTCGGATTCTGAAGAAAGCGAAGCCGTTGCATATCAACGGCGACCAACACCTGACAACGCTTCTGCAATACGGCGTTGATCAGCAACGAGACGGCTGCTGGTCTTTCTGCACTCCGGCAATCGCAGCGGGATACCCGCGTTGGTGGCGTCCCGATGAACTTGGCATGCCTCACCAGAATCGGCCACAACACGGCTTGGAAAACACCGGCGAGTACCTGGATGGCTTGGGCAACAAAATCTATGTGTATGCCGTCGGTAACCCCGAGGCCGGGAAGCGAGAGAATCGCTACAAGACGGCCCATAGCAAGGGCAGTGGCTTCGGCTTGGTCACGGTCGATACCGAAGCGAAGACCTATCTGATCGAATCATTCCGATTCCTGATCGACCCAACCGACGGCAAAGAGTCCAACCAGTTTCCAGGCTGGCCCGTGACCATTCATCAACAAGAGAATGGCGGTGAGAACATCATCCGCTGATTTCAGCAGAAAGTTGGAAGCTCAACGTTTCCATCTCTGTTGCAAACTCTGCCAGAGCTTCGTCGAGTGCTTCCGCTCGTTTGACCTCGTCCTGTTTGAAATCGAAAGCATTGACGGCCAGACGGCCTGGCGTTTCGATTGGTAACGGCGTGATCGGTGAAGACGCGCGATGGATCGAGCCAACAACTTCGGTTTGCGGTGCAACCTGCTCTGGCTCGCCGGAGCCAGAAGTGTTTGAGCGTCTTGCGATTTCATTGATCACCCGCAGCGCGTCCAAGGCTGTGGAAGCCCCGTCGCCGTTTTGATCAAAGTAGACACCCGGCCAAGGCGAGATCGTGGCGGGATCCGCTAGCTGCGTCGTGTTAGCATCCGAGAATGTCCGACGCGACAACTCGTTGATGATCCGCAGAGCATCGCCCGCGGTCACATTCCCATCGTTGTTGACATCGCTGGGTTGCGGCAAATTCTGCCAGGCGCTGGCGAAGTCAACTTGAACAAAGGTGTTGTCGGAAGTGACCACACTGAACGAGATACCTGCGACATCAACAGGTGCCGCCATTCGCCACTGATCCGCATCCGTGAACACAATGCTGTCGCCGGTACTGCCGACAATGATCGGGCCTCCACCCGGCGCCAAAGCCCGCGAGGCGCGTCCATCGATCCTCAAGACCGATACCGCTGCATCGCTCATATCGATCACAGCAATGTTGCGAAGGTCGACGTTTCCGTCACGGCTGAGGTCGATGTCGCTGTTCGCGCCAATCAATCGAACCGTATTGACGCGATCGATGCCATCATACGCCAAGCCGCCCGTGGGAATCGCTCTGCCTGCCGTCGAGTCGATGGTCAAGACATTGCTGAACTCATCACCGATGATATCGAAACGGCCGATTGCCGCACTGGGCGCCCGAAAGAGTTCCTGCGACTGACGTTGCACCACCAAGTCACCAGCATCGGCAAACAATGTGATCGGACCTCGCGGCAATGTCAGCCCAACCGTTGGCGAGGTACTGGCATCTAACAACGTGACCACGTAGTCCTCAACTTCGCCGTCGATCGCAGTTCCCGTCGGCAACAAACCTCCTGAGTTGCTAACACGAAATCTTGCATAAGTCACGCCCGGCGTCGCGCCTGCTGGAACGGTCACTGAAAGACGATTCAAACCCGTGATGACATCGATACTTGTGCCACCACCGAGGTGTTCGCTCGTGTCAAAGCGACCATTTCCATCAAAGTCGATCCAAGCGTCCAGTTTACTTGTTCGGGAAACGGTTACCGCAATCGTTCCCGTTGTTGCAGCGTTGACATCCGCGACCAGACCTGTGATGAAAGCGACACCATCCTCGTCGGCACCGTCACCGCCAGCATCGGCAGAAGGTTGGCCTTCAACATCAGCATCGATCGTGTCGCCAAGCGACAACGCACCTACCACATGAGTTGGCCCATCGCTTGCCAACAAAGTCGAATAAGAGTCGGGCGCGTCGCCACGATCCGATTGACCAACGACGTTGATGCGCACTGATGCCGTTGTTTGGACATAGTGTGTCGTGTCGTCCGGCGTGAATGTCACCATCAAGAGCTGAGAGTTTCCAGTACTCAAAACTGTCCCGGCCGGTGGCGAATACGTGAAGCTTCCAGCTGTCTGTGAAATCGCATTCAACTGAACCGAACTCAATGGCGTCCCTTCAAAGAGGTTTGCCGGGTCCGCCCAGTCGATATTGGGAACGATTGGAGGCTGAGCCTCGAACGCACCGATGTCCACCGTCCCCGAGAATCGCAAAAACGGTATCCCCCGTCCGTCACTGACCAACGGACTAGCGTCGCTGTCGATCGCCAATGCATCACTTCCCCCATCGATGACCGGACTGGTAACGAGGGGTTTGTGAGACGGAACCGTGCCGCCGTTGACCTGCAGAGGTCCAATTTGCGGATCGATCACACCGCCTCCGGCCAATGCCCCAATCAGATTTCCGGCTGTGTCAGCGGTTTGCGACTCTAACAATGTCGTTCCATCGTTGTCACCTATCAAACTGAACTGGACCAATAGATCTGCCGGATCGGAGGGTGCAAAAATATCGTTGCCGACGCCAACGCCAGAGTTCGCGGCAACGATCGAGTTGGCAATCGTCAACATTTCGTTGGCACCACCAGCGATGTGAATTCCACCGCCGTCTGCAGTGGCTGAATTCGCCGTCAGCGTGCTATTGAGAATCGAAACCGTACTGGCTTGGCCAGCAGCAATCGCTCCGCCATTCGCTGCTCCGGTGGCGGTATTCCCAGACAAGGTTGAATTCACAAACGTCGCCAAGGATCCTTCGAAGGCGATGCCCGCACCATCGGACGCGTCACCAGAGGTTCCGTTATTCACGACCGCAGATGCTTCCAACAGCACCGTGGAAAAACTGGCAGAAAATCCACCACCACGAGAATTAGCCGCCGCTGTCGTATTTCCGTCCAACGTGGTCGACAAGATCGTCAAGAGACCGTCACGAAAGAAGACTCCGCCACCATCAGAATTCGTCGCCAGAGTGCCGTTTTGTGTTAGCGTGCTGTCCTCGATGGCCAGGCTTCCGCCACGGGTTTCGATGCCACCCCCATCGGCGTTGCTTCCCTGTGTCATGTTCGCATCAAAAGAACTGCCGACGACAGATACACTGGCGTCCGTCGTGGACAAGCCACCACCGCCAGCGAACGCTCCTTCGGTAGCATTGTCACGAAAAGTACTTGCTGAAATCACAACCGTGCCGCTGCCTGCGAACAAACCACCGCCGTCGGCTGAATCGCCTTGCGTCACGTTATCGGTGATCGTTGTTCCGATCAGAGTCAGCTGGTCTGCAACGGAATAGACACCACCGCCTCTGGCGTTCGCTCCCGTCGTTTGGCTATTTGCCACAGTGACGTTCTCTAGCGTCAGGACGCCGGCTGCGCCAAATCGAATCCCTGCTCCACTGTGCTGATCGAGAACGACTCCTTCCACGACCTCGTTGTCTCCCGTCGTGCGACCGCCCGAAAGTGTGAGATCAGAAATCATCACTTCCGTTTGGGAGGCGACCACGTTCAAGACACGCGAATTTCCCTGGGCGTCCACCGTTAACGAATTTTGCCCTGGGCCAGCAATCGACACGGAGTCCGCGATGACCAACTCGCCCAACGTCAAGTTGATCGTAGAGGGTGCCGCGAACACCGTCGGATCGAACGTGATTGTGTCCGTTCCAGAACTCGCCGTCGCCAACTCCAACGCCTCGCGCAGACTCAGCACACTGTTCGCAAAGTCCAGTTCGTCTTCGGTTGTATTCACAACGAAGGCCTGTGCATCGATCGGCTGTGCCTCAAACGATCCACGATCAACCAAGCTGCCCGAGACTCGAGCGAAGCCAGCCCCACGTTGATCGGTGTCCAATCCACCTAGCAGCAGATTGTCTCCTGAATCGATCGCCGGGCTGCCGGGCAACAACCGATGAGACTGTGTTGCACCGCCATGAAACGACAAACCTCCAATCATCGGATCGATCGCCCCGAGCCCAACGGCCGAACCGATCAAGTTGCCTCGCGAGTCTGCAGACTGAGACTCCGCGAGTGAAGTCCCCGAATTGTCACCAATCAAGCTGGAATCAAGCGACAGAGAGCCGCCCTGCCGCGCCAAATCCAAGTCTGGGCCCGATGCGCCCATGTTTTGCGCGACAATTGAATTTTGAATCGAGAGCGCGCCAGATTGGTTTGCGCCCAAACTCAAGCCACCCCCCGATTCCGCCGCAACATTGGAAACGATCGTGCTCGACACAAACGCCTGAGCAGACGCCGGCTCTGTAAAAACGCCGCCGCCAGACCCCGCCGAAGTGTTCTGCGAGATCGTGCTGTTGGTGATCTGCACGAATCCACTGGCAGCGAGACCACCACCGTTTGAACTGTCACCCGAGGTAACGTTGCCCGTCAATGAGCTCTGCAACAATCGAATCTCACCGTCCCCCACAAACGCACCACCACCCGACGCGTTGTCGCCTGCTGTTGAGTTGTCGGAAATCGTCGTCATCGTCGCAACGACTCCGCCAACGGAATGGATCCCCCCGCCGCCTGCGTTCGCACCAACCGTCGAATTGTTCGAGATCGTACTGTCGTTGAGAAACACCCGACCGCGTTGCGAATAGATCCCAGCACCGAACGCACTATCGCCTTGCGTCGAGTTTCCAGTGATGACAGAACCGTCGACCGTCAGCACTCCATTGGACAAGAATTCGATGCCAGCGCCGGTTGCAGTTGCTCCAGTGGTCGCTCCGCCTGTTAAAGTCAGTCCGTTCAACGTCACGTTGCCCGCGTCGCTGTCGACGGACAAGACTCGCGAATCCCCGCCAGCATCGATCGTCAGCAGTTCAGAACCGGGGCCTTCCATCGTCACCGCGTCGGTGAGCGTCAACTCACCCAACTGAAGGGCGATGGTGCTCGGGCTCGAGAAAACGGTCGGATCGAACACGATCGTATCGGTACCCTCGGTTCCATTTGCAAACGAGATTGCCTCTCGCAGACTGATTGCTGAATTGGAAAAGTCCAGCTCGTCGCTGGTGGTCGTGACCACCAGGGAATTCGCATCAAGCGATTGAAACTCGAAAGCGCCCATGTCGACGGTTGCATTTGCAATCCGCACAAAAGGCGCCCCACGTTGATCATTGGGAACCGAAACGACGGATGAATTGTCTCCGGTGTTGACTGCCTGACTCGTGACTCTCAACGGATGCACACGCGTCCCACCAGCAAGCAGTAGATCGCCCAATCGAGGATCAATCACTCCCATCGAATTCGGATCGCCTACGAAATTGCCATCGGCCTCGAACCCGTCGATCTCATCCAGTGAAGTACCCGTGTTGTCGCCGATCAAACTGAAGGTGACAAATAGTAATTGATCATCCACGGGACTTTGGAAGTCCGGTGCGACTCCAATGTCGGTATTCTCGGCCACAATGCTGTTCAGCAGCGTCAAGCTTCGATCATTGATGTCAACGAATGCCAGACCTCCTCCCACTCCTGCCGCGGTGTTTCGCGCAATCGTACTGGAAGCGATTGAAATCGAACTCAACGACGCATTGATGCCTCCTCCGTTGGAGTTGCTGCCGATCGTTGAGTTACCGGAGACAGTGCTGCCGACGATCGTGACGTCGCTGCGAACGAAAAACAGGCCGCCCCCGTAACTCGTTGATCCGCGTGTCTGATTCCCGACCACCGAACTGCCTTCGATCAGCACGGTTGCCGAATCCGTGGTGATGGCACCTCCGCCTGACTGAGTTTCTTCGGTGCGGTTGTTAAACAGATCCGATCGAGACACCTGGACCGACCCGCGTGCAAAAACTGCACCGCCATCCGCGTCGTCGCCCGTCGTAATATTTCCCGATACAACACTGTCGGCAATCCTCACGCTGGCGACGCTATAGATCCCACCTCCGTTGGAAGAATCCCCTGTCGTTCGATTTCCAACCAGCGAACTGCCGACCAGCGAGACGTCACCCGCCAGCACATACATCGCACCACCGTTGGCGGCAACGCCGCTGGTTCTGTTCCCCGAGACCATGCTATCGGTCACTGACACGGTGCCCATCGTTGAATGGATCGCGCCTCCGTGAGCTCCCAGTCCCGACGTCGAGTTGTTGATCAACTGACTCTCATGAATCACAACATCCCCGGGTTCAGCGAAAATGGCTCCGCCGCTGGCGCCCGATCCCGTCGTTCCATTGCCAATCAGCGCGACCTGATCCAAGCTCAGCGTGCCACCGGAAGCGAATCGAATCGCGCCACCGCTTTCACTGGAATTCACACTGTCCGCCGTGGTCATCCCGCCCGTGATCGTCAGCCCACTCAACAACAGATTGGACTCCGACGCAAAGAAGGCGATGACGCGTGAGTTCCCTTGGGCATCGATCGTCAATTGCTGCCCCGGCCCCTCTATCTGAACGGAATCGGTGATTTCCAGTTGCCCCAACTGAAGCTCAATCCGCGACGAGGCAGCGGAAGGAAAAACAGCAGGATCAAACGTGATCGTGTCTGGCTCAGCGTTGCTGTTCGCACTGACGATCGCTTCCCGCAGACTCACCACCGAATCCGTCTCGTCCACGACATCATCGACGGTCGTCACCAAGAACGCGGCCAACACGCGCCGCATCTCCAACGCTTCCATTCGCAATCTGCGTTTCCGCATGGAGCGATGCCTGCGTTCTGATTGGAAAGCGAAAGTTTGGCGAGTTCGTTTGGAATGCCAGGTCATGCGGTGTCGCTAAACTACGAGAGATACGATCAAGTGCCAGAATCAACCAACGCTATTTTAGCTGTCTCGATGAGACGCGTTGCGCGATCAATTCACTCCCAAAAAACGGGAAAGGAATGGTAAATTGCCAACAACTGCACCTGAAACATGGGTTTCGCGGCCAGTTGTTTTCAATCCTCGCTTCCCAGCCTGCCTTCAAATTCGCTGAACACCTGCTGCAGTTTCTGCCGCAGAACAGTCAAAAGGGCATCGTTCTCGATCTTTAACTCGGTTTCAGAATCGATCTGGCCGTCGCGTACTCCCAGCACAATGGCCGCCAAAATGTGCTGAATATCGACTGGCTGGCTGACGCAATCCTCCAGTTCGATCGCCAAATCGAATAGCCGCTTGCCCAGTTCGCCATCCACGGTGGCCTGACCTGCAGCATCGATCGCTAGCCCATGCGGCAAATCTGGCAGCGGCTTACTCATCGATCGGTGAGTCGTTGCCTGATTTGACTCGACAGAGTTTCAACCAGTTCGACATTCGACTCGGCAACATTACGAGTCTCTTTCTCTGGCGACCGATGATCGTAAAGCTCCGCGTGGCCTTTGCTGTGCAGGATCAATCGATGCGTTTCCGTTCGAATTGTGCTTGCACCCTTTTTGTAAGCCAACGCTACGTGCCCCTTCGCAGCGGGGTCTCGCAAGATCGGTCCGAGTGAAACACCATCCGCGAAGTCCGGTTTCGGCAAACTCGTCAGCTCGCAGAGTGTTGGGAAGACGTCCAGTGTTTCCACCATCGCATCGGTCTTGCTTCCGGCACTGGGCAATCCCTTGTACTGGATGATCAGCGGAGAATGAAGGTCCTCCTCGAAGAGAGCGTGCTTCCCCCAGATCGAATGCTCGCCCAAATGCCAGCCATGATCGCCCCACAGCACGACAATCGTGTCATCGCGTTTGCCAAGAGCATCAACCTTGTCCAGCAACCGCCCCACTTGAGCATCGGCGTAGCTAACGCAAGCCGCGTAGTGACGTCGAACTTCGATGGCAAAATCAGCGTCTTGATTCGGATTCCGATTCCAGCGGTTGTACTTCATGAACTCGCCGGACCCGTGCCACGTCGTTTTGCCGTCCGGTTTTGAAGGATGCGGAATGATCGGCAGTTCTTTCGCCAAGTACGACTGCATGTACCTCGATGGCGCCCCGAAGGGCAAATGCGGACGAATGATTCCCACGGCAAGGAAGAAAGGCTCTGTCGCGGTGCCCAAGTCGTCTAGCTGTCGAAGCGATTCGTCAACGATCAAACCATCCGGGTAGATCGCATCATCGCCATCGACGGACTGATAAACGTCCATCTTTCCAGCGTCCTTACGAATCTCGCCGTTCGCCAGTCCATGCATGGCACCCCGAGGGTGCTGCCAAGGACCAGCGGGAAGCAAGTGCCGATCCCACGACAATGGCATCTCTAGCTCGTCGTTGTCGTCCCAATCCTTTCCGCCCCGTCCGCCTGGATGATGCGAAACTTTGCCAACAGAAACAGTCGTGTAACCATTCTGTCGAAACCATGCCGGCATGCTTGGCGGAACGGAATCCGGATCGCTTTTGATTTCCTTGGCGCGTTTGAAGAGTGCTCCGTTGTCGGGCGGCCCATAAAGTCCGGTCAACAATGTGTAGCGTGACGCCCCACATGTAGGCGCCTGCACAAAGTGCCGATGGAATGCACGCCCTCGCGAAGCCAACCCGTCGATGTTGGGCGAGTGAATGTAGTCCTTCCCGAAGCAAGCAAGCTCGGGTCGCAGGTCATCGATGCAAATGAGAAGCACGTTGGGTCTGTCGGCGGCTTCTCCTTTCGTTAAGAAAAGAATCCCAACGAAACACAGTGACAGCCAACCAACAATATTGCGAACATGCATTAAACAACCACTCACTCGACGTTATCAAAGTCCTCGAAATCCTCAAGCCCAGCGTCCAAGTCTTCTTTCTCTTCACCTGTATTCAATCCAAACTCAGAACTGATTTCGTCATCGATTTCGATCTCATAGTCATCCGAAGATTCTTCCTCGAAGTCGTCGTCGAATCCATCATCGAAATCGTCTTCGTCGATGTCATCGAACTCATCGAGGTCATCGTCATCGTCTAAGTCGTCGCCGAATCCCTCTCCCTCTTCGACACCAAACCCATCATCTGCTGGCGGCGCCTCCTCCTCCTTCGTTTCCGTACCAGAATCGTCATCCGTCGAATCCACGTCATCGGTGGAAGAGTCTTCGGTCGAACTCGAATCAGAGTCCTCTTCTTTGTCTGCGGCCACAGGCACCACAACCGATCCGGCTGGAGGTGCGAGACCCAACGGAAGTTCGGCTAGGGGTGGAACGAACGAGTCGAGAGAATCAACGACCATGAGAGACAAATCTTCTTGCTGGTAAGTCTGGATAATTTTTTGGAGCGGAATCGTAGCGTGGAGTTTATCTACCGAGAGTCTCGGTGTAAGCGGACCACAAGTAACATTTTGGCCATGAAACCGACTGCTAGGACTCGTTCCTGCCGGCTGAGATGGTGTTTTAGTGCATTCTGGGGAAATGCGGCGTTGGGGTATTCTCGGAAGAGATCTTAGAGTTTCTCGGCGAAATCTCTTTTGTCAACGCGAGGGGCGGCCCAATACCGAAAACAACAAGAGAAACGAGCAGAACGAGGCTTTCGTCGGAATCGAAGGATCGATCCAGGGACTTCCGGGCTATCGACCTGATCTGGCTAGATGACTTGCGGTTCTGTTACCTGATTTTGACATTCGCCTTTGAAGAAACAAGGCGTACACGCGGCCTCCCGTCCCGGCAACGCATGTTCAGCGTTTCGAGATTCGGATGCCACCAAGCAATAAATGCAACAAAACAAGGATAATTGGCCATGAAGGTGCTCCGCTTTTTCGCTGTGGGAATCCTACTCTCGTCCGCGGCCGTTTTGGGATGCGCCAGTCACCAGTATGGACACATCCTGGCCAGCAACGACCAGGACATGGTCGGTAGCCACGCTGCCGGGGCCGCGACCTGGAATCCGTTGGTCGACGAGGCCGTCGCCAAGTTGCTGAGTCGATGCCCACCGGCTGTCCAGCCCGTGGCGTTCGAGACGAGCGAGATTCCTCATGCTCAGACGATCGGCTCTTCGCTGGCCGCTGGACCTGCCACGGTTTGCTTCATCGGAATCGAGAACAAGAGTGCCGAGGAACTGGCGGACTTCAAAGATCAACTCTACGAGCGAATCGATTCGGAGATCAACACGGCCGAGACCTTCCGCGGAATCAGCCGACGAATGTTTGATGCCGCGTTGATCGAAACTCGTTTGCGTCCCGACTCGCTCTTTTTGCCGCAGAACCGACAGGTGTTCGCCTCAGCCCTTGGTCGCCAAGGCGCTCCGGTGGACTACTTGCTGTACGCGACGATCACGACGGGAACGACTGACCGCAACAAGAGCAGCCAGCGGGACTACGTGCTGACGATGGAGATGGTCAACCTGCACACCGGCGATTTCCTGAAGGAGTCAGCCAAGATTCGCAAGGGCTACAGCAAAGCCCGCACCGGCAAATGGTGGAACTATGGTTGGTTTGGCCAAGCGGACGGTTGAACTTGACTAAGCAATCACGAATCATCGCAGCGCTGCTGACATGCTTTGTCATCAGCACTCTGCCCATCGGATGCGCTCGTTCGGTCCAATCGATCGAAGCAGCGCGAGGTTCCTACGCAATTGGCGACTTGTCGGCTGCCCAAGAAACGCTTGCCGAAATCTCTGATCGCGGCGGACGGTTCGCCGATGCCGCGGAGTTGGATCTGGCGATGGTCGAACTTGCCGCCGGGAATCCAGCAAGCGCCGAAGCACGCCTGCGCAAATTGCGGGATCGATTTGACTCACAACCCAAACTGACGCCGGTGCGCGAAGCTGCGTCGATGGTGACAGACGACACCGCGAGAATTTTTCGCGCAGCTGGCTACGAACAGGTCATGATCCGGACGATGCTAGCCGTCTGCTCGTTAGCGACCGACCAGGTCGACGCGGAAAGCTATTCGCTGCAAGCGGCGATGAAGCAAACCGAACTTGCACGCGAAGCAGAAGAGCGGGGCATTCTGGACGTCGCCAAAGTCTATCAACCCATTGCTTTCGCACCCTACCTGCGTGGCATGTTGCGTGAAGCGACCCATCACGACTACGACGATGCGGCCAAAGCATATCAATTGGTCAGCGCGGTTCGCCCGCAGTATGCGCCTGCTCAAGCGGACATCCAGCGGGCCAGTGTTGGCACTCACAGCGCACCTGGCCACGGCGTGCTGTATGTCATCGCCTGCGTTGGACGCGGACCGGTGCTTCAAGAAGCGACAGCCGACACAACATCCACGGCCTTGTCGATCGCCTCGACGGTTCTCAACGCGGAAACCAACAAGGAAGAAACCGAAGACGGCGACCGTGTAGATGGCCCGGTGCTGCCGAACATTGCCGCGGTCAAGGTTCCACAGGTCGTCGTGCCGCCAAGTGACGTCGCCGCGATTGGCGTTCGCGTCGGCGGGGCTCTCTACGGAGCCACCCAAACACTGACGGATGTTGGCGAGTTGGCAATCACCCAACAGCAAGCTGAAATGCCTTGGACCATCGCGCGAGCAGTGGTCCGACGAGCCACCAAAGAAGCAGCCGTCGCCACCGTTGGTGACTCACTCGGTTTAGAAGGCACCGCTGGATCCCTGTTTCACTTCGCGGCCGCATCCGCATGGAGCGGTTCGGAAAACGCGGACACGCGATGCTGGGGAATGCTTCCGCGTGAGATCCAGGTCTTTCGAGCCGAACTGCCCATCGGAGAACATCCCGTTGAGATTCAACCGCTGGGCTTCACCGGTGCCGCAATCGCGGCCAGCCAAGCACGAACCGTCAGCATCCACGACGGCAGCAACCACTACATGGTCGTGCTGGCCCCAACAGCAACGACCTACCTGGTTCCCTGATCCGTCAGTCGAACATCTCGGTGTAAATTTCTTCGTTGAATCCCACGAGCACCGTTTTGCCAATCTTCATCGTTGGTGCGCGCAGGTTTCCAGTTGGTCCCAACATCAATGAAATCAGCGCTGCATCATCAGGGCGATCTTTCTTCAGATCAACTTTCGTGACCTTCTTGCCTTTGGCGACCATCAATTGGGTCATGCCAGCGAGCAGCTCGATTGCTGCATCGCCATCGAAACGCTCTTTCCGAGCGTCGATTTCTTCGGTGACTTTCACGTCGCGGGGCGCAAGAAACTCTTGCGCACGGGTGCAAGACGTTCAGCCCTTGCGGTGGTAACTCCACTGGATCGTTTTCTTTGCCATCGATATCTCCAAGTGATCGGTAGAAACGTCACGGAAATATAGTCAGCAATCAAGTTCTCCAAAACGACCCTCGATTCGAAATCTCAATCGAAGGGACTGACCGACTCGGACATTCGCAGCAGTTCGCTGACAAGATCGCTTTGGACAACCACCGACTCGACCGAATGATCGACTCTTGCCAGCCGATTCTCGACCAAGGGGGCACGCAGTGACGCCAAGAACACAATCACTTTCCTGCGATCGTCTTTGGACAACGAGCGGTACTCACTTGCCGAATCTAAGGCCTCGCCACCATGCCATCGAATCGCGGCGTCAAGCGTGGCGGCTCGACCGTCATGCAGATAGGGCCCCGAATCGGCGACGCCCCACAGTGGTGGCGTTCGCCACTCGCGCTGCAGGATCTCCCAAGTGAGCTGCTCGGGAGCAGCGGCGAGAGCCAACGCTTCTTCATCCCCGAGTGGGACGCGAGGAAAGTTTGGCTCGGCAGGTCGTTCAGACGCAGTCGGAATTGGAATCGAGTTCGTAAAGAATCCCGTGGACCCGCCGAAGTAGCCACCCGAAGACTGGATTTGCGAACGAGAGCCAAGCGGTCGCTCGGCTGGCGGGAAAGCGGGAAGGGTCATCACCTTGCAGTGCGTGCGACTGGAGAACGGAGCAGGGGAGGGTGCCTGCAAAAGCTCGCCCATGTCATGCAACAACAGATCGCTATAAATCCCCTTGGCTGGCAGCACGTTCTCGGCGTGACAGTTTGCGCAGCCAATCTTGACGAACAGTTGCTTTCCTTGACGAGCCAACGGAATGTCTGCGGTCGACGCCACTTCAAATTCTGGTTTTGGCAGAGCTTGGACATACCGGAATAGTGAAGAGACTTCCGTATCCGTCATGTCCTTGCCCAGACTGACGTACTTCGCATCGACGGGATCCGCCGCCTGAGGTGATCGTGCCAACTGCAATCCAAGTTCATTGGCGCAAGCGCCGCGAACGAAGTCCCCTAAAGAAGCAGTCTGTCCGCGCCAGCCGAACTTCCCCGTCCCCAACCGTCCGGTGACCTTTCCCGACGTTCGATGAGACTGGGATCGCGCGATGTTTGTTAAGTGCCGATCGGAAATTTTATCGATCAGCTCGAGCCCATACAGCGCCGGTGAATTCCGCTGGCTGAGATAAAAATCGATCTCTCCGATTCGACCGGCCAACACCGGATTTTCGGCGATCGCATCAACGGTTCTCTTTTCAGCGATGAACCACTCATCGGGGATCCCCCCCGGAACCAGCCCTCTGATCCGCTGCCTAAAAATCTCGTATAGCGGGCGAGTGGACTTTTCATGGATCACCGTCTCCATCGACAGTCGGCCAATCGGCGAAAGCAATCCGGGATGCAGATCCACAATCATGTCACGAATTTCATCGCGAGCCGTTTTCCGATGGTTCACATTCATTCGCCGAATCAGAAACGCCATCCGTGGATCCAGCGTGATCAGCGACACGTTGTGCTGGACGCCAGCACCACCTCCGCCAGCGTGGCAACTTTCGCATGAGTTCGCATTGAACATCGGCCCCAATCCATCACCGGGCAATGCGCTAAGTCTTTTCTCAAAATCGCGAACACTGACGTCCTGCCGATTTGGGATCTCCGGAGGCTCGTAGACCCACTCTCGCTGAAATAGCTCGCGGCCTTTCTCAATCGTTACGTCCAACGATCCGCGGTCCGAATCGTCCGAAGCGACAGCGAATCCGCAGACGAGTGTAATGGCAAGAAGCCAAGCAGCACAAAGCGGCAAAAAAGAAGCACTCGGTCGCAACATCGGACACGCCCTCCAGTGAATGCAGATGAATAGGCTTTCATTGTTGACCATTCTGGCAGCCAGAGCAAACGCAGCAGACCGGCCGGCGAGTGAATCGCCGAACCGATCGGACGTCACGAATGGGACAGTTGGGCGAACTGCTGATCGTATTCTGCCAAACGGGCACGAATTCGCGGGCGATTTGTCCGCGCCCCGAATCTCACTTGCCGCTAAGAGAGGACACCCTGTATATCTGGGTCGGAATTGTTTTTATCGCGAGTTTGCGGGTTACTCATGTCACGTTTTCTGTACGGGATGATCACGGGTGCGTTGCTGCTGTTTGGCGCAATGCATTATCACGTCGTGCGCGGACAGGACGGTGTCTTTCTCGTACCAAAGATCAGCAACAACCTGTCGGACATTTATGTGGACACACGCGAGTTCCAACTGAACGACTGGAAGAGCCACAAGCCACTCGCCGCGGCAATCATGCAAAGCAACCAAGCCCACTTATTGGAAGATTCGTCTCTGAACAGTTTTCGCGACACGGTCAGCGGACTCGTCAACGGGCTCTTCAGCGGCTAATCCCACAGATCCAAGCCGCCCCCCTGCCTGCACAATCATCACCACTGTTAGTGCTAGATCGAGGTGCACAAAGTCACTGCCATGCATGACCGATGCGGGGCGGATGATTCGGTTCCAAGGCAACATCGCGCCATTGGTTGCAACAGAACGCTTGCTGGGATCCTTCTAGATTCAGAGCAATTGCGTCGAATCAAGTTCTTAGCGTTGCCTTCCCTCCTAAGGCACCAAAGGAACTTTCAAACATGTCGATGTACCGCAATCGCTATTTTCTAGCAGGCGTCCTCCTCATCCTGCTGGGAATTCAATTCCGAATGGTTCATTCATTTGTCCTGAATGAACAAGCCACTCGTGTTCTCGCTCGCGTCTCGAAGAGCACGCCTGTTGCGGACAACTCAGCAATGACCAGCCTTTGGTTGAACCTGTCACCCAAGCCGACCAAACGCATTGAACTGCCTCGATGGATTGGCTTGGCCATGATTGCAATGGGTGTCGTGATCAGCTGTCACGCCCTCGTCATTCCCCGATACCGTCACGAGTGAACAACGTCGGCTTGATACCCAATGCCACCACATCCCTGGGTATCAAGCATTGATCGATCGCGTGTGGACACCTCCCTCCCGCCCACACGCGATCGATCCTTTTTTTTGAATCTGTAGGATTACCGAACTCACCACGTCAACGGTCAGCATGGAAGCCGTCGTCCGTGAAAAGTCTCGTTTTGCCGAGACATCATCTCTTGCTCTGATTGATTCCATGCTGCTGTTGCCATTGATCCTCTGGTGGGCCCACGCTCCTCTGCGAACCGCGCAGGGACGTCTCAGGATTTTTATCGCCACGATCATCTTGTTGACCATTGTGGTGACATCTGCCAGCACAAAGCCGTGCATCGCCGATGACCGCTATGACCGGGGCAAACAAAGGTCGATCAACGAACGCCATCACTTGGTCGTCGAGCAAGCCGAGGATCGAATTGTGATCCGCGAGGGAGCAACCATTCCGCCGACGCCCGGACAAATCGTGATGCTTGGTCGGCGTTGGGCATTCATCCCTGCCGGTTCCAATCGCAGCATGCCAGGCGAACTGACGACACGCCCCAAGCACTCCGATCGATCTGTCGTTTCCTTTCGTGCATCCATGCTCAACTCTTCTGATCGTCCAAAGCCTGTTCGACTTGGGCTAGGAAACCCCTCCAACAAACGCAACCGGGAATCCGCATCCCCTGAGTTCGCTTCATCGACCCTGCTGACCAGCACCCCCGCCGCACCCAGGCAAAATCTGTCTCAGATGCTGCTGACCGAGAACTTGATGCTGCAGCGTATTGTCGAAGCGATCCGCATCGATGCTTCAGACGATCGCTGGTCCATCTCCGGTGAGGTCACAGAATTTTTTGGAGAGAATCGATTCTTGATTCGCACTGCTCAAAGAGCAAGCCAGCAGTGACCCAAGGGCAGCAGGGACACCGAAGCACCGCAGTGGCCTTACTAAGGCAGCTCACGCCGCCTTAGCAATTCCTGCTCGCTGCCTCTAAGATCCTGGCAGATGACACTCCACCCACCAGAGTGTTTGCAAGTTCGCCGGACTCGCGATAACTTGTTTGGAGTCATTGCAGAGTCGGTTGCTGTCCGGAAGAAGTGGTCAGCATAGCTGGGCAGTGACGACGATTTCTTAGCGCCAAGTCCTGCACCTCAGAGAGCCCTATGAGCCTGGTTGAGATGATTCGTGTGAGCCCAGATGGATTGGAGAAGACGGTCTCCATTTCTCATTCGCACCTCAACAACATGAAAGCGGCTCGAGAGCTGGCCGGAAATCTGGGCGAACTGTTCGACAATGACTCAACACCATCCGATACAGAGTCCCGCGTGAATCTTGATCTCAAAGAGATCAAACGGATCAACAGCGACGGCCTGAATGAACTGATCGGAATCAACACGCAAGCACGAAACCACGGCATCCAACTGGTCCTGATCGACGTGCAAGAGGAAGTCCGAAAGGTCTTTGAACTGACACGCCTTGAGCGAATGTTCGAGTTCGCGTCTTCTCCCGTCACCGCCTAGCGCGTCCCCCGCTAGTGCAATGGCGACCTGCATGTTGGCGTACGGAGGGGCTTCCGGTGCTAACCATCGACGGATCACTCACCTGTCAAGTCTTCGACGTGCGTGAAGCTCACTAGGACGACGATGCGTTCTGGATCGGTGCGAGCTCTGCCAACAGCAAATCAGAACTGTCTCAGGAAACGCAAGTCGCCGCTGTACAAGTCACGGATATCGAGCACACCGTGACGTCGCATGCACAGTCGTTCGACGCCTAGTCCGAATGCGAATCCGCTGTACTCATCTGGATCGTAGCCCACGGCTTCAAAGACCGCTGGATCCACCATCCCTGCACCACCAAACTCGACCCAGGCGTCATTCCAGAAGAAGTCCACTTCGACGCTGGGTTCGGTGAACGGAAAGAACGAAGGACGGAACCGAATCGGCACGTCGTCACCGAGATAGTTGTTGGCAAACACTCGCAGCACCGTCTTCAGATTCGCCATCGTGACATTGCGATCAACCAGCAGACCTTCCATCTGATGAAACATCGGAAAGTGCGTGGCATCGGGTGCATCGGGACGGTACACGCGACCCAGCGAAATCACACGAATGGGTGGCTGCTCGTTTTCCATCGTGCGAATTTGCACGGTGCTCGTTTGGCTCCTCAGAAGCCTTGTTCCCTCGACATTCCGATCGCCGGCTGCTGACTCTGCAGTTGCCAGGTAAAAGTTATCGAGGGGATCGCGAGCGGGGTGATCTTCGGGAATGTTCAAGGCAACAAAGTTGTGCCAGGGATCCTCGACCTCTGGGCCTTCGGCTGCCTCAAACCCCATCCGCCCCATGATTTCCATCAGGTGCGTGATCGTCTGTGTGATCGGATGGATGTGGCCGATCTCGGGGCGAACGCCTGGCAGGGTGGGATCGAAAGTAGAATCCACCTGCAAGCCTTCACCGCTGTCCAGTCGATCCTTGGCGGCTTCAAACGCCGTTTGGATGTTGGACTTGCATTCGTTCAAGCGCATCCCAGCGGAACGACGGTCGTCTTTACCGACCGAGCCCATCTGGTTTTGAGCATCCTTCATTCGGCCTTTTTTCTGGCCGAGGAACTCAATCCGCGCAGCTTCTAAGGCATCCGTATCGGAAGCCGCGTTGAAAGCGCCCGAGGCCTCTGACTCCAACGAGTCGAGAGTCGATAGAAAATCCTGAAGCGACATGCTTGCCTACGCAGCTGCCAAAGTCTCTTTGACTTTGTCGCAAACGTCTTTGAAGCCGGCAGCATCGTGAATCGCCATTTCCGACAGGATCTTGCGGTTCAATTCAATCTTGGCCAGCTTCAATCCGTGAATGAACTCGCTGTAGCGAATGTCATGCTGGCGAACTGCAGCGTTGATACGTGTGATCCAAAGGCGACGGAAGTCACGCTTGCGAACGCGACGATCACGGAAGGCATACACGCCTGCGCGGACCAAAGTCTCCTTCACCGTTCGAGTCAGTTTACCGCGTCCACCGCGATATCCCTTGGCTCGTTTGAAGAGACGCTTCTTTGACTTATGACGTGCTGAACCAGTGGTGGTACGCATTGGGGTGATCCTTGTTTCTTAAATTAAACTGATTGACCGGCTCAGGTCCCAAAGGCTGTTGCTTGAACAGATCTTGGAGTTGCACCCAACCGGCTGGAAAGGAAAACCTTCCAGAACGATCCATCGCCTAAAAACGCAAGCCGAGCATCATGCTCGGCCGATGGTTTGCTGAAGTGGGAACAGGCTAGTTGCTGTAGCCGTTCAATGCCGCCTGAATGGTGGTTTCCATGCACTTATCAACTGCAGTGGTACCACGCAGGTTTCGGCGACGCTTGCTGCTGACAGCTTGAGCCAGGTGGCTGGTACCGCTACTTCGGTGCATGGCCTTGCCCTTGGCGGAAAGACGAAAACGCTTTTTGGTTCCCTTATGCGTTTTCATCTTGGATTTTTTGGCTTTGCCTTTGGTCATCTCAATGCCGATTCAGTAAATCTTGCTGATTGGGGACTTATCAAAGGACGGAAGATAGCGGAGCCGCGAAAACTTGGAAAGTCCTAATGCCCCTAACTCGGCAGCTCAAAAGCCAGAATTCAGATGATTCACGGCTTTTCTTCGGTTTTTGCCCCGTCACCAGCGAGTCTCTACAGCAGCGACTCCAGCAGACGACGAATCTTGCGGAGCTCGACTCGGTGGTCCAAGCCATCCAGCGGACCCATGTGAACGGTCAGAGCACGGTCGTACTTGTCCCGCTCCAGTTGTGTCACGATTTTCCCGTAATCGATCTCGCCCTGACCAACGCTGACCTGAAATGCGTCGGGTTTGGAGTCCCGCAGGTAGGTGTTGCAGACGAATTTCAGGATTTTGTCGAGGCTCTTCGCGTTGGCGTTGCCGCACAAGTAGACGCTGGGATCGAGCGCGATGCCCAGCCCATCGACGTTATTGCACAGCACCATCAATGTATCCGGATCATCACTCAGACAGCCAAGCTGACTTCGCACCGAGACGCGTACCCCCTCGGTTTCGGCCACATCGACCAGCTTTTGCAGATGCTCGACTTCCTCATTGAAGGGGGTGCCGTGCTCGCCGGAAGGGACGGTGATGTTGACAACCTTGGTGGTCTTCGCCATCCGGCAAATGTTGGCAAAATCCTCGTAGTGCTGGTCGCCCTTGGAGTCCATTTCCAGGCTGTAACCGGAAATGTCCAGCCGGTGGGTGTGGCGAAGCAGTTGGACTGCTCGATCCAAATCCTGCAGCACCTCACTTGGCTTGATCGGCCCAGACTCATGGAGAGCAATCTCTACGGCGGTGAAATCAAGATCGGTCAGGATCTCGATCACCTCGGCTAACTCCATTCCTGGCCAGCACTCAGTTGACGCTGAAACAAACACGCTTCCGTCCTTCTCACGTATCAGTTGACTGCATTCTTCAAGGGGCCATCCCTGGGCAGTCAATCCAACAAAAAATTGATCCTTAACGCCAGTTGGAGGAGTGGCCCCTCGAATGACGGCAAATCCGCTAGAAAGCCGATTTTGCTTGAAGCGCACAGCTTACCGCGATGCCCTCTCTCGCAATAGGCCGATCATGCCGATTCGCAAGAACAGTGGGGATCCTTCTTGGTGAACTCCGGGCCTCTACGTTTCCTGATTTCAGATTCAATCGTACCCGCCGCTGTGGTGACGAACCGCGGGGATTGCAGATTCGACGCACCCTTCTGTACGTTTCAGGCAGGTGTAAGACTCGCCATCCTTTGGTTCGATCAACGCGGCGGATCTCTGCAAAAACCTGTTCTCAAACACCCACCCCACAGAAATATTCCATGGCTGTTGAAATTCAGGCCGTCTACTCCGGTGAACTGAGAGTCGATGCGACTCATGTGCCAAGTGGCGCAACGTTGAACACAGATGCCCCCACCGACAACGGTGGCAAAGGAGAATCGTTTTCGCCAACCGATCTTGTCGCGACCGCACTGGGCACCTGCGTGGTGACGATTCTGGGGCTGGTTGCCCAACGCCATGGTCTTGATGTGACAGGGACTCGCGTGCATGTGGTCAAAGAAATGATCACCCAGCCAATCCGACGAATCGGTTCGCTACGGACGGTGGTCACCGTGCCCGCGGGCAGAGTGGAAGATCCCTCCATGCGCGAACGAATGGAGGCCGCTGCCAACAAGTGCCCCGTGCACAAGAGTCTGCACCCAGATATCGATGCACCAATCGAGTTTGTGTACGAGTGACCATCGTCCCAAGGTCCGGTTGTAGCGAGTATCCGTTTTGCCAGGGCTAGGTCCACTGGGCTAGCCGCGGGCCAACAGAACGTCCGATTTGCAAAAGGAGAAGCTGTACTCTGCGCGCGCCGCCATCGGTGCGCTGACTCCAACGCGAAATCCGGCATGTCGGCTGCCAGCATCGAAGAACCCGAAGCCATCGAGCGTGAGCCCAACTTGGCTCGCGATCTTGCCTCGATCGGTTTGGTCGCCCTAACTCTGATCATGACGATCTCGTTTGTGACCCGAGATGCCGCGGATCCTATCGCTACGCCGATCTGGCCGATCAGCGAGCTCTACACTCCTGACAGTTTGGTTTATCCACCCAACGAATCGATCACCAATGCGTGCGGTTACTGGGGTGCCTTGCTGGCCAGCGCGATGATGGACGCAATTGGACTTGCCTCGGCTTTGGTGATCGGAGGCGCCGGTGGGATCGCAACGGCAATGTTGATTCGTGGTCGACTGAACGCGCCTGTACTGCGTTCACTCGGCGGCACCATCATCATCCTGGGATCCGCCACCGCCGCGACCATGCTACCGATCCAAGCCGCCGGAATGCCTGTCGTTGGCAACGGCGGTTACTTGGGTGCGATGTCATCCGCTTGGCTGCTCGACCACTTTGCGCCCGCTGGTGCGTGGATCTTGACCTTGACCACTTTGGCCATCGGATTGTTGCTCACCACCGACTACGCGTTGCTCTATGCCGGTAAAGCAATCGTAGCGAGAGGCGCAAAAGTCTCGCGTTCAAGCATGCAACGTGCCGCCGGTTCGTTGCCCGGCGTCAAGCGAGTCCGAAAGCCGTTCACCGATCTGGAAGAGCCGATCAGAATCGAAGGTGACGGCGCAGAAGAAGAAGGAGAGGAGGAGGCCGAGCAAACACGCCCGGAGCCGAAGATCAAATTCCGTGCAGCCAAGAAGACTGGTAAGGATGTTGCCGTGGCCGCAGTCGCCGCGTCCGAACCCGAGCAGTTGGTCGAAGACGAGTACGAAGAAGAGCATGAAGAGGAAGAGCAGTGGGAAGACGAAGCCGAGGAAGAAGACGCAATCGCTGAGGCTCCAACTCGCGACTTGGAGGTAGAAGACGAAACTCTGAAGCTGCGCAGCGATGATTCTCATGAACTCCCGCAGCCGAAAGTCAAAGCCCCCAATCGCAAGAAGAAAGCCGACCCACGAGAAGAACTTTACAAAGACGTCAAAGAAGCCGCACCTGTTGGCTTCGAGGACTATCGTCTGCCATCCCTGCAGTTACTTCAGCAAAGCGATGACATCAACTATGAAGACCAACTGGTCGAAGTCCGTCGCAAGGCTCACATTCTGGAACTGACGTTCAAAGATTTTGGCTTCAACATCCGCGTTGTCGAAATCGAAACCGGCCCCGTCATCGCGCAATACGAGATCGAACTGGAAGCCGGTCTGCGGCTGAGCAAAATCACCAGCTTGGCAGACGATCTGGCGATCGCCCTACGTGTGCCAAGCGTGCGTATCGTGGCCCCAATCCCTGGCAAGAACTCCGTCGGAATTGAAGTTCCCAACGAGACTCGGCAGGTCGTCAGCTTGCGTGATGTGATCGAAGAATCCGATACCAAGTCGGCCAAAATGAACATTCCCGTGTTCTTGGGCAAGGACGTCTCGGGCAATCCGATCGTCGTCGATTTGGCCAAGATGCCTCACCTGCTGATCGCTGGCCGTACCGGTACGGGTAAGAGTGTTTGCTTGAACGCGATCATCAGTTCGGTGCTGATGTGTTGCCGTCCTGACGAAGTTCGCATGCTGATGATCGACCCCAAGATGGTCGAACTCAGCGGCTATGGCCGCCTGCCTCACCTCATGCACCCTGTGATCACGGACATGAAAAAAGCCGAAGCGATTCTCGCTTGGGCGGTCGAGAAAATGGAAGAGCGATATTCGCTGCTGGCCAAAGCCGGCGTTCGCCACATCAACAGCTTCAACGATCTCGGTCGCGAAGAGGTTCTCCGTCGCATGGAGATCGACGAAGAGGAAGACGGCGCCGCCAAGGTCCCCGACAAGCTGCCCTTCATCGTCATCGTGGCTGACGAGATGGCCGACTTGATGATGACCGCCGGAAAAGATGTTGAGCAACACATCATTCGTCTGGCGCAGAAGAGTCGTGCGGTTGGAATTCACCTGATCCTGGCGACGCAGAAACCGACGGTCGATGTGATCACGGGCTTGATCAAGAGTAACTTGCCAGCCCGTCTCAGTTTCCAAGTCGCATCCAAAACCGACAGTCGCGTTGTCCTGGACGAAAACGGTGCCGACAAATTGTTGGGCAACGGTGACATGCTGTTCCTCTGGCCGGGAACGAGCACGCTGATTCGTGGACAGGGCACCTACTTATCGGACGACGAGATCGATGCCGTCTGCGCTCACTGCAGCCTCGGCGAACAGAACTTCGTTGGCGAATTGATGAACCTGAAGGTCAACGAAGAAGGGGAGGGCGGTGACGGCACCTCCATCGAACAGATCAAGAAACGAGATGAACTTTACGACAGCGCCATCGAAGTTGTGATTCGTGAAGGCCGCGGCTCCTGCTCTTTGCTACAGCGAAGCCTGGGAATCGGATACGGACGTGCCGCCAAACTGATCGACTTCATGGCCGAAGATGGAATCGTCGGAGAGTACAACGGCAGCAAAGCACGTGAAGTCACCATGACGATGGCTCAGTGGCAAACGATGCAGGGCCTGGAAGTCGAAGAGGACGACGAAGAAGTCGAGGAGGAAATGCAGGCCCAAGAAGCAAAGCTCGAAACGCAAGAAGACGCCGAAGACGAGTACGAAGACGCTGAGGAAGAGGAAGAGGAATACGAAGATGACGACTCCGAAGAGGAGTACGAAGAAGAATACGAGGACTACGAAGACGAAGTCGTCTAGCAACCCGCAGCGCATCTCGCGCTGATTCAGGCCGGCTCCTCTGCTATATCCCGTTAGATTGCTCGCTGTCCTTTTAGCGTATCGGCTTGAGCCGCCCGGTTCTGATCTACCGGATGCTTGGCTCCCGCTCACCCCGCTGCGACGAACTTGGAACTATACTCTCCGCGGAGAGGCCATGCAGTTTCAAGTCATTTCGCAGCACCGAATCACTGATTCTCATGGAGTGGTGAGTGAGATGTCTAGACACCTGATCCCTCTGACGTACTCTGCGAACTGACCATGCAAGATCCCGCCCACGCATCTCCCCAACCCGGCAGCATCGCTGCCATCCTGCCCGCCGCCGGCAGCGGACAACGGTTTGGCTCACAACGAAACAAGCTGTTTGCATCACTCGCGGACAAACCACTGTGGTTTCATGCCGCCGCGCGATTGCGACAACACCCGCTGGTCGGCCCCCTCATCATGGCAATCTCGGCAAGCGATCGAAGTGCTTTTGAAGGTGAGTTCAAGGCTCTCGTCGAGCAACTGCAGATTCAATTGGTTCCCGGTGGTGCCGAACGGACAGACAGTGTGCTGGCAGGGTTGGACGCGATCTCAGGCGATGAGGCGATTGATTTGGTCGCGATTCACGATGCCGCCCGCCCGCTGGTCGGCCAATCCGATCTGAGTGCAGTCTTCGCGATCGCCTCTCAGACGGGCGCCGCGATTTTGGCCACACCGGTATCAGGAACGGTAAAACGCAGCTCAATCCAAGAAAGACGTAGCGAAACTGTCGATCGCCGCGAACTATGGCTGGCCCTCACCCCTCAGGTTTTTCGAGTCGGGTTGTTGAAAGAAGCCTATCAAAAGCACAATGGTCGTCCGGCGACCGACGACGCTCAACTCGTCGAGCGCTGCGGACACGATGTTTCGCTAGTTCGCGGTTCCGCCGACAATTTAAAAATCACCTACCCCGAAGATCTGCTGGTCGCCGAGGCCATCCTGGCTGGCCAACGGAAGAAAAACGAACATGCCTAATACCGATCTACTGGAAGAACTTCGTTGGCGCGGCCTGATTCATCAGTGCACCGACGAAACGGGTCTCGCGAAGTTACTCGCATCGGGAACACAAACGGTCTACATCGGATTTGATCCGACCGCATCCAGCTTGCACGTCGGCAGCATGATGCAACTGATGGCGCTGCGTCGGTTTCAAAAAGCAGGGCATCGGCCGATTGCCTTGGTTGGCGGCGCGACCGGCATGATCGGCGACCCAAGCGGCAAGAGCGAAGAACGCAACCTGTTGTCTGCCGAGCAGCTTCAAGAAAACGTCGACGGCGTGGCAGCCCAAATGCGCAGCTTCCTTGATTTCGACGGCCCCAACGCCGCGCTGTTGCTGAACAACTTCGATTGGATGCAGGGATACTCCTACCTCGAATTCTTGCGAGACGTCGGCAAGAACTTTCCTGTTGGCGCAATGATGGGGAAAGAGTCGGTCCGATCGCGACTCGATAGCGAAGCGGGACTCAGCTACACCGAGTTCAGCTACATGCTGCTGCAAGCCTATGACTTCGTGCAATTGTCTCGTGAGCACGGCTGTTTGATTCAAGCCGGCGGAAGTGATCAATGGGGCAACGTGACCGCTGGAATCGATTTAGGCCGTCGGATGCTGGGCAAACAGTTGTTCGGAATCACAGCACCGCTGTTGACCACCAGCGACGGTCGCAAAATGGGCAAAACCGAACAGGGCGCCGTCTGGCTTGATCCCAATCGAACCAGCCCGTATCAGTTCTACCAGTACTGGAAAAACGTTGACGACTCGGATGTCATGCGTTGCATCGCCTACCTGACTGAAATCGAACGAGAAGAGTATGACGAACTGGCGGCGGCTACAGAATCGGATCCCGGTAGACGAGTCGCACAGAACCGGCTTGCCGAGTGGATGACGGCACTCGTTCATGGCGACGGTGGATTGGACACTGCTTCGCGAGCTTCCAAAATCCTGTTTGGCGGCGAAATCGGAACGCAAACCGACGCGAGTTTGGGCGAAATTTTTGCCGACGTGCCGAGCTGCGAAATCTCGCGAGAGAAACTGACCGGTGAAGGACTCTGGATTGTCGAAGCGTTGCAAGAAGCCGGGCTTTGCGCCAGCGGTGGTGAGGCTCGCCGGGCCATCAAAGATGGCGGCGTGTACGTCAACAACCAGAAACTTGGCGAACTACTAGCCGACGGCGAAAAGCCAGATGCGTTTCGCCTGAACGAAAGCCATCTGGCCAGCGAAACCGTGATGGTGATCCGAAAAGGAAAGAAGAACTACGCCTTGCTTCGTTTCTCCTGATCGCGATCTGCACGAGCTAGCGGACCAGTGTCTGGCGGCAGACTTCGGCGATCGAGTCCCTCGTCGCCAAATGAAACGTTGGGATGCGAGTGGCGATCAGTGGCCCCGCAATCGCCGAATAGTCGTTGATATCTTGCGTGTTGACGATCACAGCTACCGCACGCCCTCGCCGCGCCAGCCCAATCAGCGCAGCGATCGTTTCCGCTGCAGCCTTCTGCAGAATCACCAACAACGTTGTCTCACCAGACAGCTGAGATTCGCATTCGACCAACAACTCGCTGAGTGTTAGCCCGTCGGTGCGTTCCAACCGCGCGAGCGTGCGGATCATTTCATGCATGTGAACAGGTCCTCGCGACGGCCGCAGCAAGACAGGCCTCAGGCGATCGCTCTCGTTGATCATCGCGGCCGCAGTCTTCGCTTCATCGCGAACACGATGGTCCCCCGCCCACCCTTCCAAACGGATTCGATCGGCCGCGTCTCGCCCATTGGTCGCCAAACCCACCGGTTCGTTCGAGTCATGCAGGGAAGAAGCGATCGAGGCCGCTGCCGTGATCGCCAAGTCACTCCGCAAAGGTTCATGTCGCTTGGGAGTCGTCTTCTCGTGCAGATCAAGAATCAACGTCGCTCCCGCAATCGAGGAAGGCTCATAGATTTTGCTATGCAGAACACCGGTTCGTGCGGTTGCCGCCCAGTGCACGCTGCGCATTGGATCGCCTTGTTGCCACTGGCGAATGCCACGTAGACGGGTCGGATCGTCCATCGAATGCGCTCGCATCCTGATTTCGCCAATCGGTCGACGTGATCCAATCTCATAGGACGTCAGCGGCACGACTTCGGGCAACACCGTTGCATAGATCGGCGTGTTGCCAACTCTGTATCGACGATACAAACCCATCATGTCCCCGGTCTCCATCACAGTGGGACCGATTTGAAAATAGCCACGCCGGTTGCAGGAAACCGCGTACTGCATCTTTTTCGTTTGCCCTGGCCACAGCAGAATCACTTGCACACGATCACCTTGAACGGCCAACGCAGGCGGATCGTACATCGTCGCTGAACGCGGCAGCAGATCTTCCACCAACAGCCAGAGCACCGGGATGCGAGCATGGTTGGTGAGCCTGACTTCGACGGGGAACGTCGCGCCGATTTTGACTTCCCGATCATCCCCGGCCCGCACCGCGATCGTGGCAGTGGACCAAATTTTCGAGAGCATTGCGTTGACTGCGACCATGATCCCAGCCGCGATTGCCGACATCACCCATAGCGAAGCCCCCGATATCATCCCCAGCAACAACAACGCACTGATACCCGCGATGATCGCGGACTTCGACGTTGGTCCAGCTTCGGCTTTCGATTCAGACATCGGCTTTCGCTTCAGACAGAGGGTGTCGGATCAGCCATCGGGTTTCGGTTTAGCCATCGGCTCAAGTTCAATCTCGATCGCGCCCAGCGTCCTGCTAGGTTGCTTCGATGGTTGGCACAGCTATTTCCCCAACGATTTCCTCGATCACTTTCTCGGCGCTGACTTTTCGCAATCGGCTTTCGGGGCGTACGATCAGGCGATGGTTCATGACCGGCGCGATGATCTTTTTCACGTCATCAGGCAACACAAACTCTCGGCCGCGAATCGCAGCCATGGCTTGAGCACAGCGGAACAATGCAATCGTTGCTCGCGGACTGCCTCCCAGCGCCAAGTCTTCATGACTCCGTGTCTCCGAAACGATCTGCAGTAAGTACTGTCGTACGCGTGGGTCGACATGAACTTTGCGGATGCCGGCTTGGGCTTGCACGATCTCGGCGGCTCTCGCCACAGGCTTCAATCGATCGACGGGATGCGAGAACTGCAGCATTTCCAACATTCGCAGTTCTTCTTCCATCGACGGGTAGCCCAAACTGAACCGCATCATGAAACGATCCAGCTGTGCTTCGGGCAGCGGGAATGTGCCCTCGTGATCAACTGGGTTCTGGGTGGCAATGACCACAAAGGGAGGATCCAACGTGTGCGTCGTGCCATCCACAGTCACACGAGCTTCGGCCATCGCTTCCAGCAACGACGCTTGAGTCCGCGGCGTGGCGCGGTTGATTTCATCCGCCAACAAGATCTGTGTGAAAACGGGCCCCGCACGAAATTCAAACTGCGATGTCTTCTGATTGAAGATGGAGGTTCCGGTAACGTCGGTCGGAAGCAAATCGGGCGTGCACTGAACGCGTTTGAAAGTACAACCGACGCTGCGAGCCAGAGCTCGAGCCAACATCGTCTTGGCGACTCCTGGCACATCTTCTAACAGCAGGTGTCCACCGCTAAACCACGTCACCAGCGACAGCACCAATTGCTTTCGTTTGCCGACGATCGCTTGCTCCACGTTCCCAATGATTCGCTTTGAAAGTTCGCTGACCTCCGCTGGCGAGCTGGCCGAAATGGCAGGCTTGGCGGCAGGCCGGACTTTGGGAGGAGCAGCCCCCCGAGGATCGCGAGGTGCCGAATCGGCGGAATCTGCAGCTGCGGGCGGGCTCATCGACAACTCGAGTGGATCTTGGGATTAGGTTGGCAGCAACGCATGGATACAGAATCGGCTTCCGTCGACCAATTGGCCCACAGTCACTGCCAAACAGTGAAAGTGATGCTTCTGAGGCCAGAATGGCATCACAATTGCACGCTGTCTGGACTATCATGATAGTCTTGTTTTACCTGCCAGGGTGACATGCGGCTTGCTTCCTGTGGACATGTAGAGATCAAACGTGTTGGTCGTTCCCAATCTTCTCGTAACCGACGACGACTCGGCGTTTCGCCAAGTGGTGTGTGAAGGTCTGACCCGACGCGGCTTCCGTGTGACGCAGGCCTGTGACGGTCGGGAAGCGATCGATGTGATCAACGATTCGGAAGTTCACCTCGCCTTGATCGATGTCCACATGCCTCGCGTGACGGGGTTGGAAGTCATCCAGCATCTGAACGCGCAGCCCAAGAGCCCGACCTGCTTGTTGATGAGTGCCGAGCTGGACGACGAAATTCGGCGTGAGGCGAAACGGATGAGAGCCTACGATGTGCTCAGCAAACCGATTCGGCTTGGCGAGTTGACGACCATCATCTGTGCAGCGCTGACCGAGATTTACGGCTGGCGACCTCCCGCAGCCCCCACCTCCAGTCAGTCCAGCTAGGCGTTTTTGGCTGCGATCATTGCCATGCCAGCGGGGCACGAGAGCGAAGCCTGCGTTCTGGCGTGTTCGATTCCGGTACAATGTCGGGCCCGAGTTGTGGTCACCACGACTCTTCTTTGCCTCGACCATCGTGTCCTATGAAATCGCTTCACTGCCTCCTCGCGCTGATTGCATGCTACGCGATGGAGTTGCCAACGGTCTTCGCTGCGGATCGTCCTAACATTCTGTTCATCTACACCGATGATCATTCGCATCGAACGATCAGTTGCTATCCAGAATCGTACTCCTTCGCGAAGACGCCCAACATTGACCAGTTGGCTAGTGATGGCGTTCGCTTCAAGTACGCGTACATCGGCACCTGGTGCATGCCGTCGCGCGCCAGCCTGCTGACCGGCCACTACCAACACGGCATCCAATCGATGCGCATGGAGGGAAAGTATCCCGGCAGCACCTACGACCCTGAGCAGTGCCCGTTCTGGCCGAGCGTGTTCCGAAAGAACGGCTATCAAACCGCACACATTGGCAAGTGGCACACCGGTACCGACTCCGGCCATGGACGCGATTGGGATCACCAGATCGTTTGGAACCGACCATTGCATCCAGACAACGCTGGCAATTACTACTACAACCAACTGATCGAACGAGACGGTGGTGAGTCAACACTTGTCCCGGGCTATTCAACTGACAACTACACCGACTGGGCGATCGAGTATCTCAACGGGAAGAACCGTGATCCTGACAAGCCGTGGTACCTGTGGGTTTGTTACGGCGCGGTCCATGGCCCCTTCACTCCGGCAGATCGGCACATGGAAAACTATCCAGAGGTGTCCGTTCCGGTTCCAGCAGACATCTATCCCCCTCGCGCGGGCAAACCTGCCTACATGCAAGAGGTCGAGCAATGGTACCAAGGCGAGGACGGCAAGCCACGTTTCAAAGGACGTAAACGGGCCACCGGAGGCAGAGAACCAGTGTCGGGAGTTCACGGCAGCACGCTGGACGATTGGGTCAGACAGTACCATCAAGGAGTCGTTGCCTTGGATGAATCCGTTGGCAAGTTGGTTGCTGCTTTGAAGGCGACTGGCCAGTACGACAACACCTTGATCGTTTTCACCTCCGATCAAGGAATCGCGTTTGGACAACATGGCTACCGGATCAAAGTTGCTCCGTACGACGCGAATATCCGCAGCCCGCTGATCGTTTCGATGCCAAGTCAGCTTCCGACGGGAAAGGTCTGCGACACGCCAATCGGCGGCGTTGATCTCGTTCCAACCTTCTTCGACTTCGCGAAGATCGAGCTCCCTTGGAAAATGCATGGACGATCGATCAGGGAGGACCTGAATGATCCAACCCAGCAACGTGAGCGTTCGCTCTTGATGTCCTTCACCGGGCAAAACTACGGCCGCGACACGGATCAAATTCCAGTGGATCCCGCAGTCCTTCGCAAGATTGGGCAAGTCCCTTGGTACGCGACGATTCACGACGGTCGATATAAGTACATTCGCACGTTCGTCGAGGGAGAAACCGAGGAGCTGTACGACCTGGATTCCGATCGCGAAGAGTTGACAAATCTCGTCAATGACCCAAAGCATCACGCCCGTGTCATTCGCATGCGTCAGGCTGCGATTGACGAGCTACGCAGAACGGACGCGCGATTCGCTGACAAGTTGCCCGCTGTCGCATCCTCCCACTAGCTGCCAAGATTCACTCGAACCATTCAAGCTTCCTATCAATTGATTTGCCATGATTCGCCATCTGTGCACACTCGCCGTCTTGCTTTTTTCGTCTTCGCTCCCATGCCTCGCCGCGGACAAACCGAATGTGCTGATCATCATGGCCGATGATTGCACCTTCAATGATCTGCCGCTGTATGGAGGCCCAAACGCCAAGACGCCAAACTTGGAAAAGTTGGCCAGCGAAGGCCTGACCTTCAACCATGCCTACTTGGCCGAAGCAATGTGCCAACCTTGCCGCGCCGAACTCTACTCGGGCTTGTATCCGATGCGAAATGGCTGTGCCTGGAATCACTCAGCCAGTCTGCCTGAAACTTTAAGCATGCCTCATCACTTGGGCGAACTCGGCTACCGCGTCGGAATCGCTGGCAAAGTTCACGTTGCACCAGCCAAGGCGTTTCCATTTGAGAAGGTCACCGGTTACGACAAGAGCTGCGTACGCAATCCGACCAAGACTCACGAACTAGCGGGCGTCAGTGAGTTCATCCAACGCGACCCGAAGAAGCCGTTCTGTTTGGTCGTTGCCCTCGTGGAGCCTCATGTGCCCTGGGTGATGGGCGACGCCTCGGCCTACCCGCCCAGCAAACTCAAGCTACCCCTCAACATGGCCGACACGAAACTGACTCGCGAAGCGTTTTCACGCTACCTGGCCGAAATCACTTACATGGACGGGCAAGTTGGCGAGTTGCTGGAGATGCTTGATGGATCGGGAAAAGCCAACGACACGCTGGTGCTGTTCACCTCCGAGCAGGGCTCTCAGTTTCCGGGGAACAAGTGGACGAATTGGGACACGGGAGTCCATACCGCTTTGATCGCCCGCTTGCCGGGTGTCGTTCCGGTCGGCAAACGAACCGATGCCATGGTGCAGTATGCCGATGTCGTCCCCACCTTGTTGGACATCGCGGGCACGACGGTTGACCCAAGCCAATTCGATGGCACGAGCTTCGCCGCGGTATTGCGGGGGCAGGCTGACACTCATCGAAAGTACGTCTATGGCGTGCACAACAATGTGCCGGAAGGACCGCCGTTTCCTGTCCGCACGATCAGCGATGGGACCTATCGCTATGTACGCAACCTCAAGTCCGAAAACCTGTATATCGAAAAGCATTTGATGGGCATCAAGGGCGATGGCTTGCTGAACAATCCCTACTGGCAAACCTGGGTGTGGGATTCTTGGGAGACGCCGGAAACCTATGACCTGGTACAGCGTTACATGCAGCGCCCGCCCGAAGCGATCTATCACACGGCGTCGGACCCCTACGAGTTGAACAATCTCGTCGACACCGAGAGCGCCAAACCGGTGATGCAGCGACTGAGCACGGAACTCGATCGCTGGTTGGCTTCGCAAGGTGATCCGGGAATCGAACAAGACACACAGGAAACGCATCAAGCCGCCAAGCGAGGCAATCACCGGTTCCGGCCTCCTGCGGTCGCGAAACCATGAGGAACCCTGCGATTCTCCTATTGGACACGAGCGTCCAATTCGAAAAGCAAATTCCATTTCGCGAACGATCGTGACCTTACTGCCTGATGCTTGTCACTCCTGAATCGAATCAAGCCAACCAACGTTTCGCTTTGGCGATCTCGCTGGTCGCAGCACTTGCACTGGCTGGCTTGGGATTTGCATCGCCTGGATGGTGGTTTGCAATTCCGCTGTGCTTTGGCATCTACCACTTTCTGCGACGAACAACGGTTCGACGCCTGAACGTGATCGCCGCTCCGTTCCCGGACGCTTGGGAAGAAACACTTCTGACCTACGTGGCATTCTTTCGCGTTCTGAACGATGAGCAGAAAGAACGCTTTCGATCGCTGGTCAAGGTTTTCCTCGATGAAGTCCCCATCACGGGAATCCGCACGGACGTCGACGATGCAACAAGCGCGCTGGTGGCTGCCAGTGCGGTCATCCCGGTGTTCGGATTTGATGACTGGGAGTACTCAGGGTTGGGCGAAGTTCTGATTTATCCCACCGCGTTCGGTGAGAACTATCAAGTCGACGATGGCACAGGTGACAAGTCAGACCACAACATCTTGGGCATGATCGGAACGAATCATCTCAGCGGCATCATGATTCTTTCCAAGGCGGATCTCTTCGCCGGGTTCAGCAACCCCGAAGACAAACGCAATGTTGGCATTCATGAGTTTTCGCACTTGGTCGACAAGGCTGACGGCAGCGTTGACGGCATTCCCGCGGGCATTCCAGGTGCGACGGTTGAACCTTGGATTCGCTGGGTCGGAGAAGAGCTGAAGTCCACCAAATCGCGTGGACACCACATCAACGATTACGCCTATACCAATGAGGCAGAGTATTTCGCAGTGTTGAGCGAGTACTTCTTCGAAGCGCCCGACATCTTGCAGAAGAAAAACCCCGAACTCTACCAAATGCTGGAGTCGATCTACCGACAGAAAACAAAGAGTTTTCTATCGTCGACCGGTCGACGTCCAAAACGAATTGGCCGCAACGCACCGTGTCCTTGCGGCAGCGGAGAAAAATTCAAGCGATGCTGCCGCCGAAAGTCGAAACGTCGCCTGTAACCGAGATCAACAGGCAACGGTGCGATTGCACTTCGACCTAGAAGTGAAGCGTCGCCAACAATTCATCGACGGCCTCTTCACTCGTTGACTCCTCCGTAGCGAACTGCGAATCCACCACAATCTCGCTGGCGGAATCACCTGCGGGAAGATCAAAGTCGCCCAGCAGTTTCTCGACGTTCCGCCCAACCTCGACGCCTGCCGTTTCGAGCAAGTCCGTCATCGCTTGATCTGTAGCTGCAGCCTGCGGAACCAACTGCTCTGCCTCTTCGCCGCCAAGCGAAAGTCGCGAGAGTTCGTTGATCACCCGCAACGCGTCCAACGCGGTCGCTCGGTTGTCTCCGTTCTGATCAAAGTACACGCCGGGCCAACTGGCGACATTGAGAGGATCCTGTAGATCCTGCGAATCAGGATCCGAGAACTCGCGACGGGCAAGTTCGTTGATAATACGGAGAGCGTCGCCGGCCGTGATATCGCCACTGTTGTTCACATCGTTGACCAGTACCACGTTCTGCCAAGCATTGGGCAGTTCGGTTTGCAAAGTTTCTAAACCGCTGGTGGTCACCAAATTGCGAATGAATCGGCCATCGATGATCAAAACGTCGCCCATTCGCCAACTTGCCAGATCATCCAGAATGATCACGTCATCCTCGCCGCCAACGATCCCAACCGAGTTAGCAGAAGACAGCAACCGAACCGCGGCCGCGCTGATTCGGATGGTGTTGATGGTCGAGTCGGAAAGATCGATTGTCGAGAAACCCTGTGCGACAATTGCGCCCGTGGTCACCAAGTCAACCTCTGCTGTTCCAACCACACGAAGTGTGTCACTGCCACCATTGCCTAGCAGGTTCAGTCCACCCAGAGGTTCGATCGGGCCGCCCGTCACATCGACCGTGATCATGTCGTCGGCGCCTGTCCCCAACACATTCAGTGACCCAATGCGATCGGTGGGGATACGAAATAAATCTCCGTTGCTACCACGCACGACCAATTCACCAGCGTCTTGCAAGACGACCGCTGCGACTTCTGGAAGAATGACGTCCACGGCAGGCGAGACCTGTCCGTCCATGATGGGAATCAGATGATCCTCCACTTCGCCGTCTTGCGCAGCACCGGTTGGCGACAACCCGCCAGCAGTGCTGAGCCGGAATCTCGAGGCCTGGCTACCAGCGATGGCTTCTCCTGGAATCACAAAGGAGACCACAGTATTCCCCGCTGAGACACTCAAACTGGTAGCGATTTGCTCGCCTGCATCCATCCAATCGCCATCGCCGTTGAAGTCAATCCAAGCGTCAAGCAACCCAGCTTCGGAAGCCTGAACTTGCAAACTGGCTGTCGAAGCGACACCACCGGCTGCGATCAGATCCGTGACTTGGAACACGCCGTCTTCGTCGATGCCATCAGCATTCGACGCGGCGGATGGCTGCCCGTCCGCTTCGACATCCACGTTGGCTCCCAAAAATAGCGACCCTACGCCGTGGCGTGCGCCGTCGTCAGCCAGCAAGACCGGAAAACCCACAGGTGCGTCTCCGAAATCGTTCGTCGTCGGAGCAGCCACGACGTTGATGGTGACCGTTTCGGTGATGGGGGCGAAAGCCATGTCCTCGGGAGTGAATGTCACCGACAGAACCTGGCCATCGCCTTCGGCCAGAACCGTCCCAGCAGCCGGCGTGTACACAAAAGAGCCCGCAACATTGGCGGTCGCATTCAATTGCACGCTACTGAGCGCCACGCCAACGATCATGTCCTCAGGATCAGCCCAAGTGACACTCAACGCTTCGATCACATTGATCGTGAATGTTTGCGTCTCGGAGACGTCCACTCCATTGTTCGCGGTGCCGCCACTGTCTTGTACGCTAAGATCAAACGTCGAACTTCCGACCACGCCATCGGCGGGTGTGTAAGTGAGGTCGCCATTGATGTCGATCGCAGGTCCAGCAGAGAACAAGCCCGTATTGCTCACGTTGGTCAAGCTGTATCCAAGCACCGTCTGCCCAGCTTCATCAGCCGGTCCCGGCGAGAAACCCGACGCGAATCCAGCCAAGGTCTGTTCGCCTGAGTCCTGAATCACCGTTGCGGGGTCCATCGCCATGAAGCTAGGCGCGTCGTTCACGGAGCTCACGGTGATCGTGCCAACCACCGTCGTGGACGTATCCACGCCCGAATTATCCGTTCCACCGTCGTCCTGAACAACGACGTCAAACGTAGCAGTCCCGCTCACATCATCCGCTGCGGTGTAGGTCAGGGTTCCTTCACGATCGATCGTAGGTGCAACCGCAAACAATTCGGTATTGCTGAGGTTGCTAACCGTGTAAGTAACCGCGGATTGCTTGGTGATTTCCGTCACCTGTAAATCGAGCGAGTAGGTGTTGGCCGGCCCTGTTTGCTGGATATAGAAGGTGTAGGTCCCGGCAGGCAATGGACCGCTAAACTTTCTTCCTGTGACCACTCCAGCTCGCGGCAAAATGTTCGCCGTTGGCGAATCGTCCAACCCAAAGACCGTGCCTCCAAGGAACAGAGTCTCATCAAACGATGAGTTGCTGTTGATGTCCAATCCATTCACATCGTAGGGAAAAGTAGCCGCGTCATTGATCCCCAAGAACGCATTACGTTCGTTGCTGTTCGCTGGCGGCGTGATGTAGTCGTAGTCAAGCACGAACAAACCATCCAGCTGAAAACCATCCTCAATTTGGAATGTGAACACATCCACATCGCCTACCGTGCTCGCCGCATCGATGAAGCCGCGAACGACATTTGATCCATGAGCCAAGCTACCGAGATCGGTTGGATTCATGTGATCGGTCGAGAACGGATTCATCGTGCCATCGGCACCTTCGTCCTGAAGGACCTGCGAATCGGTTGACGCACCGTCTTCGTTGGGACCAGGATCAAAACCGGAAGCGAAATCGGAAACGGTCTGAGCTCCGGCATCCTCGCCCACCGTCTCTTCCGCACCGATCATGAACGACGGTGCATCGTTGATACCGGTGACCGTGATCGTGAACGTTTGTGGATCAGAAGTGTCGACTCCTCCGTTGTCGGTTCCGCCAGCATCCTGGGCCGTTACCACGAACGCGGATGTCCCAATCGCGTTACCGGCAGGTGTGTCTGTAAACCCGCCGAACAGGTCGATACT
>JBGCGI010000249.1:0-11802 GCA_045110715.1 Rubripirellula sp.
CGCGGATGTTGGATGGGAGGCGCACGAGATGATTCACCGCGTCAAAAAAGGACGCAACCATGGCTGGAGCATCAAGGAGGGATCGCAAACCGTCAAACAGGATCTGCAGCCCAAAATTCCGATCACGCCGCCGCTGTTTGAGCATACACGTCGTGATTCGCGCTCGATATCGGGCGGACACTTCTGGCAAAGTGATCGCATTCCGGAACTGAAGGGAGCCTACATTTATGGCGACTGGATGACCGGAAAAGTTTGGGCACTCAAGCACAAAGGCGACCAAGTCCTTTGGCATCAAGAGCTTGTTGACACACCTTTGCAGGTCATCAGCTTTCTGCTCGATCCAAGTGGCGAGGTTCTTATCCTCGCCTACGACGGCACCATCTTGCGTCTGGAACCCAACACCGAAGCAGCCGACCAGAAACCGTTTCCGACGAAGCTAAGTCAAACCGGTGTCTTCTCGGACGTCTTGAAACAAGAGCCTTCGCCAGGTGTCGTTGAGTATCAGATCAGCGCACCACACTGGGCCGATGGCACCCAGTCACGTCAATGGATTGCCGTACCTGAGTCGCAGCAACTGGGACTCTATAAGAAAGACGACTACAAGATCGCAAGTAACCCTGGTCGATTTCGATTTCCAGAACACACCGTGCTGGCAAAAACCGTGAGTTACCTGACGGTTGCTGGTGATTCCCAATCAGAGCGTCGAATCGAAACGCAACTGCTGCATCGATACCTCGACGATTGGCGTGCCTACAACTACATCTGGAATGATGATCAGACCGAGGCGGTGCTTCAGGACGATGTTGGAATTGATCGCAAACTCTTGATCAAGGATCCCACCGAACCCGGCGGATTGCGAAGCCAAACATGGCGTCACTCGGCGCGTAGCGAGTGTCTGCTTTGTCATGCCTGGGGTGTCGGAGCGGTCCACGCGTTTTGGCCGGAGCAGTTGAACATCCAGGTCGGCCAGGGCAATCAACTTGAGCGGTTCGCTGGCTTGGGTTTGTTTTCGGAACGCATCCCGGCAAAATCGCCCCCGCCGTCGCCCCACGATACAACTCAATCGCTGGAGGATCGTGCGAGAGCCTACTTGAGCCTGAACTGTGCGACCTGCCATCGAAAACTGGGTGGAGGGACGGCGAACTTCAATTTTGATCTGACCAAGACGTTCCAGGAAAACAACTATATCGATCAACCACCGGCGCAGGGCTCCTTTGGACTAGCGAACGCACGTGTTGTCGCACCCGGCGATCCGCTGCGAAGTGTCTTGATTTACCGCATGCTCAAGTCAGGTCGTGGCCACATGCCGCAGTTCGGTTGCAACGTGACCGATATCCGCGGGATCCGAGTGATGCACGACTGGATCGCATCGCTTCCGGCGGAGAATCAAACCAGCACGAAGATCCGGGCTGCGATCGAGAGTCTGCCCGCGGCATCGGCACCTGAACAGCGCATTTCGTCGCTGCTGGCATCAACGTCCGGTGCGATGGCGTTGTCCCTCTTGTGCAGCGATGAATCGATTCAGGATGACCTAAAGACACTTATCATCAAGCAAGGCACCGCAGACGAGAATCCTTTGGTCCGCGATTTGTTTGAGCACTACTTGCCCGAGGATCAACGTGTGAAACGACTGGGGCCGACGGTGGACACCGAAACTCTGCTCGCGCAAGAGGGCTCTGCCAAACGAGGAAAGCAACTCTTTGAAGAAGCCAAGGATGTCAACTGTCGTGCCTGTCATCGCATCGGTTCGGTCGGCGCGCAGGTCGGGCCGGATCTGAACGGAATCGGTACTCAGCAAAGACCGGATGAGATTCTCGCTAGCGTTTTGAAACCCTCCGAAAAGATCGATTCGAAGTTTCGCGGACGCACGATTCTCACCGCAGACGGCAAGGTGCTTACCGGCATCGTGACCCAGGAATCGAAAGAGCAGATTTCGTTGGTGGACTCAGCTGGAAAAACGCTCACGTTGGCGACTGACGATATCGAAGACATGCAACCGTCAGCGAAGTCCGCGATGCCAGATCAATTGTTGTCTGGAATGACGATGCAGCAAGCGGCCGATCTGATTGCATTCTTGTCAGCTCAGGACAAGATCGGACCACTCCAACACAAACACGCGACCATCACTCGCGCCAAAGAGCCGATCGACATCGATGGAAAACGCGATGAATCGGCTTGGAAATCCGCCAAGTCAGTTGGCGATTTTGTGTTCACTTGGTGGAAAGAAGGCGACGCCGAGCGGCAACAGACCGACGCACGCATGCTGTGGGACGACCAATACCTTTACGTCTCGTTTCGGTGCGAGGACAAGAACATCCAAGCGACCCGAGTCGAGCGAGACGATGCAGTCTACCGTGATGACTGCGTGGAAGTGTTTGCTTCACCTGAATTCGAGCATCCGGAAAGATACTTCAATCTTGAGATGAACGCATTGGGGACTCAGCTTGACGAGTATCGTCCGCACGGAAGTCTCGACAAGCCACTCGGATGGAATCCGGACGGCATCCAGGTTGCCGTGTCGGTGGATGGGACCGTCAACGATGACAGCGACGTTGATCGGTGTTGGACATTGGAAGCTGCAATTCCATTCAAACTCTTTCGCGATGTTCTTCCTGTTGGTCGCCCCAAGGCAGGTGATCGTTGGCGCTTGAACTTGAATCGGCTGGACCGAAACATGTTAGTCAAAAGCCAGTGGTCTCAGGGAGATCGAAACTTTCCGCGATTCCACCATCCGGCGTACTTCGGGTTCGTCGAATTCACGCGATGAAGACTGCTCGCTGACCGTCAAAGCCAGAGCCCAAGTTGCGTTACAATCGACACTTCGGTCCCCCTGGCTCCACGAACTGAGTTGCATGATGAAGCTGCCCGTCCTTGTCTCGTCGGTGTTTTTCTCATTGGTGTTTTTACAAGTTGCCTCTTTGAGTTTGCTGTGTGCAGCAGACCCATCGCCGCAGGAGAAACGCAATCTGGTCACGGACGAGCCACGCAAGCAGAAAGGGAAGCCGAGCGGTGCTGCAGAGTACGTCGCCAAGTCTCGGCCTACTGACGGGCAACATCTGACGCTCTCGATTCAGAAACTGGAAAGCGGAATCAGGCCGGAACGACCGTTTTTGATTTGGGCCCTTGGATCCAGTTACTGCAACATGCTCGGCAACGGTGATTTCTGGAAGGCCGAGCTTCCTAAACGATACCCCCGCGCGCCGCCAATCGAATTTCGGAAGATGGTTGGCAACTCCTGTCCTTGGCAGTACCTGCAAGGTTGGGCGAGGCACTTGGTGGTTCCGGACCAGCCAGACTTGGTGATTATCTATACGATCGGAAAAGCGGCTGATCTGGAAAAGGTGATCCTGGAATTGCGAACCCATACGACGGCCGACATCATTGTTCCCAGTATCCACTGGCGCATTCGAGACGCTGCAATGTGGGGCAAGTCAGAGAACGCCGCCGATCAGGATGTCGCAGCGCTGCGCAGTCTTTGTCGCAAACACGAGGTCGAGTTCGTTGAAAGCCGGCGTGATTGGGCTGACTATCTGAAGGCGAATGAATTGCCAATTGAATCGCTCCTGAAAGACGCGGTGCATCAATCGGAATATGGTGCTCTGATGATCAATCGAAACATTCTCGCGCACTTTCGGCAACCGCAGGCATTCAGTTACACCGCTGACTCACGCGAACGACGAATTTCGTGGAAGACTAGCGATGACGGCTCTCTGGCAGCGCAGTTCGTTGGCACACGGATCGACCTGCATGGCAAGAAGTCGCCTGGCGGAGGCAGCTTTCAGGTGCGGATTGATGGGAAGCCGGCTGAGCAAACGGACGCTTTTTTGATGAGCTATGTACAACCGGGCAAAGAGAACTCACAGTTAAAATTCGGCAGATCACCGACGGTTCCGCGAGATACGGGCCCGCACGGCATCACCCTTGGCAAGGGAGTTCAGCCGCAAACTTGGACAGTCGTCGTGACCAACGACGAAGGCGACTTTGAGTTGACGGGAAGCAAGGCGGGGCCCGATGGTAGTGGGAACGCCTTCAAACGTTTCCTCAGCGCGAGTGGGCAGATTGCGATCGAGCCCGAATTGTGGCGTCGCGCCGAACGGAATCGCAGCGGTGACCGCTTCACGTTCGATGTCACGCGATCGACTTTGGAAACCGTCAGTTTCCAAGGGGAAGATGCCGAACCGTTTACTGCTCGGCTAGCGCAAATGCTGCCGAATGAATCACATCTAATCGAGCTCGTTCCGATCGGCAATGGTACCGCGAAGATTGATTCATTCGAAGTGTTTCAGCCGCCATTTGGTCAGACGGTGGTTGAGAAATGAACGCCTCGCCTGCATGGCTGCCAGTCGTCAGGTATGTTGTCGCCTCGTCCTTTTTGACTTCGGCACAACACGTTTCTTGGGAAATCTCATGATCGAATCAAAGACCATCACCCGTCGTCGATGTCTGCAATCTACTTTGACTTGGGCCGGCGCTGCGTTCGTGGCAAGCAAGACGGAGCGTGTATCTGGGTTCACTAGCGCAAACGAGCGACCGCGGATCGCTGCGGTGGGCACGGGCAGTCGTTGGTGTCAGAGGGCTACGGGAATCGACCGACCCTATGGTTCGGCACCGAGCATGCGACAGCTTGGCGACTACGTGGCTGTCTGTGATGCAGACTCCAGTCGAAGAGAGCGGGCCGGAAGGCTCGCCAAAGAATGGAGTGGTCACACTGCGCAGGTCGTTGCCGACTATCGGGCGATCATCGACAGCAAGGACGTTGACATCGTGCATGTTTCCACGCCGGATCACTGGCATGCGAAAATCGCCATCGAAGCCATGTTGGCAGGCAAAGACGTTTATTGCGAAAAGCCGATGACGTTGACGATCGCCGAAGGTCAACTGATGTCGCGTGTCTGTAAAGAAACAGGTCGAGTTTGCCAAATTGGAACGCAGCAACGCAGCAACATCCATTTCATCAGAGCGATCGCTCTGATTCGAGCCGGACGATTGGGTGACGTTACGAAGGCGACCTGCGGCATTGGCGGCGCCCCGGTCAGCCCTTCGCTCCCAATCGTTGATCCGCCTTCAACGCTTGACTGGAATCGTTGGCAAGGTCCAGTGCCCGAGGCGGAGTACCGTCACTTGGCAGGCGATCATGGCGAAACCAAGAGTTGGTCACGTGGTCACTACGAATTTCGCTGGTGGTACGAGTACTCGGGAGGCAAGTTGACCGACTGGGGGGCCCATCATTGCGACATCGCGACCTGGGCGTTGGGAAAAACGGAAACAGGACCTGTTGCCGTTGATCCAATCATGGCCAAGCATCCCGTCGAGTTTCGCGATGGGTATCCAGTCGACCGTTCGATGTACAACACTGCGACGGAGTACTTGATCAATGCGGCGTTCGCCGATGGCAAGCAGATTGAACTTCGCCACGATCGCGACAACGGAATTTTGTTCGAGGGAACGCTGGGACGAATCTTTGTCAATCGCGGACGGCTGACGGGAAAGGCAGTGGACGATTTGAAGACGAACCCGTTGCCCGGGGATGCCTTGAAGAATGTCTACAAGAACCGTGAGCTGACGGACCACTTCCGCAACTTCATACTCGCCTGTCAAGAACGCAAGGATCCGATTTCGGATGTGCACAGTCACCATCGAGCACTCACAACTTGCCACCTGGCAGGCATCGCGGCCAGACTAGGTCGCAAGCTCGCCTGGGATCCGGCAAAGGAAAAGATCGTTGGAGACGAGCAAGCACAATCATTCGTCAAACGTGACCAACGCAAAGGCTTTGAGATTGAGGTCTAAGTTTGCTCTGCGACGCTCCCATTCTCTGCTTGCAAAAGCGTCTTCAACTCTAGCTGCAACGTCAACGCGTGACTTGGCAGCTCGGGGGCCGTGCCTCGAATTGCACGAATGCTAATCTCAGCCGGGCAAACGATGGAGCTTCAAACTCAGACACGCAGACCAGGGTTGGGCGGCTCAGCGATTGTGTTTCCGCCAGTCTGAAAGCGGGGGAAGCACCCTGCTTCGGGTTGGATCTTGCCAGAAATCGTGGTTTGCATGCTAGACGACTGGAATTTTTGGGCTTGCTGGAAACCGCCGGTTTTTCCGATGCTTGCATCCCCACTAGAACAAAATTGGTCCCGCAGGACGCAGCATGGCTGACGACGAAGATCTCGACATGGAAAAAGAGATGGCTGCTGCCATGGCGGCGGACACTGCCGGCGGGGGAGATGCGGCCCAGACGGCTGCCGATGACATCGAGAAAGAGATGGCCGCAGCGATGGCGGCTGATGCTGCGAAATCGGCCGAATCCGCTGCCGATGACATCGAGAAGGAAATGGCAGCTGCGATGGCAGCTGAACTAGACAAGGCGGCCGAGGAAGGCCCTCTAAAAACCGACGACATTGAATCGCTGCTGGATCAGGCAACCGAGTCCCTCGATCAGGCCGCCAGCGGCGGTGCCTCTTCGGCAGACAGCCCCTCAGCTTTTAGCCTGCAGGATCTTTCGGCCGACGGGGAAGCCGGTGAAAGCCAGCCGATCGATTTGCTTGGTGAAGTCGAGTTGGATTTGCGAATCGAGTTGGGAAGGACGGTCATGCGTCTGGAAGAAGTACTGCAACTAAGAAGCGGATCGGTCGTCGCGCTGGACAAGTTGGCGGGTGACCCCGTTGATGTCTTCGTCAATGGTCGTTTGATCGCCAGGGGCGAAGTACTGGTTATGAACGACAACTTCTGTGTGCGTGTTACCGAGCTCGTCGGTGCCTAGTTGTTTCCACGTCAGTTTGGTTCATCCTGAAACGCAAATGACGTTTCGAAGCACCCCTTGGAAGTCGATGCTTCCCTTCTGCGGCGAGTAGCCATGTTTGATGACACTCTCAAGCCCTTGATTGTCGGCTTCGTTTTTAGCTTGGTGCACGTGCTCTCGCCCTACGCTGCGGCATACGAGCATCGATTGGGAGCAAAGTTCCACTCGCTTTGTGGTGGTTTTGCCGCTGCCTATATCTTCCTGGAATTGATTCCCAGCATTGGTGACTACCACGAAGTGATCGGCAACCGGATCTACGGTTTCATACTTGTCGGGTTCGTGGCCTTTTATGGGTTGGAGAGTCTTCTTACGCGCAGCCAGGAGGGGGCGACGGACATCAACACCGAATACGCGACCAGCATCGGCATGGCAGCGCTGTACAACTTCCTGCTAGCACTGGGGATCGGCAATGAGCTTCCCGCAACGGTGCTGACAACCGTCCTGTTCTCTGTGCTGATCAGCTGTCATCTCTTGACGACGGACCTAAGTGTTAGCGAGAAACCTGCGCAGCACTACAAGGTCAGCGGGAGGTTGATCCTTGTCCGGTACGTCCTGGTTGGCCTCGCGTTCGCTTTCCTGGGAGGTTGGAGCGAGCGGGTCACAGATCTGATCGCGGCTGCAGTTGTGGGGGCAGTCCTGTACCGTGTTCTGCGCAGAGAGTTGCCGGAGTTTCGCAAGGTCCACTATCGCTCATTCGTTAGCGGCGCGTTCTTCTTCGCTGCACTTCACCTTGCGTTGGAATGATCGGGACGGCCACGGCGGTGGCGCCAATCTGGTGGCACAAACGGCGCTGACGAGCTCCAGATGAATTGCAACCACGTTTTGGCGGGTTAGGCAACCGAATCGTCTGGCCCACCGTTTCTGAATTCCTCCCCCAGCGACGCGCGGCATTGCTTCCGATCGATGACGCGGTAAATCGCGACCTGGCGTCGCCACAGGCTGTGGTGAAAGTGATATCAGGATGGCCCCCGAACAGACGGGCCAAGATTGAGACTATGATTTGCAGATCAGAATGAAGAACACGTCAACCGAAACTGAAACATGAAACAACCACTTCTTGCACTGCTTTTGTTTTGTCTGTTTGCACTGCCAGCGTCTGCTGAGGACAAGGCGAAGATTGTGTTCATTTCCGGGTCGCCCAGCCATGGCCCAATGTCGCACGAGCATCGCGCTGGCAATATGATTCTGGCGGACGCTTTGAATCGATCTGGATTAGATGTGGAAGGCGTTGTCGTGCCACATTACGGCTACCCAAAAGATGCGTCGCTCCTGCAAGACGCATCAACGATCGTTATCTTTTGCACTGGGCATCGAGGGCACGTGCTCAACGCACATCTAGATGATTTTGATGCACTGATGAAACAGGGGGTGGGCGTGGTCATGATCCATTGGGCAACGGAAGCTGAAAAAGGAAAGCCCGGCGAAAAGTTTCTTGAGTGGATGGGCGGATTTTGCGACCTCGATTGGTCCGTCAATCCACACTGGGCCCCGAACTTCAAGGACTTTCCCAATCATCCGATTGCAAACGGCGTCAAACCCTTCAGCGTCCACGACGAATGGTATTACCACATGCGTTTTGTGAAGGACATGAAGGGGGTCACGCCGATTCTTTCAGACCTTCCACCAGAGCGAACGTTGACGCGGCCAGACGGTCAACGCAGTGGAAATCCGACCGTTCGCAAAGCAGTCGCGGCAGGTGAAAAGCAGCACGTCGCATGGGCGTACGAGCGCGAAGATGGTGGGCGTGGATTCGGTTTTACTGGCGCACACAATCACGTCAGTTGGCAAGACCAGAACTTTCGCAAGGTCATGCTCAACGCGATTCTCTGGACGGCACAAGTCGAAGTCCCCAAAGACGGCTGCCCATCACCACGGGTCAGCGAAACGCAGATCATGGAAAACGTGGACGAGAAGCCAGCACGCAAATAGAGAGTGATCGATGATGAAAACAAAGCACGGTGCGAAGCGATCGCTTCCTGTTGTTGTCTCAGGATTGTTTTTCGTGCTTGGAATCACGAGCGGACGTACACATGCGGTCGAAGATCGCCAGCCGAACGTCGTCTTCTTTTTGGTCGACGACCTTGGTCCTGACGAGATCGTTTGCTATGCCAGCAGATTCCACGAGACGCCGAATATCGACGCGTTGGCGGCCCGGGGGATGCGTTTCACCCATGCTTACTCGGGCAGCACGCTCTGTTCACCGAGCCGGGCGGCTTTGCTGACCGGACGCTCTCCCGCACGCTTGCATCTGACCGACTGGATCCCTGGTCAAGCACAGATCAATCGCAAGACGTTGACTCCCGATTGGCAAACGTGGATCGATCGCGAGCGTGTTTTGTTGCCCGAGGCGATGAAGGAGAACGATTACGCGACATGCTTTCTGGGGAAATGGCACCTCGTCCCGCGAGCGAAACCGACGGAGCGAAACAACCCGCAGCGGCTCGCTGCGCTAAAGGCGATGTATCAGGATCACATGCCTGAGAACAACGGCTTTGATGAAAACTTTGGTGGTGATCATTCGCCCAATCAAGGCAACCGGTTTCTCTATCCCGCCTACCGGAAGTTGCCGCGGCTTTCTGATCAAGGTCGTGAAGACGATTGCCTGACTGACGTGCTGACCGATTGCGCTGTCGATTTCCTTGAGCGGAAAAAGAACAATCCGTTCTTCTTGTACTTGTCGTATTACACCGTCCACACGCCGATCACCGGCAAACCCGGCTACGTGAAAAAGTACGAGCAAAAACTGGCGGACAACCCCGACGCTGATTACTACATGAACAACCCCGGCAAGGCGGCGATGATCCAGAGCCTTGACGAGAGTGTTGGTCGCGTGGTTGCGAAGCTCAAAGAAATCAACCAACTCGACAACACGCTGATCGTTTTTACGGGCGACAACGGCAGCCAGGGCAACGAATTTGTCGTGAATTACCGAGGCAACAAGGGAACGGCTTACGAAGGCGGCACGCGTGTTCCTTTGATTGTCGCCGGCCCTCGAATCATCAATGGCATCAGTGACGTGCCGACGATCGCGATGGACTTGTACCCAACGGTCTTGTCCTACATCAATGCTTCACCAAAACCGGAAGAACATCTCGATGGCATGGACATCATGCCGTTGCTGACTGGAACCGGAACGATCAAAGACCGACCGCTCCATTGGCACTATCCGCACTATGACGAAACGATTCCATACAGTTCTGCGATCGTCGATGGCTGGAAAGTGATTCGTTACCCGGACGACGGCAAGGTCGAGTTGTATGACTTGAGTGATGACCCGATGGAGCAGAAGGATCTGGCCGCGGCGGAACCGGACAAGGCGCGGTCGATGGTCGAGAGCTTGGATGAGTATCTGACTGCGGTCGATGCTCAGCCCGCGTTAGCGAACCCCGACCACGACCCGAACGAGTTCTCGGGTGGTATCCGTGATTTTCGCATCTGGAATGCGGGGCAGAACAAAGACGATGGTGGGTTCCGTACGCATCAAATCTGGTCTCCTCATCAAGCGGGTAAAACCAGGTTGCGTATTCTTCTCCCCGATGACTTTGATCTCCGCAAGAAATATCGCGTCTTGTACGTGCTGCCGGTCCACGAAGACGGCGTCGAGGAACAGGCGTTGTTTGCCCATGGTGACGGCTTGGTGGAAATCAAGAAGCATGACTTCCACAATCAGCACCAGTTGATTTGCGTTGCCCCCGGTTACACGAGTAAGCCGTGGTATGCCGATCACGATCTGAACCCGGAGAAGCAGGATGAAAGCCATCTGCTGAAAACCGTCATCCCGTTCATCGAAAAACGCTACCCAGTGCAGACGGACGCGAAGAGTCGCCTGTTGATTGGATTCAGCAAGTCAGGCTGGGGCGCTGCAGCGTTGCTTTTGCGGAATCCAAACGTGTTCTACCGGGCTGCCGCTTGGGATTCTGGTATCCGCGTCGATACCGGGCCGATAGAGGAATCCGAACGGGCAAGCCGAATCGCTCGCGAGTGGGGATCGCGTGAGAATTTTGAAGCCAACCGCCTTTCCCATCTGATCAAGACGCGTGGGAAGGCATTGGGCGATGAAGCGCGACTGTTCTATTTCAACACCGAGGGAACGAGAGCAATCGGAGGCGTCGAGATTCATCGACTGATGGTTGAACATGGGATTCCGCATCGCTATGTCATGGAACCGTTCCGAGAACACGCCTGGGACAGCGGATGGATCCCGGAAGCAATGGCATTCCTCACGGGTGAACAGTCGCCTCGTGACTAGCTCGTTTGGAATCAACCCTGTTTGACTCCGCCGCGTTACGATTCAATCAATCGACAGGTCGCTCCCAATCAGAGGGCAACTGTCAACGCGAGCGAAAGATCTCGCTGGTTAAGACTTCGATGACCATCGTTCGCAGTCCAAACTGATCGGCCTTCACTCGCTGTAAGATATCGTCAATTTCGTATTGATCGACCCGCTCCATGTGTCGCCCTGTTGTGTAGGCAAGCATTTTTTCGATCAGATTGCGTGTGAACTGATCATGCCGACCTTTCGTTAGCACTTTCCGAAAGCCCGCGAAGTCGTCGTACGTTTCGCCGGAAGGAAACTCTCCAGACGGATCGATGCTGGCAGACTTGCCCTTTGATTTTGGATATTTCGTTCTCCAGCGACCGACGGGATCAAAGGTTTCGAGAGCAAAGCCGAGTGGGTCGATGTTTCGATGGCACACCACACAGGTCTTGTCCTCGCTATGTTTCGCCAGCTTTTCACGGATCGTTGTGGCCCCGCTTACATTCGAGTCCAGCGCAGGGACCTCGTCAGGCGGCGGGGGAGGCGTGACGCCGAGGATGTTTTCCGAAACCCACACGCCGCGTGTCACCGGTGAAGTATCGACACCGTTCGCGCTGACGGTCAAAACACTTGCCATTCCCATCAGTCCGCCACGCTGCTTGTGATCAGCCAGGCTGACTCGTTGAAAACCATCGGCAAGACGGAGCGTGTCTTGCTCGGGCAACTGGTAAAGCTTCGCAAGCTTCTTGTC
>JBGCGI010000250.1:0-35844 GCA_045110715.1 Rubripirellula sp.
AACGCCGCAAAACCAAGAATCTTTCTGACACGCGAACTGCCTCCTGAAAGCATGGCCATGCTTCAAGAGAATTCGCTACTGACCATGAACCACGAAGATCGTTACCTGAGCAAGGACGAGATCCTCGCCGGCTTGCGAGACGTCGATGGCTTGCTGTGTTTGCTCACCGACACAATCGACGACGACATTCTGGCGGCCAATGCAAATTTGAAAGTCGTGGCGAATTTCGCAGTCGGGTTCAACAACATTGATGTTCCCGCGGCGACGCGGCGAAGGATCCCAGTCACCAACACGCCCGGTGTGCTGACCGATACAACAGCCGACATGGCCTGGGCGCTGCTGATGGCGGCAGCCCGCCGAGTGGCCGAAGGCGATCGCTTCGTGCGCACACGAGCTTGGCAGGGTTGGGGGCCGTTGCAGTTCCTCGGTGGCGACGTCACCGGAGCCACTTTGGGAATGATTGGCTTGGGGCGGATCGGCAAAGCAGTCGTGCGCCGCGCCAAAGGATTTGACATGAACGTCGTGTACTGGAACCGCACGCGATTGAGCGCCGAGGAAGAGCAGGCCCTGGGCGTCACCTACGCAGACAAGGAAGAAGTCCTTCGCATCAGCGACTTTGTTTCCGTTCACGTTGCGCTCAATGCAGAAACACGACACCTGATCGGCGCGGAGGAACTGGCGCTGATGAAGCCAACCGCTGCGATCATCAACACAGCTCGTGGCCCCGTCATCGACGAAAAGGCACTCGTCGCCGCTTTACGTGACGGAGGGATCGCGAGTGCGGGGCTGGATGTTTACGAAAACGAACCGCTGTTGGAAAGCGAACTCTACGATCTGCCCAACGCCGTGCTGGCTCCGCATTTGGGCAGCGGCACGATTGGAACGCGAACCAAGATGGGAAACATGGCCGTGCAGAATTGCCTTGCCGCCTGCCGTGGTGAACGACCACCAAATCTGGTGAACCCCGAGGCTCTCGATGTCTGAATTCGTCGCGCCGCTGCTCTCGCTGGCACCGATCTTGGTGGTTGCGGTCTTCTTGGTGGGACTCCGCTGGTCGGCGGCCAAAGCGATGCCGCTGGCTTACATCACCGCCGCGTTGGTCGCGTTGTTCTATTGGCAATTGAGCCTGGCTCAAGTCTTCGCAGCCACGCTGAACGGCTTGGTCGTGACCATCACGCTGCTGTACATCATTTTCGGCGCGATTTTGCTGCTGAACACTCTCAGCGAAAGCGGTGGGCTGTCGGTGATTCGCCGCGGCTTCACCGACATCACTCCCGACCGTCGCGTGCAGGTGATCATCATTGCCTGGCTCTTCGGTTCCTTCATCGAAGGCTCCGCAGGCTTCGGTACGCCCGCCGCCGTTTGCGTACCGCTGCTGGTTGGACTGGGATTCCCGGCCAAGAGCGCGGTGGTTTCCGGGATGCTGATTCAGTGCACGCCGGTTTCATTCGGTGCCGTCGGAACTCCAATTTTAGTGGGCGTCAAAAAGGGACTTGATGGCAGCGCTGAAGTCGTCCAGTACGCTGCCAGCCAAGGCCTGAGTGATTGGACTGAGTTGCTGCCAATCATAGGGGCCAAGGTCGCGATCCTGCATGCGATCGCTGGCACCCTGATCCCCTTGTTCGTGGTGGCCGTGATGACTCGATTCTTCGGTGCCAATCGCAGCTTCGCAGACGGATTGAAGATTTGGAAATTCGCCCTTTTTGCTGCCCTGGCGATGACGGTTCCTTACACGATCATCGCGTTTCAACTGGGACCTGAGTTCCCTTCGCTGTTGGGATCGTTGTGCGGACTGGCGATCGTGGTACCCGCCGCGAAGCACGGCTTCCTGCTTCCCTCAGATCAGACTTGGGACTTCGAACCGAATTCGAGTTGGGATCCCAGCTGGAATGGCTCGATCGAAATATCCCTGGAAGCTCCGCCGCGAGAGTTGTCGCTTTGGAAAGCATGGCTGCCGTACCTGATGATCGCCGCGTTGCTGGTGATCTCACGGCTTCCGTTCTTCGGAGTCGGCACGATGTTGAAGTCCTTTGCGATTCCAATGAATCCCGAAACCAGCAAGAATTTGTTTGAGACAGGTGTCAACATTTCGCCCGTCCAACCGCTGTACCTGCCGGGCAGCGTGTTCATCATCGTTTGTCTGTTCACCGTGTTGCTGCATCGCATGAACGCAGGCTCGATTCGCCGCGCCGTGGGGCGGTCCGGCAAGATGATCGTTTCTGCGTCGGTCGCACTCGTCTTTGCAGTTCCGATGGTGCAGGTCTTCATCAATTCCAAGAATGGAGCGGCTGGACTCGACTCCATGCCCAACGTCTTGGCCGACGGCGTCGCGGCGATCGCTGGTGACGCTTGGCCCGCCTTTGCCTCGCTGATTGGCGGCATCGGTGCATTCGTGGCCGGAAGCAACACGATCAGCAATATGATGTTCTCGTTGTTCCAATTTGGCGTCGCTGAAAAGATCGGAGCGGACCCAACTTGGATTGTCGCCCTCCAAGCAGTCGGCGGGGCCGCCGGAAACACAATCTGCGTCCACAACGTCGTGGCTGCCTGTGCGGTTGTCGGCCTGGTCGGGCGTGAAGGCGACGTGATCCGAATCACAGCCTTCGTCTTCCTGTATTACATTCTGGTGGCGAGTCTGCTGGGGATCCTGTTGACCTAAAATCCCGTGCCCGCCCGAACTTCTTGATGCCGGATAACGGCGATCCTGATTCTGCATTACATTCTTGTGACCAGATTCGCCGCTTTCACGCGTTTTCTGATCTCTACCTTGCGTGAAGACACGACGCATTCTCCTAACTAATTATTCCATGACTGCACAACTGAATCCTCGCGAACGTCTATTGATGGGGCCCGGCCCCAGCACCGTTCCCGCTCGCATCCTGCAAGCCATCGGCGCACCAACTTTGGGCCATTTGGACCCACAGTACATCGGCTACATGGACGAAACCTGCCAAATGTTGCGGGACGTTTTTCAAACCAGTAACGCGCTGACATTCCCAGTCTCTGGCACTGGCATGGCTGGAATGGAAGCCGTCGTGGTGAACTTGATCGAACCAGGCGACGAAGCCATCGTTTGCATCAACGGCGTCTTTGGCGGACGCATGAAAGACAACTTGGAGCGTGCCGGTGCCGTGGTGCACACGGTCGAAGTGCCTTGGGGCGAAACCTTCACTGACGAACAAATTGCCGAAGCCGTCAAAAGCCATCCCAACGCAAAAATGGTCGGGATCGTCCACGCCGAAACTTCGACCGGTGCTCATCAAGATCTTTCTGGACTTGGCCAGATCGTTCACGATGCCGGAATGCTGCTGGCCGTCGATGCGGTAACCTCACTGGGAGGTCACGAAGTCAAAGTCGATGCATGGGGCATCGATGCGATCTATTCGGGAACTCAAAAGTGCCTTTCCTGCCCACCGGGTCTGTCGCCCGTTTCGTTTTCGCCCCGCGCGATCGAAAAGATGGACGCTCGAAAAACGAAGGTTCAAAGCTGGTACTTAGATGTATCGATGCTGAAGAATTATTACTCCGGAGCGGGCGGCCGCGCCTATCATCACACCGCGCCGATCAACATGGTCTATGCGCTGCGTGAAGCTCTCGCAATCATTTTGGAAGAAGGTCTTGAGACTCGCTTCGCCCGCCACCGCGAAATGCATCTGCTGCTACGAGCAGGCTTGGAAAAGCTTGGCTTGACCTACATTCCTCAGCAGTCACTATGCACGCTGAACTGCGTGTCGGTTCCGGAAGGGATTGATGAAGCAGCCATCCGCAGTCGCTTGCTGAGCGAATATGACATCGAAATCGGCGGCGGTCTGGGTGTGTTCGCTGGCAAGGCTTGGCGAATTGGCTTGATGGGGCACAGCGCCACCCGGCGAAATGTCGGAACGCTGCTGTCCGCTTTGGAGGCTTGCTTGAAATCCTAGTGGCGCATCTTCGCCCGATTTTTCGATCTCATGACGTCACTTGAAAGCCTCGCATCGATTTTCCCCGCCGACCGCTTCGTTCGCGATGCGGCCTTTCAAGCGGCGTTCGAATCGGATGGTTTGACGGCCTTCCGTGCCAAACCACTGGCGGTCGTGATCCCCGAAACGGCAGAGGAAATCGTTGCTGCGGTGCGCTGGTGCCACGAGCACGCGGTCCCGTTTGTGGCTCGGGGCAGCGGCACCAGCCTTTCCGGAGGTTCGCTGCCGGTGGCGGACGGAATCGTGATTGCCCTGAATCGTTTGAACAAGATTCTTTCGCTTGATCCTGACAGCCGCGTTGCGGTCGTCGAACCTGGTGTTGTCAACCAACATGTCAGCGACGCTGCGGCTCCCCATGGTCTTTACTACGCACCGGATCCTTCCAGCCAAAGCGTTTGCACAATCGGTGGCAATGTCGCGTTCAATTCTGGTGGTGCCCATTGCTTGAAGTACGGAATGACTTCGAACCATGTGATCGGCTGCAAGGTCGTTTTGGCAACCGGCGAAGTGGTTTCCTTTGGCAGCTCCAGCGTCGAGACCGTTGGCCCCGACTACACGGGCTTGTTCTGCGGCAGTGAGGGCCTCTTCGGAATCGCACTTGAAATCACACTTCGATTGCTGCCCAAACCGGAGCAGTTTCATACGGTCTTGGTTGGATACGATTCGCTGCAAGCTGCTGGCGATGCCGTCTCGGCAGTGATTGATTCCGGTTTGCTTCCCGGCGCGCTCGAAATCATGGACGCATTGTCGATCGAGGCCGCCGAAGCAGCCGTGGCCTGCGGCTATCCGCCGGGTGCGAAGGCGGTGCTGATCGTCGAGCTCGAAGGTCCCCAAGAAAAACTGGATTACGAACGCGAACAGTTGCATCGAATCCTGAAGGCGACGCATCCGTTTGCCGAACGTGTCGCCGTGGATGAGGCCGATCGACTTTCGATATGGAAAGGACGCAAGTCCGCGTTCTCGGCAGTGGGACGCTTGAGTCCTGACTTTTTAGTTCAGGACGGCGTTGTTCCGCGCAAACGTTTGGGGGAAGCGCTTGTACGAATCGAACAACTTTCCCAAGCAGCCGGCATCCGCGTTGCCAACGTCTTTCATGCCGGCGATGGCAATCTTCACCCATTGATCATGTTCGACGGCAAAGAAGAAGGCGCCCTGCATCGAGCGGAAGAGCTAGCCGCACAGCTACTGCGGTTATGCATCGAGATGGGCGGCTCGATCACAGGAGAACATGGCGTTGGCATGGAAAAGCGAGACTTCCTGCCGGAGATGTTTGACGAGCCAACCATGGCCATGATGCATCGACTGCGGCACGCGTTCGACCCGAAGACGATCGCCAACCCCGGAAAAATGTTTCCGGGTAAAGAAGCCCCCTCGCTGTCTCTGAATGGACTGCATCCGCTAGAGAAGTCTGGGGTGATCAGCCGTGAATGAGCCGCAAAACGACAGCGAAATCCAATCGTTGATCAAAGACTCTGCGCAAGTTCTGGCCGTTGGCAATCAAACCAAGCCGCCACTTTGCGCTGTCGAGAACGCGACGCTGGTTTCGCTGCGCAAGCTGACCGGGATCATCGAATACGAACCTTCGGAGTTCACATTCACCGCGCGGGCAGGCACTCCGGTTTCGGAGATCGCTGCTGCGTTGGCCGAAAAGAACCAGTACCTGCCGTTTGATCCGATGCTGGTAGCCAGTGGCGCAACGCTCGGTGGAACGGTGGCTTCAGGTTTGGCTGGCCCCGGTCGTTTTCGATATGGAGGCGTGCGTGACTTTCTGCTGGGCGTGAAATTCGTTGCAGGTGACGGCGCGGTCATCAACGCTGGTGGCAAGGTCGTCAAGAATGCGGCTGGGTTCGACATCCCTAAGTTCTTGGTGGGCAGTTTGGGGCGACTCGGCGTGATGACCGAGATGACGTTCAAGGTCTTCCCGCTTCCAATCGCCGCTCGAACGCTACAACTTCAATGTTCGTCGCACCAACAAGCGATGGAGCGAATGTCGATCGCCGCCGCCTCACGCTGGGAACTGGACGCTATCGACTACCGTCCTCGTCAGTCGATTGTCGCGATCCGATTGCGCGGCCCACAAGTCGCCAACGACGCACTGGCAACAGACATTCAATCGAAGTGGGGCAATGACGTCAGCGACTTCGATGCGGCCGACTCGTGGTGGGCATCCATCATTGGCTTGGACTGGGAACCCGAACATCGCGTCGCAATCAAGGTCGCCTGCACGCCGCAACAGTGCGCCACATTGACAGACTCTTTGCCGGACTCGGCGGTCGTCCATTGGAGTGTGGCTGGCAACGTGCTGTGGATTCTTGCCAAAGATGAAGCATCGCTGCCCCAGATCGAAGCGTCTCTGATTGCCTCGAAGTTGCCTGCACTCGTCGTCCGCGGCTCCACTCAAAAGCCATGCATTGGGGCTTGGCCGGATCGCGAGATCAACGGTTTGGTCAAATCGGCGATGGACCCGGCCTCCAAGTTTCCGTGTGCTGAATCGAAAGCGAGCTGAATCGATGTTGCACGAGATCAATCCTGACGAACACGGACCGCTAGGCGAAGAGATGGCTGCGGCAGTCAGCACCTGCGTGCACTGCGGGTTCTGCCTAGCAGCCTGCCCGACCTACAAAGAACTGGGCCAAGAAGCCGATTCGCCGCGAGGTCGCATCGTGTTGATGAAAGAGGTGTTGGAAGGAACGCTGCCCCTTGAGACCGCTTTGCCACACATCGATCCGTGCCTGGGATGCTTGGCATGTGAACCCGCGTGTCCATCCGGAGTTCCCTACCGGGACCTGATCAGCCCGTTTCGTTCGCTGGCGGAATCCAAACGCAAACGCACATTGGGGGAACGGTTTCAACGCGTGCTCTCACAGATGACGCTGCCTTACCCAAGCCGGTTTCGCGCCGCAGCAATCAGTGGAAAGTTGGTAAAGCCACTCGCGTTTCTGTTGCCAAAATCATTGCGTGTGATGCTGGACCTGCTTCCAGAGAACTTGCCGGCCAAGCAAACCTGGCCCGAAGTCAGCCCGGCCAAGGGAACCCGGCGAGCGCGAGTCGCCCTGCTGACCGGTTGCGCCCAAAGCGTCTTGGATCCCGACATCAACACTGCCACCATCGACGTGCTGACTCGCAATGGCGTGGAAGTCATCGTGCCAGCCAGCCAAGGTTGTTGCGGGGCGCTTCATTGGCACGTGGGCAATGGCGTCAAGGCACAGTCGTTTGCCAAAAACAATCTGCAAGCTTTCCCCCAAGACGTCGATGCGATCATCACCAACGCAGCCGGGTGCGGGTCGGGAATGCACGAGTACAACTTGATTTTGAAAGGCACTGCCGACGAACAAGCTGCGGACACGTTTCGCCACAAGGTTTGTGACGTGTCGGTGTTCCTGGAGAGGCTCGGTGATTTAGAACCGATTCCAGCAGGGGAGCGAAACCTGCGAGTCGCCTATCACGACGCGTGTCATCTTGCCAATGCTCAGGGAGTGAAAGCTCAGCCGCGAGCATTGCTAAGGATGATCCCTGGCTTGGAACTTTGCGAGATCGCCGACGCACACCTTTGTTGTGGATCCGCAGGGACATACAACATCGATCAACCTGAAATCGCGGACTCGCTGGGTCAGCAAAAAGTCGACAACGTCTTGGCTGAAGAACCTGACATCGTGGCCACAGGAAACATCGGCTGCATGACTCAGTTGTCATCCCATTTGACGAAACGGGGATCGCGAATACCGGTTCGACACACCATGCAAGTCTTGCGTGATGCTTATCAGAACCGGCTCAAAATCCATTGACTCCTCCGCCAACCTTTCGACACGGCGCACCCATGCTTTCTCATACCGATCTCTTGAAACTCAAACGCTGGAATACTCCCACGATCTACAACGGTTGGGAGCAGATCACACGTCGTGACAACGCTGCTGATGGGTTCAACCTGGAAGAAACGCATGACTTCATGCCGCAAATGGGGCCGATGGTTGGATACGCGGTGACCGTGGTGATCGAGCCGTCCAATCCAGATCACAAGCAAAATGCAACGTGCAACGAGGAGTATCGCAAGTACGTTGCCAGCGTGCCCGGTCCGAAAATCGTGATCGTCCAAGACCAGGACAAACCGCGAGTGATCGGTTCGTTTTGGGGCGAAGTGAACAGCAACATGCATCGCGCCTTGGGATGCGTTGGCACCATCACCGACGGGGCCATCCGCGATGTCGACGAGATGACCAACGCCGGATTCAAAGCACTGGCTCAGCGTCTTTGTGTCGGCCACGCACACGTGTGCCCTGTCCGGTGGAATTGCGAAGTCGAAGTGTTTGGCCAAAAGATTGCCCCTGGACAATTGGTTCATGCGGACAAGCATGGGTTCTTGGCGGTCACCGAAGAAGAGCAATCGCGATTGCTGGAAGCTTCCATTTTCATGGACGAGAACGAATGCAACACCGTGATCGCGGCGGCCCGAAGCTGTGCCGGTTTGTCTTCGGATGAAGCAGTGCAACAAATCAATGCTGCGGGCCGTGCTTTCGGGCAAGCCGCCAAAGAGAAATTCCATCGCGCCGGCGAGTGGTAGCCACTCGTCCTTGCGTTCATCGATTCGACTCATCCAAGTAATCAACCACAAGAGCGTCAGTTTTGAATCATCCCTTCTTCCTTGGCGTCGCGTTCTGTTGTCTTCTCATCGTGAGTGTGAACGCGGAAACGATTGCTCCTGCTCAATTTGAAGTGGCCGAAGGCTTTGAGGTCACCGAGTGGGCCACGACTCCGCAGTTATTCAACCCGACAAACTTCGACTTCGATGCGAAAGGTCGAATGTGGGTAACCGAGTCGGTGAACTATCGCAAGTTTCGCAACGAAGCTCTGGGACTCTCCAATTCTGGCGGTGACCGAGTCCTGGTGCTGGAGGACACCGATGGTGATGGCACAGCGGACTCGTCACACACGTTCGTGCGCGATCCCGACTTGGTGGCGCCACTTGGCATCGGAGTGATCGACAACCAAGTCATCGTCTCGTGCGCTCCGAACATCCTGATCTATACCGACGTCAATCGAGACGCCAAGTTTGATCCGGCCGTCGATCGCAAAGATGTTTTCTTAACGGGTTTTCGCGGCTTGGATCACGACCACAGTTTGCACAGCGTGAAGGCGGGGCCCGACGGCTACTGGTACTTCAACGTCGGCAACGGAGGAGCACATACAGTCACCGACAAGTCGGGTTGGACACTGCGCGCAGGAAGTTCCTACTCCGGAGGAAGCCCTCACCTGACCAGCAACACGCCGGGTAGAAAGAGTGACGACGGACGCGTTTGGGTCGGCGGAGTCGCGATGCGAATTCGTCCCGACGGTCATGGATTGGAACCGATTGGACACAACTTTCGCAACGTCTACGAAGAAGCAGTCACGTCGTTGGGAGACGTCTTCCACGCTGACAACGATGATCCGCCGGCCTGCCGAACGACTTGGCTGATGGAATATGGTAACGCGGGCTTCGCGTCGGCTGATGGTTCACGGGGCTGGATGGCAGACCAACGACCACTGCAACCGGTAGCGATCGCCGAATGGCGTCAGGAAGATCCTGGCACGATTCCGGCAGGCGATGTGTATGGCTACGGTGCACCGACGGGAGTGGCGTTTGGCGAGAACGGTTGTTTCCAAGATCGCTATCCCAAGGGACTGCTGCTGGTCTGCGATTCTGCGCGAGGAGAAGTGCTTTCCTACCAACCGCAACCTCAGGGCGCTGGCTTCACGCTAGAAAGAAACGTCTTCGTGAAACTCAAAACGGGCAGCCCGAAACAAGGCTGGTTTCGACCATCGGATGTTGCGGTTGGACCAGATGGTGCGATCTATGTGAGCGACTGGTATGACCCGGGAGTTGGTGGACACCGAATGAATGACGAATCGGGCAGTGGAACGATTTACCGAATCGCGCCCAAAGGATTCGAATCACGCACTCCCGAATTCGACCTGGGCAACGAGGATGGCCAGGTCGCTGCCTTACTGAGCCCTGCGGTCAACGTGCGAGCACTGGGCTGGCAGGCGATCCGCAAACGCGGTGAGTCGGCAAGTCCCGCGATCGAGAGAGTCCTCGCCAATCCGAATCCGTTACTGGCGGCACGGGCAGTTTGGTTGCTGCCTTATGCAGGTGACACTGGAACACAGCGGCTCAAACAACTCTTACAGGATGACGACGCGGCCATGCGGATCACAGCCTTGCGTGCGATTCGCAGAGCCGGTGGTCACTCCATCGACACAGGCACTTTATTAGACGAGGCTCGCGAAACACTTTGCGACGACCCGTCATCGGCAGTGCGCCGCGAAGTCGTGATCTCTCTGCGCGACCTGGGTTGGGAAGAACGCAAGGGATGGCTTGGCAGACTTGCCAAACAGTTTGACGGTTGGGATCGTTGGTACTTGGAAGCGATCGGGATCGCCAGCGAAAACAACGAAGAAGAAGCCTATGGGATGCTCGTCCAAGAGTCCGGAATCGAACCCCAAGATTGGGATCGCCGACTCTCCGGCATCGCGTGGCGACTCCACCCGCCTGCGGCAATCGATGCGATCACCGAACGTGTGATGTCCGATACCACGCCCCCGGCAGATCGTCAGCGTCTGCTGACGGCACTGGCGTTCACCACGGATCGGCGCGCCGCAGAAAGCATGTTGCGAATCGCAGTCGATGGACCAAGCGACATTCGGGGCATGGCGGCTTGGTGGGGCAAGAATCGCGACACGAATGACTGGAAGGCGTTCGGTATGGGAGAACAGTTCCCCGATCCTCCAGAGATCGCCAAGCCGAAAAAATGGAGTACACCACGCATGGATTTTCTGTTGGCTGGCGAACCGGTCGTTTCTAGTGTCGACAAAATCGCAGAGTTTGACGTCGATGTTCGAAAGGCCAGCCGAGTTTACCTGGTTGCCGAAGGTGCCCCAGTCGATCAAGCCAAAGAACACACGTCGCTGGATGCGGTCTGGGTCTCTCCGACGCTGACGAAATCAGACAGCACGATGAGCTTGACCAAACTGGAGTGGGCCTTGGCGTTTGGTAACGGACAGTCGATCGCAACGCATCGTACAAACAGTGGATCGAAGTACGATCGTCGAATTCGTCTTACCCAGCCAGTTTTGGATGGCGACAACATTCAAGTACAGACCCGATCGGTGTTGGTCTTTGACATCTCGAATCAGGGTTTCGAGCGACTGAAGGTTGTGGGGAAGAATGAATCTGAGCAGGCCGTTCAGTTTAGCATCTTCGTTGACAAATCACCTTCCGGCGACGCGTTGCCATCTGCCAGCGAGTTGGCGAATTCTGTCGGCGAAGCTTCACACGGTCGTGCGTTGTTTTTCTCGAAACGTCTTGGCTGCTCGAGTTGCCATTCAGCGGGCGGACTTGGAGGTGGCGTTGGCCCTGACCTGACGCAGATCGCAAAGAAACATGCGCCAAGCGTTTTGGTGGAGGGGATCGTCAAACCAAGTGCTGCGATCTCGATGGGTTTCGAGACGATACAGGTTCTGACTCACGACGGAGCAGTCATCAACGGCTTGACCGTTTCTGCGGGCGATCCCGTCGTCTTGAAAGACGGAACGGGAAAACTCCATACGATCCCAAAAGACGACATCGAAATCATGCGTTCGGCAAGTGTTTCGATGATGCCCGAACTGAAAAATCAGCTCACCGAATCCGAGCTCGGTTCGCTGCTGGCCTTCCTTCGCGAAATGAGCATTCAATAGGCGGCGTGGCGATCGGCAATGGCTAGCCAAATGATCGCTGAGCGATTACCTGCGATCGATCATGAATGTTCCGTTGTCGGCAACGTCAAACATGGGTCGGCAGTAACGTCCGCAACCTTTGGGTCCACCAGGGCGGTAGACCAAGCCCAGCGAGATGTTCCAACCTTCTTCTTCGTTGCCACCGCTTGAATCACCTTGACGGGGAATCAAGAACGTCGCACCGGTGCTGAGCAACAAGTTACGACGCATCGGCAGGTTCAAACTGGCTCCCAGCAATCCGTCGTCTCCGTCTGTGTATCCAGCAAAGGCATCCCATGAACCGCTGCTGCTAAGCAAGCGACGGTAGAAGAATCGATACTGATCAGTTGCCTCGAATGTGATCGAAGACGCAACGATGTTGCCAGCACCATCATCCACGACGGTCGTTGACGTGTCGTCATCGATACCGGCCATGAACTGAAATCCATAAACATGACAGTCGGCCGTCTTCCAGCTCAGCTCACCACGCAGTTGCAGCGAGTCGCCTTGGAAGTACCAGTCGTCGTTCAAGTAATCAAGCACCACGCCGTATTGCAAACCGTAGTCGACGCGGCGGAACAATCCACCCGTCAAGAACACTTGGTGACGTGTTTCTTCAGTGAACGCAGCTCCTGAAAGATTGCTTTGGGTGGCCCGCAGACCAAACTGTGCTGCCATGTCCCAGCCCAACCAGCGACGCAGCGACCGTCCTTCGTTGAAGCCTTGATAAAAGCCAAAGCTCCCGCTTCCGGCTCGGACATTTGCATTGGCGGCATTCGTGCTGACGAAATTCAAAGGTCCCTTGTAACCCTGAACACCAGCAAAGAAATCAAAGCGGCCCCAATTGATTCGCATCATCGGCAGGAACAGTGGAATCGAATCCACGCAACCCGTGCACGCATCGCAGGAACAGTCTCCAACCATCTCCATCCCACAACCGGGATCAGCGTACATTTCTTCGATGCCACAGCTCGCTTCGCATTCGGTACACCCGACAACTCCACAACGTGGGCCAAGTGCTGTCGAAACTGTATCGATGGCGGCACCCAAGCCGCAGCCAACTTCGACTCCACATCCGGGCTCGAATCCACAGCCCGGCTCGAATCCGCATCCAGGTTCTGCATAGACGCCTTCGATTCCGCATCCGGGATCCGCGTCGCAACAACTTCCACAGTCACAAACTGGGCCACAGCCGCCGTCGAAAAATCCAGTTTGCTGGACTTGGCTGCCTGGCTTGCGGAGTCGGTTGCGGACCAACGAACCGTCCAGGGGCGCCTCAGGGGCTTCCCCCATCACCTGCCCGTGAGCAGCTTGAGCGACCATCGAGCTTCGCTTGTTAGGGGAAGCAGAACGTCCAGTCCGAGCGACTCGGGCGTGATCGATCGAAATCTGTTCATCTGCATGCCGATGGCTGTCGGCGGCACCCAACGGCTGAAAAAATGTGCCCACAGCAAAAATGCTGGCAGCACAGAGCAGTTGAAAGGTGCGACGTGACGTTATCATGTCATTGCTCAATAGCGTTTTATCTTTTGGGACGCGATCCACCCGCATCCCTGGTTGTCCATCCTTTTCCATCGGCCCCTACGACCCGCAAAATGAATAAACTTTGCCCAATCGGCACAAATTTACTGACCGGCACTTTCCGCCAGCGGGCTGCTGTGGTCGCGGGACTGCTGTTTGCTTGCTGTTTCACACTGAATGCGGCTCAATCCCAGGAAGCAAAGGCCGATACCAAGCAAGCCGGTGATGCCGTGAAACAGAAGAGCGAGCCGGCCTATCCGTTGGCGGTCGCTGTTTCGGGACAGGATTTGTACGTGGTCGACTTGGACTTGCCGGGTGTTTGGAAAGCTGGAGAAGCCCGCGAGGTTTTTGTCCGCGGTTCAAACTTGCTACGCAAACCACTCAATCGTCCGCGCTGCGTGGTTGCTCATCCGCAGGGGGGAATCCTTGTCGGAGACTCTCCAACCAGAGAGGTTTATTGGATCGAGTCAGCTTCAGCGACTCCCCAGCCACTCACCGATGGATACATCGGGATTCCAATGGCGCTGGCCCTGAGTCCTGACAACAAGACGATCTATGTGGGAGATGCGGAAAAGCGAGCGACCTTTCGGCTGCCACTTGAAGGGGGCAAGCCCGAACTCGTCGCCCGCGTCAACGCCCGCGGCCTCGCTTTCGATGGCGACGGAATCCTGTGGGCGGTCACGCCCGACGACGCTGCGATTCAATCGATCGACGTGGAATCAAAAGAGGTCAAACAAGTCGTTACCGGCCGACCATTCCAATACCCCAACGGTCTGTGCTGGGCCGGCGATCATGGATACGTCACCGATGGCTATGGCAAGTCCATCTGGAAGTTCACTGCCGACGGAAAGACCGAAAAATGGCACGAGGGTGAACCACTGGTTGGGCCGGTGGGAATCGCAGTGACCGAGACCTCGTTGTTCGTCGCTGATCCAAAACAAAAACAGGTTTATGAGTTCGACCGAAAGAGCAAGGAAGCAAAGGAGCGATTGTAGAATCGCATCGAACCGAAGATCGCTGAGAGTTGTCTACCTTGCGGGCACGGCTTTCAATTTGCTTGCCTTCAATCGATTCGCATCATTCTCCCCCGGGGAGATTGAGGTTCAATAATTCGCGACGGCGTATCTTTTCGGGAGGACCAAGCGTGAACATTCAAGTCGCAAACCTTGTTCCCGTCACAGAGGCGGAAGGACCAGGACGCCGATTCGCACTTTGGCTGCAGGGCTGCCCGTTGCGTTGCCCCAGTTGCTGCAACCCTGAGATGCTCTCTTTCTCTGGTGGCACCAAAATGTCGATGGACGAGTTGATGCGAATGATCACCCAGTCGCACCAAGAACATCAGATCGAAGGCATCACTCTGCTGGGCGGCGAACCGTTCGCGCATGCCGAGCTCGCTTCGGAGTTGGCCGCGCAAACCCAACTCGCGGGTTTGTCGGTGATGGTCTTCAGTGGGTTCACGATGGATGAACTGCGCGAGCAACAAGACTCGCACGTGGATCGCCTGATCGACCACACGGATATCTTGGTGGACGGCCCGTACGACAAAACGCAGCCAGATTCCAGCCGCAGATGGATTGGATCGCTGAACCAGCGGATCCATTTTTTGACGAACAAGTACCAAGCAGAGGACGCCTGTTGGAAAGAACCGGACACGCTTGAAATTCGAATCGAAAACGGCGAGTTATCCGTCAACGGTTTTCCAGCCAAGCAAGCGGTCGGCGTATGGAAGCGTCCAAAAAACAAACCAATCGGCGACAAGTCGGCGACGTGAACCGCTGAGCGGGTTGGCACTATTGACCGCGAGCGACGGCTTTTTTCGCCAACCGCGGCATCGATTTCTGAATCTCCTGCCAACTTGGCTTGGCACCTTTCTTGGGACGCACGATGTAGTCGAAACCCGCCGGGATCAAGTCCTGCTGGGTCCGGAACGATTCCCGAATCCACCGCTTCCATTGGTTTCGCACGACTGCATTGCCGGCCTTCTTTGGAATCGTCACACCAAGCCGCGGCGAATCACGATCACTTGCGATCACGAAAACCACCAGCGTTCCATCAGCAGCGTACTGCCCGTTGTGCAGAATGCGCGTGAAGTCGTCGCCGCGCGTGATGCGTTGTGATTTCGAAAAGGAATTTGGCAGCGGTAAAGAGTTTGGCAACGACTGACTTTCTAAAACGAGAGATCCTCGCGGACTGGCATCGGATTCTTCTCTGCAAACTTCTCGATCAAATCAGTTGATTCCTCATCAATCGATTCTGGCATCACGATCTCGAGAACAACGATCAAGTCACCTGCCGCGCCGTCTTTGTCTCGCACGCCTTGCCCCTTCACGCGAAGCCGCCGACCACTGCTGCTGCAGGGAGGGATCGTCATGGTGATCGTGTTGGTTGGCGTGGGGACGTCGATCTTTGCTCCCAGCACCGCTTCGGAGAGTGTGACAGGCAATGACAGTTCAAGGTTCCGCCCATTGCGTCGAAAGTGGGGATGATCCCATACCTTGATCAACAGAATCATGTCGCCTTGCGGACCGCCATTGGGTGAATGATGACCACGATCGCGCAAACGAATCTTTGATCCCGTTTCCACACCTGGCGGAATCGTGACCGCAAACTTCTCGTTGTTCAGGTAGAACTCCGTCGTCCCCCCCAACACAGCGGTCTGCAACGGGATCTCCAGCTCATGTCGCAAGTTGGCACCACGCTGTGGCGCTGCTTGCGGTCGCTGCCCCCGCGCTCCTTGTCCACGTGGGCCACCGGCACCGCCGCCCATCATCTGCTCGAAGAAGTCGCCAAAGCCCTCGAACTGCGCTCCGCCTGCTCCACCGCCGCCTCCACCGCGACCAGCACCACCAAAAATTTGATCCAAGTCCAAGCCGTCAAAGCCGCCTGCCCCAGGCTGATACCCGGTCCCACGAATCTTCTCGAAGTCGGCACCATACCGATCGTAGGCAGCGCGTTTTTCTTCGTCGCTCAGAACGTCGTACGCCTCTTGGATCCGTTTGAACTTATCGCGCGCGACTTCGTCGTCCGGATTCTTGTCCGGGTGATACTTCATCGCCAGCTTGCGATGGGCTTTCTTGATTTCGTCTTTCGAAGCGCCTTTGTTGACGCCCAAAATCTGATACAGGTCTTCTTCCACGGGAGAATCAATCAGGATGTAGGAATTTGAAACGTTGAACGAGTTCGATCGCGAGGCGTCCACTCGGCAGCGAAACGCGAAAGGAGCGCTACCACCCAACCTGCCAATTTGGCAAATCAAACGCTAGAAGACTACCCAATGCAAAACGTGAACCGAACTGGGCTGGCTCGCTTACCAATTCGCTTCCAGGTTCAGAAACCTCACGGACGCCGGATTTGAACCGTGGTGCCAGCCCGTACATCAACCTTTCCAGGCAAGCTAAAGCGTTGGGTTTCGCCGGATTGAAGGGCACCGGCTAGTCGCATCCAGTGCTCTCGCGTCATCTCGCCCCGAGGCCAACCCTGTTGGTCCCACAGCAACTGCGCAGCGGCAACCAGAACCACCGAATCCGCCTGGGAATCGGGCGTGATTTCCACGACTTCCCTCGAAACCACGTGCCCATCGAGCCAATTCCGCGCCCAACGTTCGATCAGCCTTCGCCAATCGGACTGACCTTCGATCGCACGCCCAATCGCTTGGGTGGCTTGAGGAAACTCGGATTCGATCAAAGGAATCAGCTCGTGACGGATCCAATTTCGCCGGTAATCAACATTGGTATTGGACGAATCCTCGCGCCATGACTGCTGGATCGACTCAAGGGCACGGCGAATCGAACTCCGACGAACATCCAACAGCGGCCGAATCATCACCAAGTCCTGACCGATCGATCGCGTACGATTGATCCCTGCCAGCCCCGCTGGTCCGGTACCTCGCAACAAATGGTGCAGTACTGTTTCTGCATTATCATCGGCAGAGTGAGCAACCGCGATGTAGCGGGCTCCCGATCGATTGGCGGTTTGTTCGAAGAACTGCAAACGCTGCGATCTTAAACTCGCCTCATCATGTGCGTTCTGCTCAGAACGATCCGAGACAAAAGCGACCCCCAACCGAGAAGCCAAATCGCCAACAAACGACTCATCATGGTCGGACTCTGCTGCCCGTAAGCCATGGTTGTAGTGTGCGGCAACCAGGAATCCGCGGCTTGCTGGCTGGGCATCGCGGTGCAAATGGGCGAGAGCGACCAGCAATCCCACGCTATCGGCGCCACCGCTGCAGCCGACGACAACGCCCAAATCTCGCCATTGATGGGTCGGCCACGAAAGCCCGATCGCCTCCAAGAGTTGGCTCCAGGCGTCGGAATCAGAGGGGGAATCGGTCGTCATGGGTTGGAAAGCGGGGACAGATGCTGTTTCGCAGGTGATTCGTAGCGCCAAGTTGTTTCGCGAGACTCGGCCACCTGTTAATCTTGGGAGGTCGCTCAAGGTGGATAACTTTGAGCTCGCGAATAACAACAAGATTAACAACTCCTCTGGACAACAGAATCGCCAACGGAGCGTTGAGGTCTCGTTATCAGAAACCCTGCACCAGGGATTCTTGTCGACGTACTTTGACGCAGCAATCGACCATGTGGACTTTTCTCCTTCCCATCGTGTTCAACTTACTGCGAAGGTGCGCGATGCGCCGACGCTGCTGGCAGGTTTGGACACGCGACACTCAGCGACCAAGATCATTGGTCGCGAGTCGTCTCATGAACCACATCGATTCACGTGAGAACGTGGGCCGAATCGTCCGTGAACGGAAAGACGACAGGATCCAGCATTTTTGGTTGATGCAAAATGCAATTGGACGCTCAGGTAGGCGGTTTTCGAGTCCTCGATTCCGAGGACCATTCAATGACTCCCACTGTAATACTCTGTTGCCTTGTTTCGCTGCTCATCGGAGCAGGACTGGCACTGGGTTACTTCAAGCTTAACGAAGCCAAGCGAATTGCCGCGATTCAACAGGAAAGCGACCGAGTTCTGGAGACCGCCCGCCAACGGGCTGAAACCGAGCGCAGTCAACTCTTGTTGGAAGCCAAGGAAGCCGCTTTAGCAGCCAAGGCTGCAGCAGACGAAGAGATCGCAGCCAGCCGAAAGACTCAGATGCTGCGCGAACAAAAGTTGGACCGCCGCGATGAGTTGCAGGGCCAACAAGAAGAAGCGTTTCGAAAACAACAACGCGGATTGGAGTCCAGCCAAACACGCTTGGCTGCTCAAATGCGAGGCATCGTCGACCAACGATCCCAGCTCGATGCCACCCTGCGCGAGCAGGTCGCGGTCTTAGAACAAGCCAGCGGCATGTCGCGCGACGAAGCTGCGCAGAAGATGATGGAGGCCCTTGAGGAAGAGCTCGAGCATGAACGTGGCTCGGCACTACTGAAACACAAGAAAGCGCTCGAGGAAGTCGTCAACGTTCAGGGCCGAGAAATGTTGCTGACAGCGATTCAGCGATTCGCTTCGGCGCACACTGCAGAATCAACCACCAGCACCGTCGATGTGCCAACCGACGACATGAAGGGTCGAATCATCGGTCGTGAGGGCCGAAACATCCGAGCTTTCGAAAAGGCGACCGGTGTCGATGTGATCATCGATGACACACCGGGTGTGGTGATCGTCAGTGGATTCGATCCCGTTCGGCGAGAGGTCGCTCGCCAAGCATTGAACACGCTGATTGCCGATGGCCGTATCCATCCATCCAAAATCGAAGAGGTCGTGGAAGACACCGCCAAAAAGATCGAAGAGATCATCGTCCAGAAGGGGCGTGAAGCGGCAGACGAAGTCAACGTTCCCGGCTTGCATGACAAAATCATCCAGATGCTGGGGCGTCTCCATTTCCGGACTTCCTACAGCCAGAATGTGCTCCGACACAGCGTTGAAGTGGCTTTCGTGTCCGGGCTGGTTGCCGAAATGCTGGGGATGGACGCTGATTTGGCCCGTCGCTGTGGGCTTTTGCACGATATAGGTAAGGCTGCTGACCACGAACTGGAGGGCGGTCACCCCAAGATTGGTGCCGATCTGCTGAGACGGCATCAAGAGTGCCCAGAAGTCGTCCACGCCGCATTTGGACATCATGATGAGATCGTCACCGAGCATCCTTTTACGATGCTGGTGGCCATTGGGGACGCTTGTAGCGCCAGTCGTCCAGGGGCTCGACGTGAGTCCCTGGAACGTTACGTCAAGCGAATGGAAGAATTGGAGGCCATTGCCAATCGCTTTGATGGCGTACGGCAAGCCTTTGCGATCAGCGCGGGCCGAGAACTGCGAGTCATTGTCAACAGTGATAAGACAACTGATGAACAAGCAGCCTCGATCTGTCAAAAGATCGCCAAAGCATTTGAGACGGAACTGACCTACCCGGGTGAAATCAAAGTGACCGTTGTTCGCGAGGCCAGATTCATGGAAACGGCCAAGTAGTTCACCAAAGGTGACAGCTAGCTTGACATTGGTCCCACATCGCGCTATCTTCGCCCACTTCAAAAGAGCCCAAATTCCTGCCTTTCGTGCGGATTCAATTCGAATCCTTTGCGTCGCGGTCGAACCCCACTTGGGCACAGCCAGTTAAAGAGACCGACTCGTTATGAGCGTCGATTTTGAAGCAATTGCCCAACGCGGGCGTTGTGATGTTTCCAGTTTAAGACTTGCACTTCCACTTTTAGAACAAGGGTACACGCCGCCATTCCTGGCGCGGTACCGGCGTGATGAACTCGGCGGGCTCGACGAGGCCTCGCTTTGGGCTCTCTCGGACGCCGTCCAAAGTGAACGCGCGATCGCCGAACGCCGAGATCACCTGCACGAGATCTGGGAACAAACTCCGCTTCAAGATCCGGCCATCGGCCACGCGATCAAGAAGTCCAATTCGATTCGCATGTTGACCCGACTCGGTCGACGTCTGAAGCGAGAAGAGTCGGGCGACAACATCAACGATGCAACTCGGTTGGCCGTCCGTGTCCTCAATCCGCAAAAAGGTGATGGCGCCGACTTCGCTTCGATCGCTGCGAAGATCGAAGGCCTCACCGAGGCTGAGGCTGCCGTTGCAGGTCTGAACGAATCGCTGGCAAAAAGACTAGCCGGCGATCCGCGTATCATCGGAGCCGCCGTTCGCTGGTTAGCAAAAAACGCTCGAATTGGCATCTCTGATATCAGCGATCCTCATATCGGAGGAGAAGCAAACTCCGGCAAGGAATCGGCGTCGAAAACAGAAACAGCCTCGAGTGCTGCGGAAGCGGCTGCACCGACCGAAGAGAAAGCAACTGAAACTCCAGCCGCGGAACCTCCCGTAGCCAAAGCCGCGACCACTCCAGCGGAAACGACCGAACCCGTCGTTGCAGCAGAGCCGACCGAACCCGTCGTTGCATCGGAGCCGACGGAGGCCGTCCCCGCGATTGCCGAACCAGCAGCAGAGTCAACCGCCACGCCTCCAGCGGACACCGCGCCGTCTGAACCTGCGACCGCAGAACCCACTGCCAGCACCGAGGGTGACGCGGCCACAGTCGCTGCGCCAGCCGCAGAGACGACAGTGGCTGAACCCGGCGCTGACGCAACAGCCGAAGTCACCAAGGCCGCAGCACCCGCCGCCGCCGCCAAGGGATCGAAGAAGAAGGCTGATTCCAAACAGCCCAAGAAACAGAAGAAGGTTTCGCCACGACAACGACGTCGACGTTGGTTGGTGGGAGTCCTGAAACCACTGGAAGGAAAACGGCTGAATTCAGACAAGCTCAGCTCTTTCCAAATCGTCATGCTCTCGCGTGCACTGCGCAGCCAGGTTGCCAAGTGCTCCTTCGACTATGACGCCACCAAACTGGTTGCCGAGTTGCAACGAACCGCCGGAGGCATCAACCGCCACGTCGAACAGCAACTCCAAGACGCGGTTTTGAGTAACGAAGCTGCCATCCGCGAAGCTGCCGAAGCCGCTTGGTGGGAAGACCTCCAAGAACGCGCCTCAGCAAGGCTGGTAAGCATCACCGCAGACCATTTGCGTCAGCAAGTCAATCGCGGTGGCGTGGAAGCAAACGTCGTGATGGCAATCGATGCCGTCGGTCCCAGAACCGCCGCGACCACGATTGTTGCTGCCGACGGACGCGTGCTGCATGGGGAAGACATTCCCTGCCAACTTTCGGCCGCACAGCGGTCTCAGGCAGTCGCCAAAATGGGCGAGCTGATTCACACGTACCACGTCGATTTGGTTGTCGTTAGCAACGGCCCGGCTCGCCGTGCCACGATGATTGCTCTTGGCGATTTGATTGGCCAAGCACCCGATCAGTCCGTGCGCTGGACCGTTGCCGATCGCAGCGGTGCCGACGCGTATGCTGGCAGCGCGGTGGCCGACCAAGAAATGCGTTCGACACCACGTCGCTTTCGCGCAGCAGCCTGGCTTGCCTTTTCGATCCTACAGCCTGCCCAAGCGTTGGCCAAAGTGGATCCGCTGAAACTCCGACTCAGCTCCTTCCAACGAGAACTTGCTGACGAAGCAATGTTGCCTTCGCTGCAAGACGTGATGGTCAGCGGTGCGTCGCGAGGCGGAGTGGATGTCAACTCGGCGCCAGCCACTTGGTTGGCGAAACTGCCTGGGATGAATGCAGAAGTAGCGGCGGCAGTGGACTCCTCCCGCCGCAAATCGCTATTCTCTTCAAGAGAAATGCTGTCCGCCCTGGAGCAGTGGGACGGCAGCACACAAAGCCGTCAAGCAATTCCGTTCTTGCGTGTGTTCGGCAGCGACGAAGAACTCGATGGCACTTTGATCCATCCAGAAGACTATGCACTGGCGCGAAAACTAGCCAAGTCGCTCGATATCGAATTGCCGCCCAACGCGCCTCCCGGTTATACCGCCCCCGACTTCTCAGCCGAGCCGACCGAGCCAACTCGCTTGACCGAAGCCCAAGCGGAACCCGAAAAACCGATCGTCGAAGACTTCACCGCTGCAGGCCAACAAGCAAGCGAGTTTGCCGTTGAAGCGCCAGCGGAGCCATCCGAAGCGCCAGCGGAGCCATCCGAAGCCGCCTCGGTTACGTCAGAAGTCGGCGTTACGAAACCTGCTGACGCTGCCGAACCCGCCGTCCCAACTGAGACAACCGAAGAAGCAGAAGCGGCTTCCTCGCCAACGGAAAACGAAAACGACACTCCGGAGCCAACCGCAGAAGCAACAGCCGAAAGCACAGCTGACGCTTCTGAAGCAGCCTCCACTCCTGAGCCCGAGGCAGCGACAACGCCCGAGGTCGCAACCTCCGAGAGCGAAGCGACTCCCGACCCCGCTCACGAGCAGATCAAACGCCCCAAACCTGAACGAGCCAAGATCGACAAGTGCGTCAAGGAATGGCAAATTGGTGCCAAACGGGCAGAGCAATTGGTCAGCTGGCTCTGCGATCCGTTTGGGGATAGCGACATCAGCGGAACCCCGCCGGCCGTGCTGAGCACGATGCCCACAATCAGTACTTTGAAAGAAGGCGATGTCGTTATCGGGGTCGTCGTCGGCGTGATGCCATTTGGTGTCTTTGTCGAACTGGCTCCGGACTGCAGCGGACTGATTCACGTCAGCCGAGTCTCGGAAACGTTTGTGGACGACCTGCACGAAGCAGTCCAAGTCGGCGATGTGGTCACTGCTTGGGTCACGGGCATCGACAACAAACGACGACGTGTCGCATTGAGCGCTGTCTCACCACAGCGCGAAGCAGAACTTGCCGAACAAAGACAGCAGGCACGTGCGAACGCGGGACCACGTGGCGGTCGCGGACAGGCTCGTGGCGGCGGACAGGGCAGGGGACAAGCTCGTGGAGCCAAGCCCAGCAGCAGCACCGGTGGTGGTGGCGGACAGCCAGCGCGTGGCGGTGATCAAGCTCGTGGAAAACCAACTGGACGTCCTCAAGGACGTGGCAAAGACCAGCGAGGACGCGGATCGCGAGATCAGCGTGGCGGCCGTGGTAAGGGTCGCGACCGTAAATTGGAGTCTTATCGTGTTGTCGGGCAAAAGGAAGCGAAGCCGATTTCCGAAGACATGCAACAAGGAAAAGAACCTTTGCGATCGTTTGGCGATCTGATGCAGTTTTTCGGAACGGATGCTGAGAAGGCCAAAGAAAAGCCCAAGCCAAAACAGAAGCAAGCCAAAAAGAAGCCAGCCGATCCAGCACCGGAACCAAAGCCACCAACGGCTGACAGCTCCAGCGAAGATTCGCCCGCTTCCGAGCCGCCTGCAACGCCGCCTACCAACGAAGCCCCGCCGGCCGCGGAAAGTTCCCAAGAGACTTCTGCTGACGACCCTAAGCCCGATGCTACTGACTCCTCTCCTGCGGACGCGTCGACCTGATATGAGTGACGAATTTGAGTCCCGTCTTGAGTCCGCCATTGCCCGAGGCAAAAAGCGTGCGGACCTGAAGGCGTCCGAAGAACGACTGAAAGAGCTCAGCGAAGAGGAACTGAGGCGGATGCACACGTCCTATCGGTTGTCCCTCTCCGAACGGATTGAATCCGCCGTCAACGGTGTCGCCGATCACTTCCCCGGCTTCCAACAAGAATCGCTGTTCGGCGAAATCGGTTGGGGCGCTGCCTGCTACCGAGATGATCTGCGAATCGAATCGGGACGACGGACCAATCAATACAGCCGCTTGGAAATGGTGATTCGTCCCTACAGCAGCCTGCAAGTGTTGGACCTGAAAGCAAAGGGCACTGTGATGAACCAAGAGATGTTCAACCACAGCCACTTTCTGCCCGTCGCTGAAGTCAACATTGCTGACTTTGAACAGTTGCTTGAAACCTGGGCAATCGAGTACGCGGAACTGTATGCCTCGAAGAGTCGCTAAGCCCACGCCGCGGATGCACTCAACGTGGCAACGTGAAGTGGAAAGCTGAACCTTTTCCTTCTTCCGACTCCACCCAAATCTTGCCGTCGTGGGCCTCCACGATTCGCACACAACTGGCGAGGCCGTAGCCGGTGCCTCTGAACTCGCAATCCGTCACTCCACGGACACCGGGTTGGAAGATTCTCTCGAACTGCCCCCGTGCCATCCCGATCCCGTGATCGACGACGGAAACCTGCACTTCCAGGGCCGACGAACTGCACTGAATCAAGACATCAGGCAGGCCCGTTTCATCAAACTTCAACGCGTTCTCAATCAAGTTCTGCATCACAAGCAGAATCAAGTTACGATCCGCTGTCACCATCGACATCTCACCAATCGTCACGAAGTCTCGTTGCTCCTCCGGCAACTGCAACAAGATGGCCTCCACTACCTCCTGCAGTGAAAACGGTTCTCTTTCCAGCGAGTGCGTGCCCAACTTGGCAAACGTCAACAAGCTATTGAGCAGGTTCGTCATGTGATCGGCAGAATCGATTCCCCGTTCAAGATCCTCTTTCTCTCGATCAAGTAACCGATCCGCAGCGTCGTCCAGCACGAAACGATTGAAGGTTGCGATGTGCCGTAGGGGAGCTTTCAAGTCATGCGAGGCGCTGCGAACAAACACCTCCAAGCTTTCATTGGTCCTACCAAGCGTCATCACCTGATGATCCAAAGACTCCAGCCGCGACTTCATTTGCGTCCCTGTTCGCTTCAGCTCGAGCAGCAACGCTAACAGCATGATTGAGAATCCCAAGACGCAAGCGACTCCGCTGACAACTTCCCCGACCTGAGCAACTTTGCCGATGCCACTGAACAACATCAGGGTGATCGCAACCAGTATGAACTTCGTCAAAAAGTCCGTTCGTGACTGCAATTTCCCCGCGGACAACATCGAAAACACGAGGCCAACGATCAAGCAACTCTGCGCTGCAAGCGGATGAAACCAACCTAACTTCTGGAGCAACTGCAGGACTGCGGTGACCGCAAAAGTTGCTCCAATCATCCGGCGAAAACGTCTCGCCTCTCGAGTCTGCAGTTGGCAAGCAAGAAACGCCAACAAACTGATAACGACAGCCAAGCAAACACTCAGCGTTTCGGTCACCAATCCAACGCCGATGCGTTCTGGTGGAGCAGCCAGCATTGCAAAGATGGGAATCAACATCAGGATTCCGATTCCAACGAAAACGCATTTTCGCAAAGCGGACTCTGTGAACTCTTGTGGATCCGTCACGAGTTCAAGCATGGCTCCAAAGCGGATTGGCGTCCCTCTTCAATCAAAAGGAAATCGCCAGAGAACAAAAAACGAAACGCAGCCCCGCGATCAACTCGCCAGAACTGCGTCGAAGCATTCACATGCGAACCAACTCGCAATCGCTAGCCCGCCTTCTTATCTGACTTGGCCATCTTCTGTGCAATGCGAACCAGCAAGTCCTTGCTCTTCTGGATTCCTTCCATTTCACCGACAGCACTGCCTTCGTACTCGATACCAACGTATCCATGATAGCCGTGTTTGTTGACGACAATCTGCATCATGCGTTCGTAGTCGGTCTCGGTCTCGTTGCCTGACTCATCAAAGTTATGCGTCTTGGCACTGACGGCCTTTGCGAAAGGCATCAACTCATCGACCCCTTTGTATCGGTCGTACACTTCTGGGTCTTTTCCCCTCTTGATCATGAAGTTGCCAAAATCAGGCAGCGTTCCGCAGTTGTCCATTCCGACCATTTTGATCGTGCCTGACAACCAAGCTCCATTGCTGCTCAAGCCACCGTGATTCTCAACAATCACATTCAATCCGTGCGGCTTGGCGTATTCGCTGACGCGTCGCAATCCGTCTGCGGCCAGCTTTTGCTGCTCTTCGTAGCTACCGTTGCTGCCGGCATTCACTCGAATGGAATGACAGCCCAAGAACTTGGCTGCATCGACCCACTGGTAGTGGTTCTCGACTGCCTTGGTGCGTGCGGCTTCATCACTCGCCCCCAACTGGCCTTCGCCATCGACCATGATCAACAGACTCTTGACGCCTTCGTCTTCACAGCGTTGCTTCAAGTCGGCCAGGTACTTTTCGTCCTTGGCCTTGTCCTTGAAGAACTGGTTCACGTACTCAACCGCATCGATGCCAAACTCTCTTTTGGAGATGCGTGGAAAATCCAAGTTCGTGAGGTTCTTGGATTTGTCACGCAACGTGCGATGCAAAGACCACTCGGCAAGCGAGATTTTGAATGGAGCGTGGTGGCCATCGTGGGCCGATGACAAGCGTGGCAGCACAGCAGTGGCAGCGACCGAAGCGGCAGCGGCCTTCAAGAATTGTCGGCGAAACATCTATTCAAATCCTAGTAAAGAGCAAACGTCCAACGGAGACATAGAATTGGCCCCGCATTGTAACCAAAGGGATGAACTCCTTCACTCCCGGGCGACCGTGAAACGACTGATCACCACCCCCACCAGAAAGATCGTCAGGGTACCGATCACGATGGTCATATTCGCGTGCAAGGGGTTACGAAGAAAAGCCGGTTGAGCATCCAACACCGGGAAAAACGTCATCCAGCCAATCGTCAACACACCCGCCATCACAGCCACCAAAGCCACCCCTCCTTGGGCACGTTTGGCGGCGATCCCCAACAAAAATAAACCCAACATGCCTCCGGCGAAGATCCCCTGCAACTGCCACCAGGAATCCAAAATGCTCTTCTGGCCGATCAACGCGACGGCAACGATGGTCCCAATCGCGCCCACCGCGATCGTGGCCAATCGTAACACCAGCATGGACCGCCGCTCGGTCACGTTGGGATCCACGTATCGCTGATACAGATCCTTCAGAATCACCGTTGCGGATGAGTTCAACGAGGTATCGATGCTGCTCATCGCGGCTGCGAAAATCGCAGCGATCAAGAGTCCTGCCAGACCCGGTGGCAACTTATTGGCAATGTAGTGAGGCAAGATTTTGTCGCCCACATCCGCGTCGGTCAGCTCTGAAACAGCAACGCCTTGTTCAATCGCAACCGCTTGGCGAACTTCGGTCAACATCTCCGGCTGCGTCGCGTAGTAGGAAAACAAGGCGGCACCAATCAAGAAAAACAACAGCGAAATCGGCACGTACAAAATCGCTCCAATCCAAACGGATCGCTTGGCCGCCGCTTCACTCTCGGCCGTGTGATATCGCTGCACAAAGCTCTGATCGATTCCAAAGTTGGTCAAGTTGATAAAAACCCCAAACAGCAACACAACCCAGACCGTGCTGGTCGTGAAATCAGCCGACCAACTTCCCAAGCTAACCTTGCCGGCATCGACCGCGATCTGCATCGATTGGGCAGGCCCCTCCGGCATTCCCATCAGCAGCATGCCGAAAATCAAAATCGCTCCGCCCATCAAAACAACAGACTGAACGACATCCGTCCAGATCACTGCCTCGATGCCACCGAGCAGCGTATAGAAAGTAACAAGGACGCCGGTTGCAATGATGATCGTGGCGACGTCCCATCCGGTCAGAGCGTTCAAACCAAGTGCGACCCCAAACATGATCGTTCCCATGCGGGCAATCTGAGTCAGCACATAACAAACCATCGCGTAGGTTCGCGCCCACAAACCGAAACGCTGCTCAAGATGGTGGTACGCCGATATTTCGCCGCTGCGGCGATAGAAGGGTACGAAGTAACGGGTCGCAATCCAAGCCGCAATTGGCAACGACAACGTGAACACGTACGCATTGAAGTTAGTCCCGTAAGCTTTGCCCGGATTCCCAAGGAAAGTATTGCTGCTCAGGTAGGTGCCAAAGATCGACATCCCCACCGCCCAGCCGGGCATTCCGCCACCGGCGGCCATGAACTCGCTTGTCGTACCGCTCTTACGAACGAACCAACACCCAAAACCAATCACGCCTGCGATGTAAATCAAAAGGACAAGGATGTCCAAGGTAGCCAATGTCATTTTCCGCTCTCTGTCGCTCGTGTCGGCACAAGTGTATCCGACGGGGCTGCCCGGTATCGAACCAAGACGTCTGGCGGGTGAAGTCTGTTGAGTGAAAAACTCTTTTCCACCTACAACCAGCGATTCGTGCCATTAGAATCTATGCCTCGCCTTCCTCCGCAACCCTCGAGTCCCGCCGATATGATCCGATCTCTGACCTTCTTGCTCGCTTGCATTCCCCTCAGTCTTTCATTTGCTGATCAACCGTCGATAGCTTTCCAAGAAGACTTCGAATCGGGAACCGATCGCTGGCAAATGCTGGACCCCGAAACATGGCAACTGGTCGACCATGATGGCAACCACGCTCTCGAAATCACCGAACGAGGAAGCAAGTACAAGCCTCCCGTTCGTAGCCCTGGCCACGTTGCTCTGATCAAAGATTTGGAACTGGGCAGTTTCGAGATCACGTTCAATGTCCGCAGCACCAAGGACACTGGCAACCATCGCGACTGTTGTGTGTTTTTCGGATACCAAGATGACCAGCACTTCTACTACGTGCATCTTGGCGCAAAACCAGATCCGCACAGCGGTCAAATCATGATCGTCAAAGAAGCCCCACGACTCGCTTTGACCAAAAACGAGGCACTCACGCCATGGGACGACCAATGGCATACGGTTCGGGTAGAAAGAAACATCGAATCCGGCTCCATCAAGGTCTACTTTGACGACATGTCCAAGCCGCACATGCAAGTGGACGACAAGCGATTCGGAAAAGGCAGAATCGGAATCGGATCTTTCGACGACTTGAATGAGTTCGATGATCTGGTGGTTCGAAAGCTGTAACGCAATTCACGCAAGTTCGTAATCAGGTTTTCTTTCGAACATGGCCGCCTTCATGCCAAGAACGACATTCAGTTTTCTGTTGCTTTTGCTCACCTCGGCTGTTGTTTCAGCCCAGGATGAAAAGCCGCTCGAATTCTCGCGTTGGAGTGGCGACCTGAACGTTCCCGATCCGGTTGCCATCAGCTTTGACAATCATGGCACCGCCTACGTCACGCAAACGCAACGGCGAAAGGCTCAGGATTTGGACATTCGCAACAATCGCGACTGGATTCCCAACGATGTGGGCTTCCAGTCGGTGGAACAGAAACGAGCGTTCTATCGGTCCCGATTGGCCCCTGGCACCGACCAAGCCCGCAATCGCGATCGCGTTCGTGACCACAACAACGATGGATCCCATGATTGGAAAGACCTGACCGCGATCAGCGAAAAACTCCACTGGCTCAGAGATGACAACGGCGACGGAATCGCCGATGCGATGGGGCTTTATGCCGAGGACTTCCAAACCGAAGTGACGGGAATTGCCGCTGGCGTGCTTTGGCATGAAGGCAACGTCTACGCGACCATCGCGCCCGACGTCTGGCGACTTCGCGATACCGATCAAGACCGGCAAGCCGATCAGCGTGAAGTCGTGGCAACCGGTTTTGGGTTGCACATCGCTTACGGCGGCCACGACATGCATGGACTGACCGTTGGCCCAGACGGCAAGATCTACTGGTCAATCGGCGACAAAGGCATTTCAGTGACGACTGCCGATGGAAAGCGATTGCACTATCCCAATCAGGGAGGTGTGCTGCGTTGCGATCCCGATGGCAGCAACTTCGAAGTCTTTGCCCACGGCCTGCGCAACGTCCAAGAGCTTGCCTTCGATGCCGCCGGAAACCTGTTTGGTGTCGACAACGATTCGGATCAAGAGAACGAAAAAGAACGATTCGTTTACATCGTTCGCGACATGGATGCCGGTTGGCGTTGCAACTACCAGTATCGCGGCAGCGGATACAATCCGTGGACAGAAGAGAAATTGTGGCTCCCTCATTTTGACGGCCAAGCGTCTTACATTCTTCCCGCCATCCAAAACTACGTCGATGGTCCAGCCGGGTTCGCCTTCAATCCCGGCACGGCGCTCAACTCCAAGTATCGAGACCATTTCTTTTTAACCGGTGCTCCGGGCGGCTTTCAGTTCGCATTCAAGGTCCGCAGCGACGGTGCGTCCTTCGAGATGGAGGACGAACACCTAATCGGCTCAGGCATTCCTCTGGTGGGAATCAACTTCGGTCCCGATGGCGCTCTCTACGCAGTCGACTGGGGCGGTGGGTATCCCTTGAACCAAACCGGTGCGGTTTGGAAAATCGATGCCCCCAACTCTGACCTGAGCGAACAACGCCGCGAAGTCGCGATCCAGCTAAAGAATGGTTTTGACGGATTAGCGTTGGCCAAGCTCACGAAATTGCTCGGCCACGCCGATCAGCGAGTGCGTCTTGGAGCTCAGTTTGAACTGGTCAAACAAAACGCTGCCGACTCCTTGATCGAATCCTTGCAAGCAGAATCCGAATACAAGCGATTCCATGCGGTATGGGGATTGGGCCAGTTAGCGAGACACGGTGACAGCCAAGCCAAGGCAGCTTTGCTGCAGGGGCTAACGCTGAAGGACGCCGAGATGTTAGCACAGCTGACGCGCACTTTGACCGATGTGAAAGATGTTGACGGCCAACAGTTCGTTCGCTTGCTGGATCACTCCGACGAACGTGTTCAGTTCATGGCATCGCTCGCCTTGAGCAAGCACCCCACCAAGAAAGCGATCGGCCGACTACTGAGCCTGTCCAACGAGTTGCTGGAATCAAAACGCTATTTGCGGTTTGCGGTTTCCAGGGCTCTTGCTGCATGCGCCACTGGAACCGAGCTTGCTGCCGCCCACAGCGAGAGTTCCCTGGTCGGACGCCTGAACTTAGTCGTCGCGATTCGGCAACAACAGGATCACAGCCATCTGAATGGATTCTTAAGCGACGAGCACGAACAAGTTGCCACGGAAGCTGCCCGTGCACTGCACGATGATTTTTCATCGTCCTCGCAATTGACCGCTCTTGCGGATTCACTGAATAAAGCGAAGCTAACAGGCGAAGGCTTTCTACTTCGAGCGATGAACGCGAACTACCGACTCGGTGGCAAGGCGGAGTCGAATCGACTGGCGATGTTTGCAGCTGACTCGGCTCGCGACGATCAATTGCGAATCGAAGCCCTGTCGATGCTGGCGACTTGGAAGACTCCGGACACCCTAGACCGCGTGGATGGCCGTCACCGTGAACTTTCCTCAGGCCGTGAGTTCGACCGTGAGGTCCTGGCGGCGGAACTCTCGCGACTCGCCATTGAAGACGATCCACGGATGCAGGCCGCAGCGGTTCGTGCAGCCCGTCAACTCGGAATCAACCTCGCAGCCGAATCGCTGCAGACGTTACTCGCATCGAGAAGCGTTGCCAGTCAGCTCCGAGTCGAATCCCTGCGTTCGCTCGACCAACAAGACGTTTCCAGTATCAGGCAACTTCTGGACCGCGCCTTGGTGGACAGGTCATCGGAACTGCGGATGGCTGCCGCCGAAATTTTGTCACAGCGTGACTCCGATAGTGCCGAACAGCACTTGATCAAGACGATTCAAGACTCCAAGCAGTTGCCCGAACGCCAGCATGCCATCGCGTTACTAGGGACCATTGCCGGCGAGCGTTCGATCGAAGCATTGGGTTCCATGTTGCAGAAACTCGCAGCAGGCAAACTCGCACGCGAAATAGCTTTGGATGTTCTCGACGCGGCTTCGGCGATTGAATCGCTTCGTCAACAAGTGAACTCCGCCAACCAGGCCATCCTGCAAATCAATGACAAGAAGTCATCCGGTCTGCGTGAATTCGTTGTCTGCGTCGACGGCGGTGATTCGGCCACCGGAAAAGCCCTGTTCCAATCTCACCTTGGTGCTCAGTGCGTCCGATGTCACAAAGTCGGCAAGAAGGGAAGCGACGTTGGGCCGAACCTAAAGGGCATCGCGAAGAAGAAGGACCGGGGCTACCTGCTTCGCAGCATCATCGCGCCAAGCGCAGAGATTGACCCCAAGTATCAAACCCAGTCATTCTTGATGTTCGATGGCCAGGTACTTCAAGGATTGGTCAAAGAAGAAAGGGATGAGGAGACTGTGATCATTGACAACTCCGGCAAAGAGATTCGCCTGGACAATGACGAGATCGAATTCGTCAAAAAGAATGAGGTCTCGATCATGCCCGAAATGACCAAGGTGCTGACGCGACGCGAAATTCGCGACCTGGTCGCCTACCTCGCATCCTTGAAGGACTAGCGATTGCATTGCAGTCTGGTTCCCAGGCAGGAACCGTTCCCATTAAAACAACTGGCAGTTCGAACTGTCCCCATCTCGGAGGAATGACCGATGCAAACTCGGCAACTTGGCACCAGCGATCTTCAACTCAGCGTGATTGGCTTAGGCACCTGGGCGATCGGCGGCGGCGACTGGGCATTCGGCTGGGGCGATCAGGACGACAACGAAGCTGTGGCTGCCATCACCAAAGCCGTCGAATTGGGCGTCAACTGGATTGATACCGCAGCGGTTTACGGATTCGGCAAGAGCGAGTCGCTCGTCGCGAAAGCACTTCAATCGATCCCGCAAGCCGATCGGCCACTCGTGGCAACCAAATGCGGTCGCACGAATTTGGGTGATGGAAAAATTGGCAAGTCGCTTCGCCGTGAAAGTGTGATCGCGGAATGCGAGGGAAGTCTTCGGGCACTGCAAATCGATTGCATCGACCTCTATCAAATGCATTGGCCCGAACCCGATGAAGAAATCGAGGAGGGCTGGCAAACGTTGGTCGACTTGAAACAACAGGGAAAGGTGCGACACATCGGCGTTTCCAATCACAGCGCATCACAGATGGCTAGACTCCATAGCATTCATCCGATCCTTTCTTCCCAGCCACCGTACAGCATGATCGCGCGCGAAGCGGAGGCGGAGATTCTGCCGTACTGCGGAGAGAACAACATCGGTGTGATTTGTTACAGCCCGATGGGCAAAGGACTTCTTACGGGCGCGTTCGACGCAACTCGAGCGAAGAACTTGACCGAGAAGGACCACCGAAGCCGCGACCCGCGTTTTCAATCCCCTCAACTGGAAGTCAACCTCGCCTTTGTCGAGTCGCTCAAGAGTATCGCCGACGGGCTAGGATGGACGATTCCCGAACTTGCCATCGCCTGGGTGATGCGAAGACCGGAAGTCACCGCCGCAATCGTTGGCTCGCGAAACCCACAACAGATTGAGCAAACGGTCATTGCGGGCACGCGAGTCCTGGACACGGCTTCGATCGATGCAATCGAGCAAGCGTTAGTCGCCCACGATGAAGCACTGGCAGCCCTCGATGGGATCGAACAGGCCCGCGTATGATCCCTGGACTTGAAGATGCGATCGCTGCGCTGTCCAGTCCGTCGGGACTGGGCGTCGTGTTCATTGGCACCGTCCTGGGAATTTTCGTGGGTGCGGTACCAGGTCTGACGGGAACGATGCTGATTGCATTGGTGTTACCGCTGACGTACGGCGCAGACCCGCTCTTATCGATGGCGTTCTTGATCAGCATTTATGTTGGTGCCGTTAGCGGTGGCATGATCACGGCCACGCTGCTGCGAATGCCTGGAACACCAGCCTCGATCATCACCACGCTGGATGGTCACCCCATGGCCAAGAACGGCCAACCTGGGCGGGCGTTGGGCCTGGGCATCATGGCATCCTTGTTCGGCGGCATGATTTCGTGGGGTTTTCTCGTCCTGTTGACCAGTCCGATCGCGCGGCTGTCCTCGAAGTTTGGCTTCTTCGAGTACTTTTCGCTCGTCATGATGGCTTTGGTGTTGATCGCAACCATCGGTGGCAAGTCGCTGGCGAAATCACTGTTCTCTGGATTCCTTGGAATCTTTTTAGCGATGCCAGGAATCAACGCGGCGACCGGGCACGCGCGATTGACCTTTGGCATTACCGAGATGAACGATGGCTTTCAACTGCTGCCGGTGCTGATCGGACTATTTGCGGTCAACCAGATTCTTCGCGACATCATCAATGTCGAACAGACTTCGGATCCGATCGAATTGGGCCGAGAGAGCTTGTTCCTGCAACTCAGCGACGTGGTCAAACACGGTGCGAATCTGATTCGTTCGTCCGTGATCGGGACGTGGATCGGCATCTTGCCAGGGATCGGCGCGAACATCGGTTCGGTGACCGCCTACAGCGTGGCCAAGAGTCTTTCCAAAGAGCCCGAAAAGTTCGGCACCGGCCATGAAGATGGCGTCGTCGCATCCGAGGCAGCCAATAACGCGACGATCGGCGGTGCTTTGATCCCATTGATTGCGATGGGCTTGCCCGGCAGCGTCGTCGAAGCCGTCTTGCTAGGCGCGCTCGTGATTCACGGTTTGCAGCCCGGCCCAAGGCTGTTCCAAGAAAGCCCGACGATGGTTTATACGATCATGGGCGCGATGTTCCTGGCAAACATCATCATGGCGGTCACGATGCTGTGTTCGATGCGTCTCCTAGCCCGCGTCGTCCATGTGCCGCGGCCCTTCCTGTTGCCCGTCATTCTGTGCTTTTGTGTGATTGGTTCCTACGCACTCTCGAATCGACTGTTCGATGTCTGGGTCATGCTTGCCTTTGCTGTGATTGGCTTTGTGCTCGAATCCAAGCGAATACCGCTGGCGCCATTCATCATTGGATTCGTGCTGGGCCCGATCGCAGAGAAAAACCTGAGTTTGGGACTGCAGGCCTCCGACGGCAGCTACCTTCCGATCCTGACGCAACCCATCTCGCTGCTGTTTTTGGTGATTAGCTTTGGAATGCTGTTTTTCCCACTGCTGAAGCACTGGCGATCAAAACCGGCAACAAACTGAGAATTCTTTTTCCGTTTCCACGTTTGCCACTTGTCGAGCCCTAATACTCTTCTCGATGAAGGGCTCAAAGCGGCCCTTCAAAAGTACAGCACATTCTTACAAGATTCGCTTTGACGAATCTGTGACCGAACACCTGACACGGAATTGAAAAGATGAAAAAAATCGCACTGACACTTTTGGCCGGACTGATCGCTTTTGCATCAGCCAATCCAACCGCGACTGCTGGTTGCGGAACTTGCGACAAGACCATTGTCGAAGTCGCCGTGGCCGGTGACAACTTCAAGACACTCGTCGCGGCCGTCAAAGCCGCTGGCTTGGTGGAAACACTGTCTGGAGAAGGTCCGTTCACCCTCTTCGCTCCCTCCGATGAGGCTTTTGCGAAGCTTCCTGAGGGAACCGTGGCCGATTTGGTAAAGCCCGAGAACAAAGAGAAGTTGATCGGAATCCTGAAGTACCACGTTGTTGCTGGCAAAGTCATGGCCAAAGACGTCGTGAAGCTGACCGAAGCGAAAACCGTTCAAGGCTCCAAGGCTAAGATCAAAGTTGTCGACGGCAGCGTCATGGTCGACAAGTCCAAAGTCATCAAGGCTGACATCCCTTGCAAGAATGGTGTCATCCACGTCATCGATCACGTGATGATGCCTAAAATGTAAGGTCGACTGCCAAGCAAGTCGTCATGTAGCGTCAGTCGTCATCGCGGCTGACGCTTTTTTCGTTGCCACCCAATTCTTGCCCCAACCCCAATGCCCCGCTCATGTCACGAGTTCTCGTCTTTGCAGCTGCGTTGGCGTTCTGTTCGTCAGTCTCCCGAGCGCATTCTCCGACCGACTTCCTCGAGGTCGTGTCCGTCGAAGCTACCAATCCGATTGATCACGGCGTCGAACTGAAGAGCCGAATCGATGCCAACCGAAGGCTGACTCCATTGGTGGGTCCGCAGTGTTTCGCCCGTTCGGTGGGCGGCATGGGTCGAACTGCCAAAAAGCAACCTGCCTATCTGAACTGGTACAAAATCGTGGAACCCGTCAAGCAAGCAACCCGCACGCTCGACATTCTGGACATGGTTCGCGGGAGTTCGTCGAAGTCTCTGCAAGTTGGCTCAGCGGAGTACTTCCTGTCGCCAGCACAACGGATCAAGTCAGGCGCTCCCGACCCGATTC
>JBGCGI010000251.1:0-12347 GCA_045110715.1 Rubripirellula sp.
ACAACTCAGTAAGCTGCCAAAGGGAAAGATGGTGTTCGCGGCGGCCACGCGTTTTAAGCCTCAAAACAATTTCAAGCCAACCGAGGGCAAGCAGCGATTGATCCACGTGCTTCATCGTGGCAACGTCGGGCAACCTGGAGAGCCAGCCACCCCAGGAGTCCTGCCGCTCGATCCGTCGGATGACTTCCAATTGGATGCGGAATTGGACGAGGGGCAGCGGCGAGCGGAACTGGCGAGATGGTTGACGCGGAAAGATCACCCGTTGGTCTGGCGATCGATCGTGAATCGAGTCTGGCAATATCATTTCGGACGAGGCATTGTCCAGACGCCCAACGACTTGGGGCGAATGGGAGCCACTCCGACGCATCCGGAACTGCTTGATTGGTTGGCGGTTGAATTTCGCGATTCGGGCCAGTCGATGAAGTCGTTGCACCGATTGATTGTCACCAGCAATGTTTACAGGCAGTCCTCGCAGCACGAGGCGGGGAATTCGAGTATCGATGCGGGTAATCAGTACCTGTGGCGAGCCAATCGACGTCGCTTGGAAGCGGAAGAAATTCGCGATTCGATCCTGGCGGTCAGTGGTGCACTGAATCCAAAGATGGGTGGTCCTGGTTTCTATTTGTTTGAGCTGGAGAAAACGCAACACTCGCCGCACTACGAGTATCACAAGTTTGATCCAGCGGACACCGCCTCGCATCGTCGCAGCATTTACCGATTCATCGTGCGTTCTCAGCCTGACCCCTGGATGACGACGCTCGATTGTGCAGATTCGTCTCAGAGCACGCCTCGACGCAATGAGACTCTGACTTCGCTGCAAGCGCTGTCGCTGTTGAACAACCCATTCAATCTGGAGATGTCGCGGCGGTTCGCATCGCGCGTCAGTCAGAGCGCGGATGATTTGGAATCGAAGGTGCAGCGCGCCGTGGAACTGGTTCTGCAGCGTCCCGCGACGGAGACCGAGCAGGCAGAGTTTGTCGCGTATGCACAGGCTCATGGGCTGCCGAATTTGTGTCGCGTGCTGATGAACCTCAGCGAATTCGTATTTTTGGATTGACTCGCGTCGCTACGGAACCTCCCTATGCAAAATCGTCGAAACTTTCTTCAGCAAAGCGGTACCGGATTCGGCTGCCTCGCGTTGGCGATGATGCTGCAGGAGGAATCGAAGGCGTCGGGTGGCGCGATCGGAGTCTTGCACCATCCGGCCAAAGCGAAGCGGGTGGTGCAACTATTCATGGCTGGTGCGGCTAGTCATATCGATTTGTGGGATCACAAGCCGATGCTGGAAAAACATCACGGCGAAGAGTCTGATTTCGGCGAGCATGTGGAAGCGTTTCAAAATGGGCTCGGACCCTGGATGAAATCTCCTTTCAAGTTTGCTCCGCATGGCAAATCAGGAAAGAGGATCAGCGAAGTCGTGACACCACTCGGTCAGTGCGTTGACGACATTGCCTTCGTCCACAACATGGTTGGCAAGACCGGCGTGCATTCTCAAGCGACCTATCTTCAGGCAACCGGATTCCAACGACCTGGGTTCCCTGGGATGGGGTCCTGGATCAGTTACGGATTGGGTTCGATCAACGAGGACCTTCCGACGTTTGTTGTGTTGCCCGACCATCGTGGTTTCGCGAGCAACGGACCAAAGAATTGGGGGGCAGCGTTCTTGCCCGCGAGTTCACAGGGAACCGCGATCTTCCCGCAACGAGAAAATCCGATCGAAGACCTGTTGCCGCACGCAGACTACGTGACCAAGCAGGGAGATCGGGACGGGCTGAGGCTGCTGAATCGGATGAACCGACGTTTTCAACAGCAGCGTGACAACGACTCACGGCTCGACGCTCGGATTCGCTCCTATGAATTGGCCGCTCGCATGCAACTCTCCGCGCCCGAAGCGCTGGACATTTCTGGCGAACCGGATCATGTCATGAAAATGTACGGACTCGATCGCCTTGGTGCGACGTATCCGGACAAAATCAATCCTGCCGAGGAAGCCGAGTACTTTGGGCGGAAGTGTTTGATCGCTCGACGACTGCTGGAAAGAGGCGTTCGATTTGTCCAGGTCTGGTCCGGCAATGACAACGGTTTCCCACGCCGCAACTGGGATTCTCATGAAGACATCCAGCGCGATCATGGACCGCTGGCGCGAGGAATGGCGGTCGGTGCCGCGGCGCTGCTGAAAGACCTGAAGCAAAGCGGTTTGCTGGAGGATACGATTGTGCTGTGGACGACTGAGTTTGGTCGCATGCCAAGCACGCAGGGAAGCAAGGGCCGCGACCACAATCCGTACGTGTTCACAAACTGGCTTGCAGGCGGTGGCATCAGGGGAGGCGTCAGCTACGGCGAGTCGGACCCGTGGGGCTACAAGCCTCTGGATCGAAGCAATCCAACACAAGTCTATGACATCCATGCAACGATTCTGCACCAACTCGGCATCGATCACACGCGACTTACAGTCAGGCACGACGGGATCGATCGTCGTCTGACCGACGTGCATGGACACGTCATCAGAGACTTGATCAGTTAGCAAATCTGCAAGTCACACGGGCTCGCCGGGAGAGTGAGATGTGTCGCGCGAGATTGCTTTTGATTCCGACGGAATCAAATGCTCATACTCCACTTGCATCCGCTTCTTACTTCAACGGCTCCGCTTCTTAGTTGGTCCAGTCGAGAAGAACTTTTCCGTCTTCATTGACCAGCTGCAGCTTTCCTATCGTTGCCGTCCCCGCAGCGTCTGAAACGTCGATGCGCAGCTGCCGGAGCACTTTCTTGGTCACAAGCTCAAGCCGAATGTGCTGTGCCGAATCACTTCCCGCGATCTCAAACTCGACGCGCTGGCCCTTGGGCAGAATTGTTTCGTCCATCGTAAAGAAGACCTCGCCGGTTCCCTTCCAAGCCGTCGTCAAATCGAAGCTGATGAAGTAGGGGCCGGTTGGGAAGCCCTTTTCTCGTCGCAAGTCCATCGCGATGCCGGGATCCTCGCCCGTGAACGTTAGTTCCAGTAGCTGAGGCTTCCGAATCAACTTGGTATTCTTGCGAGATCGAATGGCGAGGGGCGACGGTTTTTTCCGATTGCGAGCGCGTTTGGATTCCGAGGCCACGGGTGGCTGTTCGGAATCGCTGAACTTCGTCCATTCACGATTTGACTTCGGGTCTTCGGCCGGAGTCATCGTGGTGTTGGCGAATCGATTGGAGTGCAGCACGTTCAAGGTCATCTCATGCCACATTTTTGACATCGCCTCCACGCGATCTGGTTCGGAGGCGGCCAAGTTCACCAATTCGGTTCGATCCTTGGCGACGTTGTAGAGCTCCCACTCCTGGCCCTTGAAGCTGACCAGCTTCCAATCTCCGTCTCGCAGTCCGAAGTCGCTTGAGAACTGTAAGTGGATCGGATCGGGACGCACCAGTTGCTTGCCTTCCAAAATCGGGCGAAGGGAGACTCCGGAAACGGGACGCAAATCGCGTGAGGGATAGGTTTCGGGAATGGACGCGCCAGCGAGATCCGCAAGGGTCGGCAGCACGTCGATCAGGTGCGCTGGGGTATTCACGATGGAACCAGGCTTGGTCTTCAATCCCTTGGGCCAATGAACGATTCCCGGTGAGCTGATTCCACCTTCAAACTGATTCTGCTTGTAAAATCGAAACGGCGCGTTGCGTGCCCACGCCCAGCCGGTGGAATCAGCCAACGCGATGTTACCGTTGGTTGGTTCGACGTTCAGAAGCGGTTTCTTGCGATCGTATGGGCAGGCGCCGTTGTCAGAAACGAACAAGATCATCGTGTTGTCGAGTTCATCGTGAGCACGCAGGTTGTCGATCAACCGCCCTATTTCTTGGTCCACTCGGTCAATCATCGCCGCCAAGGTTACCATCCGGTTGGCTTCATAATCACGCTGCCAGGGGACCAGCTTTTCCCAAGCGCGGACATGAGGCGGTCGGGGGCTGGCCATCAAGTCGGCAGGCAATAGTCCCAACTTCTTTTGCTTAGCGATCCGGGCGTCTCGAATCGAATCCCACCCGCTGTCATAGCGTCCTTTGTACTTCGCATAGTCCTCCGGCAAAGCATGAAGTGGCGCGTGAGGAGCGTTGAAGGCGACGTACAGATAGTAGGGATTCTCTGTCTGCCTCGCCTCGCTAAGGAAATCCAAGGCAAAGTCGACGTCAGCCACGGTGGTATAGAAATCGGAATCAGGAACTTCCCACTTCTCGCCGTTGAGACGAAACGTATTGTCCCCTTTGAAAAAATTGCAGGCTCCGCTGAGGTGTCCGAAGTATCGATCAAATCCGAAGTCCGTTGGCTGATTCTTGAGATGCCATTTGCCAGTCATGGCAGTGAAGTAGCCAGCATCGCTGAGGATTTCGGCGGAAGTGACGGCATGAGACATGCCAACGTCTCCGGCCGCGAGACAGTATTGCCCCGTCAGCAGCGAGACTCGCGAGGAATGGCATTTCGCAGTGTTATAGAACTGAGAGAACCGCAGGCCTCCTTCCGCAAGAGCATCCAAGTTCGGAGTTTCGATTTCTCCGCCATAGCAACCGATATCCGAGTAGCCCAGGTCATCGGTCATGATGACGATCACATTGGGTGGCGCTGCCGCGATCAGACTGGATGCGCAGATCAGAATCGCTAGTGGGATGAGTCGGAATTTGTTCTTCATGTTCAGCTCTGGTTCTCGGCTACTTGTTTGTCTTGTTGGCGATGCTCATGGCGGTCCAGTCAGCGACCGTGTCTTTTCCGGACAGAAAAGCATGCTCTCGCAGGAATGCATCGGTCTTACCCAACACATCCTCGAACGCGGCTCGCCCTCCTTTGCTAATGTGAAAGAATCCATGTGCTCGTCCATCGTAAATATGGCTTTCACAATCGTTGCCAGCGTCGCGCATCTGTTTCTGAAACGCATTCACGGTAGCGACTCGGACGTGCTTGTCGACGGATCCAAAGAATACAATCGCGGGTGGAAGCCCAGCTCGAATGTTGTGAAGAGGTGAAATGTCTTTCCAGTAATCCTTGACTCTTGCGTGGCCGTATCCGCCGGGGCCGTTGTCATAGACAGGGTTGAACAGCACGAGTGCGTTGGGCATGCAGGAGACTGCATCGTTTGGAGACGCGTCGATTTTCGGGCACATCGCGACCGCTGCAGCGACGTGACCGCCAGCAGAACCCCCGCCCGCGATGATCTTGTCAGAGTCAATTCCCAGTTCGCTGGCGTGACGGCGAACGTATCGAATGGCTTCCTTGCCATCATGCACACACTGATCTGGAGTCGCTTGATGGCTTGCCTTTGTGCGGTACTGAGCTGAGATCGCAACGATCCCTCTGGAGGCGAAGTACTTGGCGTAACCATAGAACTGCTCGGTATTGCCTCCTGTCCAGCCTCCGCCGAAAAAAAAGACAATGCACGCACGTTTCTGAGCTGGTTCGTGGCCGTCTGGCAAAAACAGATCCAGCTTGAGCGCGGCCCCTTTGATGGGATCATGGAAGCGAATGCTTTTGTCGGGCGTGTATCCCAGAGTCCAGTTGTGCTTTTCGACAGCGCCCACGTGGTGAGACAGAGCCAAGGTCGTGGCGAGTACGGCCAATAACATTCGAGTGTTGTACATCACGGAATTCTTTCGTTGGTTTGGCGGGAAGCAGTTAACGCTACTTCAATGGGATTTAAGAATACTCGAAGCAATCGATCATTGAAGACACGTCTTGCCATCCTTGCGTTGAGCCCCGTGTGAGCCAGTCTCGCCTGAGTCATTGCTTCTTTGCTCGCCTCCGCAGGTGCGCAAAGTTCGGCTGCTTGGGACGCTCTTCAAGTGGATCAAAGAACCGCACGTTCTCGCCGACCCGGTCATGATCACCGATGTCCTCTCGAACCTTCGCGGCTAGCGCCAGTAAACGACTGACGACACCGGGATTCTCCTCCGCCACACTCTTTGTTTCACCTGGGTCCGCTTCTAGATCGACAAGAAACGGTTCTGTAAATCCGATCCGATCAGCGACTGCGATATGATTGTTCTTTGCGAACTGCCCAAGCCATGGTGGATTGGCGGGCCGAGTGAGATGGAGTTTCCATTTGCCTTGGCGAACGGCCTGCAGACTGTTGATGAAGAAGTAGGCAAAGAAGCGATCGTCGTCGGACTTGTCGAAATCACCGGCGAACAAGTGAGAAATGTCCACGCCATCGATCACACGATCCGTGGGTTTTTCTGCTCCGGCCAGCCGGGCAAAGGTTGGCAAAAGGTCGATCGTCGCTGCAATCCGATCACATTCGGTATTCGCGGGAACTCGATTTGGTGCCCAGAGGATCGTGGGAACGCGCACGCCGCCCTCCCATGTTGAGACTTTTCCGCTCCGAAGCTGGCCAGCGGAACCGCCGTGATCTTGCGGGGACTCACCGTCCCGATGTTTCTTGTTCTTGATCAACCAGGGACCGTTGTCGCTTGTGAACAGCAAGTAGGTGTTTTCAACAAGATCAAGCTTTTTCAAAGTATCGATGATACGACCACAATGGAAGTCGATTTCTTCGACCGCATCACCATATAGCCCGCGTGGTGATTTTCCTTTGAAGTCAGGCGAAGCATCAAGCCGCGTGTGAACCATCGTGTATGGAACGTACGCGAAAAACGGCTGCTCGCGATTGGACTCAATGAAGCCAATCACTTCATCGGTGTGGCGTTTCGTGAGCGTGCTCATGTCCGCCGACTTCTCGATTACCTCATGGTTGCGAAGCAGGTCGACTCGTCGATCATTGCTTGATGGTGTGCCAAAGAAATAGTCAAAGCCCTGATGGTTCGGCATCAAGCTAGGATCGAAAGTATCCTGGGAATGCCCTGCCATGTCCCACTTTCCAAAGCATCCGGTCGCATAGCCCTTGGTTTTGAGTACTTCCGCGATCGTGATCTCTTTCGAGTGAACGACCGGATGGATGTTCTTGATGTTGCCTTTCTCCGCGACGCGAAGTGGGTGACAACCGGTCATCAAGGCAGTCCGTGATGGACCACAAATGTGCTGCGCATAGAAATGAGTGAACCGCATCCCCTCAGCAGCGATTTGATCAAGGCGAGGTGTTCGAATGTCCGGCGAACCAAAGCATCCCAAATCGGCGTAGCCTAGGTCATCCACGAACACGAGCACAATGTTTGGTGCTCGATCCGCCATGGCGGGAGTGGCGAACGCAAAGAGAAAGGCGATCAAAGCTACTTGGGTCTTCATGATGAATTCGATCCTGTCTGGTATCGACGGCGCATTGCCATGATTTCTAGGCCAGCGACGCACGCCGCTGGGGGCCTGATTTAGCGGTTGGCTCGCGCCGTTCCGCTAGATCGCTTGCGGCCGATCTTCGAAAACGGCCTTGTCCTGCGCGTTGTCTACAAGGCGGAAGCAACGATCGTATCACATGGGACGGTGCGGGAATGCACGGTGAGGAGGTTGCTTCGTGTTGCTTGCGATATGCGAATCGTTTGATCGTCGTGAGCCAACCATTTTCAGGCGACCGAGCCTTGCGTTGAGGTGCATTTCCCTGCTGTGCAGACGAGCTTTACTCGTAGTCAAATTGCAGAGTCAATTTGGCGTTTTGGTCAGTGACCGCGCGAATCCAGCAAGCCGAGAATTCAGACGCAAAACGGTGGGTGACTTCCGTAGAAGCCGGGACGTGGATTTTGCGATAGTCGACCCACAGGCCGGTTCCGTCTAGGTCCACTTGCAAGGTCACGCTGACAGGCTGAGACGATTCTTGCGTGACCCTGGCCGTCTTCTTGTCGTAGCCTTTCATCAAGTATGGATCAGACGGCACTCCGCTTGCGACATCGGTGTCCATCCATGGGCCGCCCTGGCCGACTGGTTTGCCGAGTTTCCAGAGGTCATCGATCCCACCGAACCAGAGACCCGCCTTTTGCGTGGCGTCGCGGAACACGTGACCGTCGTTCTCGGCCTCCGGACGTACTCCAGACAGCACAAGCAAGCCGTTCCAGGAAGCAAAGTCGGTGATCTGTTTCGAGTGGCTGGAGACAGGTCGCATCAGGTTCCAGGCAGGCGGCGCACCGTTGGTGACCAATGGGATCTCGTAAAACGTTCCGTGGATGTTGGCAAGATGACGTTCCGATTCGACTTCCCGCGAAGCTCGCGGCCAACCCGATGCAAACGGTGCATCGTAGGCGGGGATTCCTTTTGGCAATCGCCAGTTCTTTCCTTGGTAATTCAGGATCACAGACGCTTCGTCCACCGAGAATTCGGGCTCGATGTGCAGCAACTTCGCAAGCTCGGCGTCCGCTGCGTCGGCTTCAAACGTAAAGTCCGCTTTGGTGAAATCGAAATGACGTTGATCGCTCGTGATGACGCGCAAATTGCGATTGCGTTTCGCCGGGTAGATCGAGCTGGCAAGAACCTTCTCGCCGACGTCAGCAAGACCCGCAAACAGAGTTTGGTTCTGAATCGTGTTGCCGTCGATAAAACGCTTTGTGGTTTGATGCAGAATCGCAGTTGCCACACAGTCGCGATCGGCGACCAAGCGTAACCAAATCGCGTCCAGGCCTGTGGGCAAAACATGGTCGACGTAGCTGCCTGGAGCCAACTCGATCGTTTTGAAGTCCGTCCATGACCCATTGCCCTGCTTGTCGACTTGCAGCTTGACATGAACGGGTGCGGAGCCAGTTTGGCTTGGGCCTTCGTCAGTGAATGGCATCGTAACGACGGCTTCGCCGATCGATGAGATAGAATCCGAGGACTTGTTGGGCAGCTTGATGAACGCCATGTGGGGCGTGCCAAACGATCCTTTGGTATGTTCGACCGAATTGCCCGGGATGGAAACTTCCCCGACAGGGAAGTCGCGCCGGTAGATTGTGTCTTTGACGTTCTTGCCCCAGGACAGCGATAGATCCGTTCGCTTCCAAGGTGGCGGCAGTGATGATTGACCTCTTCCATCAACGGCCAAGAAGACGGTAGCAGGTTTGGCGAGATGGAACGCGAATCCGGGGGCAGCCTTACGCCAGTTGCCTCGTGGAATGGTCACTCGCGGTAGCCTGGTCAGTGAGTCGGACAGACTTTTGATGGGAAGTTGATCGCTCGCCCGCCGCACTTCTTTCGTGATTTGCTTCAGTCGACCGACCGCAAGATGCAAGATGCGTCGATCGAAACCGGCAACAAGAAACGGATCAGAAGGCGTGTTGGCTGCCACTTGGTCGTCGATCCATGGCCCCCCGTAACCACTCGCTGGCCCCCATTGCTTGAGGTCTTCGTACTCGCCGAACCAAAGATTGCTTTGCGGTTGACCGGCCAGTCTGTTGCCTTGGATGCTGGTTTCGTCGGTCGCCAAGACCAGTTGGCCGTTCCAGTCACAGAAGTCGGGAACGTATCGGAGGTGGCTGCCGATTGGCTTGATGCCGGCTGAATTCGTGCTGGAAAATGTCTTTGGGAATTCAAAGAACATCCCGTGCATGTCCATCATCCAACGGCCGTTGGTGATTTTGCGAATGCGAGGCCACTCGGTATACCAACCGTGTTGGGCGTCGTTGCAATCAGCGGCTTTGGGTAACAAGTAAGTGTGCCACTTCCCATTGTCCAGGACCTTCAAACGAACGCTGCGTCGATCCCAGCCCATCGTCCACAACGGATCGTCACCGTCACTGCCGCCGGTGATCCCCTTGGGGCCGGTGACCTCCGTGAACTGTCGACGCTCGATGATCTTCCAGTCCGTGCCATCGAATTCCGCCAGCACTCCGCGTTCTTCGGGCGTTTTCGCTTTGCCACCGACGAGCACCTCTTTGTAATCACCAACATGGAGTTCACCGTTATTCGAAATCACCAAACGCCCTTGCGACGTGTACCCACCCTTGCCATGCCAGCCGGGAACAGGCTTCTTGAACAGTCGCTTGACCGCCAACGTGTGCACATTCGCTTCCCAGATCGAACCTTCCATGTCGATGTAGTAAACCATGTTGGCAGGATCGGTCAGGTGCCGAGCGATCGCAGTGACGCGGATCGGCATGTCGATTGGCTGAATCGTTCGAACGTTGCCCTTGTCGTCAACCAGATGATGAGCGATCAACAGTTGATTGGACTCGGCATGGATCATTCGCCCGGCTGGTGTGCCGCCAACGCTTTCCGGATGGACCGTCATCGGTTTCGTTAGATCGGGCGCAATCGAGAACAACTTGTGCTCACTACCACGCGGTTGATGCGGCGCGTAATTCACCATCCACAGTTTGCCGGCCCAAGGAACGATTGCACCGATACCACACTCGTTGTGACCGTCTTTGTAGTGAGCGCCGTTTTGGCTGTAGACGCCATAGGTGGTCAGATGAGGATAGACGCCACTGATGTGGAGGTCGGTGCGAGCGGCTTTCGGTGGCGCAGCGGGAGTCTTCGGCTTGGCGGTTGCCAGTTCGACCTTCGGCTCCGAGGGCGTTTGAATCGCCTTGCGTTGTTCATCGAGCGCCGCGGCCAACTCGCTGACTGTCTTGCGATGATCCGGATTCGACGCCAAGTTCGTCGTTTCGATTGCATCAGAGTGCAGGTCATACAGTTCCTCGTGCACTCGGTCTGAATTCCCTTCCAGCTGGGTCTCAATGTACTTCCAGCGGTCATTGCGGACCGCCCACAACGGCTGGCTGCCCAATTGCGGCGTCGGTGCTTCGTAAAGAAAGCTCTTTCGCCAATCATCGGTCGGTTGACCAGCAACCATCGGCAACAAACTGCGACCGTGTAGTTTCTGAGGAATTGGCAGGCCTGCTAATTCATGAATCGTTGAGGTCAAATCAATGTTCAATACCAGTTCGGCGCAAACACGACTGTCTGTGCTGGGGCCGGAGATGGCCATCGGAACTCGCATGGATTCCTCGTAGGGCAAGACCTTGCTGGTCATGCCGTGTTCGCCAAGGAGCCATCCGTTGTCACCCATGAACAGGATCCAAGTGTTGTCGCTGAGGCCTTGACGTTTGATTTCATCGAGCACGCGTCCAATCGCCGCATCCATTTGCTCGACGCTCGCGTAGTAGTCGCGTGCATGCTTGCGGATCGCGCTAGGGTCTTCGTAGCCATACTTGATGGCCTGAGTCCGATTGCGCGATGTCTTCAGATAATCTGGCTTGCCTGACAGATCGTCGTTCCATGTTTGCGGCAGCGGCATCTCTTCCGTTTTGTGGCGATCAAGAAACTCTTGCTTCGCAGGCCATGTGAGCTTTCCATCCATGTGTGGCACTTGCGTGCACAGCCACAGAACAAACGGTTTCTGAGACTTTGTCGACTGCTCGATGAAGCGAATCGATTCACTCGCTGCGACATCGTCAACGAAACCAGGCATGACTTGTCGCTGACCGTCCACGGTAAACTCGCGGTCATACCACGTTCCGTTGGACCAACACGTCGAAGCGAACTCGAACCCGCATTCCTGCGGGGTTGTCTTGAGATGCCATTTTCCCGCGACTCCGGTTGCATACCCCGCTTTGCCAAGTGCATGTGCGAACGTCGTCTCGCCATCATTGAGCGGAGTTTTGCCAACCGCGGTCACGCCGTTGACGCTGCCGTACCTTCCCGTCAGACAAGCGGCACGACTTGGAGAGCAGATTGCCAAGGTCACAAACGCGTTACTGAATCTGGTCCCGGACTCCGCGATTCGATCCAGGTTCGGCGTGTGAAGTCTCTGGTTTCCCGACTCGCCATAGCTATCCCAGCGATGGTCGTCGGTCAATATGAACACGATGTTGGGACGCTTTGCAGCACCGGCCACGCTCGCAAAGAGGCCACACGTAAGCCAGACAACAACAGCGAGCAGAAACAGAGAACGGCGTTGGGACATATTGAAATCGTGTTTGAGTTGCACTTCAAGGATCGGTTGAACATGATACCACCACGAAGCAGCGGTAGCCTGAACGACAGAACCTGACGAGGTTTCATTCATTCTTTGGGCGGGCGTTGGGCACCGCCTTCGAACCAGGATTTTGCCGACGCAAGCAGGAGGCAAGCGGCGCAGGATGCCCCCGCAGCGTCCTTGTCTTTTCAAGACAACACAGCCGGCCTCATTCTGTTTGACCATCTCCAAGATCAACACTTACACTTGGCATCAGGCACGTGGGGTCTCTGCGTCTGATTGTGGAACCCGACAGCAATCCAGAGTAGAACAATTGTCCCAATTGCTTCAGCATGCTGGCTCGCTTGGCGAGCGGGAAACAATTGGGACAATTGTTCTACAATGTCAGCTTCGGTCTTAGGCACGTGGGTGTTTCTGCGTCTGAGTGGTCGCACGCTGGAATGATTGTGGAACTCGACAGCAATCCAGAGTAGAACAATTGTCCCAATTGTTTCAGCATGTTGGCTCGCTTTGCGAGCGGGAACAATTGGGACAATTGTTCTACAATGTCAGCGTCGTTCT
>JBGCGI010000252.1:0-9013 GCA_045110715.1 Rubripirellula sp.
ATAAATCGCGCTGCCTCGTCGCCGTGAACGTCGGTCATGTATTTACCATCGCGCCTAACAGATTGGCCGTTGTGTTGCAGGTCGTGACCGCCTGAAGTCTTGTGGGTAAAATAGAATACCTGTGTATGCAAATGGCCAAAAAAATCATCAAAGCCTCTTGCGTTAGGCGTATGCGATTCCAAGGTGTGGCCCAAATGCCATTTCCCTACCATACCGGTTTGATATCCAGCCGCTTGAAAGGACTCAGGCATAAAGTGCTCAGTTTGGGAAACCGCTTTGTTACTCCATGCCATTATCGGAAAATACCCAACACCCATTCTCAAAGCATCTCTTCCTGTGAGCAACGCGGCTCGAGTCGGCGTGCAAATCGGGTTGACATAAAAGCGCTCAAGACGCATTCCTTGTTGGGCAATACTATCAATGGCCGGTGTTTCAATGTCGCTGCCATGGTGCGTTGCCCATGCTTTCTGATGCGCTTCGGCTTGCTCAGGATTGAAAGGCACAACCGCCAGATCCGGTTTCTCCGTACGCGCACGTTGAGCGTCATTCAAATCCCTTAAGTGCAGATCTTTGATCTGAAACCGAGATGAATAACCCGCCTGAATGACAATCCCGTGCTTCGCCCCCCAATCTTCCGTACTCAAGCGAGTGACATCGCCAGACCACTCGACCACGGGCTTTCCATCAACCCAGGCGTTCACGGAGTCACTGGTGACTTTGATCGAGACTTCATGAAACTGATTGTCGGCGAACGGATCCAAGTGGACGGAGGTCTCCTTCAGTTCAGCGGGTCTCTTACCGTCGATCAGCTGCAGACCCGTCCAATTTTGTTTCATGTAACCCGCGAAAATCATCATCACTCTGTTGTCCACCACGGGAAGATGTACCAGCAAGCTTCGCCCCGTCGTCGCGTCCCGTTTCACCTTGAACTTGAGTTCGTATTCCGCCGGAGATTCGGTGGCAACCGTCACCGACTTGTCGGTTTCAACGACGAAGGAAGTTGAAGAGCCCGCCAGAACCGCTAGTGGTGAGAGTCGAAGATCCGAGACCTGAAACTCGGCACCCTGGAACGTCGTCAAATAGACAGGGCTTTCGCCCGGCAGTACGTCATACCAGAGTTGCTGTGGATCTCCGCTCCAATTGATGATTCGCAAATCATCAACCCACCCCTGAATCGAACCTTTATCGACCTGGATACGAATGCGGTGGGACTTTCCGTCGGCGAACGGATCGAGTTGAACACGAGTTTCGTTGGCGGGGCCGAGCTTTCCGTCAACGGATTCCAACGCCGTGAGTTTTCCGCCCCATCCGCCAAAGACCGCCAAAGCGGATCGGTCACCAATCTTCAAACGGATGCCGAGTCCCTCAACCTTTTGTGATGACCGCTTGGCAGTTAACTCCAATTGGTAGGCTTCGGGAACATCATTGGCAATGCCGACCGGTTGCACGCCGACTAGCCCAACCTTGCTCAAGTCCTTGGAGTGATCGATTTGCGGTGTCAGTTCAAATTGTGAAACCTTGAAACGGGCGCCTTGAAACGTCCGGAATTGCAACGTGGCACCTCGAGCAAAGTAGTCATTCGTTGACAGTCGCTTCGCGTCGCCCTCCCAAGAAGTACTAGGCTTGTCATCGATCCATGTCTTGATCGACGACTTCGTGACCTTGATACGAAAATGATGCGGCTTGCCATCAGCAAACGGATCCATCGCAATCCGGGTCTCGCTCACGTCGCCAGCCTTTCCATCCACCTCTTCGAGCGCTGTCCACTTTCCTTCCCATCCACCGAACACCGCGAGCACCGGGTGACCGTCAACTTCAAGCTTTACACCCAAACCTTCGATCCGGGCCTTCGGATTTCGCTCTGCCATGAACTGCATTTCATATTCGGTGGCATCGATGTTCGCGATGGGGACAGGACTTCCTTTGCCATAAACATCGAAGGTGTTTCCTGACGCTTTCGCATTTCGGTCCGACTCAATGAATGGTCCAATCAGGTCGCAGTCATCTCGAAGGCGATGAAACGCTTCCGCTCCTGCCCTGGTCACACGCGAATTTGTGACGGTGATTTTTTCGATGACGCTTATTGAGGCGAGCTGCAGCAAAGTGTTGTCATCCAGATCTGACCCAGCCAAATTGAGATGGCGAATGGAACCCTTGCGTAAGAATTTGGGGAGCAGCTTGATGTTGGTCGCACCCAAGAAGCTCGTTGTTCCAAAGGCATGCCCAAGTGCAGGCAGCTGATCGACGATTTCAGGCGTCATCACGAGGTCCGCAGGTGCGGAAATCTCTCTAACATGAAACCAATGCCCTTGAGTCCACGCGTCTTTCTGCGCCGAGTCCCAAGTATCTTTCCAATTGCTATGAGCTCCTTGAAAACGCCAGTCAACCTTGGCGAGCATCTTTGCGGTCGCGTAGACAGGATCCCTTCCAACAATTTTTCCGTTGATACCGATTCGCAGATGCGGATTCTGCTTCGCTGCGGTCGCAGCCAACTTCAGAACTTCCGCCTCTTGCATTTCGACCTTTGCGTAGTCGAGACCAAGCCAGATCGTATCGAAGCCTTTGAAACGACTTAGCTTCTCGAAATCCGGCACAGAGTCTGATTCCAATTGAAGCTCGGGAAGCCACGGCATCCGATTCACGAACTCCCAGTCATCGTCAACTTGATTGCAATTCAAGCCCAGGCTATTCAGACGCGTCAGCGCCTCCAGTGGCGGCAACTCACTGGACTTCAGTTTCGTATTTGCGAGTTTTAGCCAGTAGAGCTTGGTGTTGGTGAGGAGGTCGGGAATGTCCTTGGAACTGAGGTTAGTGTTGGAAGCAAAGAGTATTCCGAGATTGGGAAGGTCCTTCAGATGTTGACCGATACGATCAGCATCGACGCCACTTAGGTCAATGAATCGCAGTGATCCTGGCGTCGCTTCGATCAATGCAATGTCGGTTGGCTGCGCACCGGGCCCTCCCGCAAAGTACTTTCCACCCACGGAATCTATCCATTTCGCAGCTTCGATCTCGCGTTGATGTGCGGCCGAACCCGCCTGAACCAGTTTCGCCTTGATGGAGTCGCGGCCGGGGTCCTTGATTGACGCGTCGACGATTAGCCTGTCGTTCCAAAATACGGCGCTATTGGGCAACCGATCTCGCAGGTACGCTGTCTGAGCTTCCGTTGGCCTTGTGCATCCGTGAAGAAAGATGCGTTGAGTCTTGATAGCCTTGCCGATCACAGGCAGGTACTTCTCAAGCTCTTCGGGCCGCATCTCGAGCTCAAGTTTCCACATGGGTCGCTTCACCACGACCTGCAATTGCTCGGGCACCACTCGACTGGTTGAAAGGGTGATATCTCCCCAGCGAGAACCTTTCGCAAGTGTCTGCAACGCTTCGCCGCTAATCGCGTCTCCTACCTTCCAGCCGTAAATTGGCCAATCAATCATGTCATTGACGATCGTGTCTAGATTCAGATCCGACTTCGAGTCTATTAGCAAGAGGTAGTCGATCCTGAGTGCTTTCAGTGGCAGCAACCCAGGGGCGGAAACGCGTGTTCCCTTGAACTCGAGGTGGCGAATGACAATCGGAGGCAACGCTTTCACTGCTCTGACAAAAGCTTTGACATCCGCGTCATCAAACTGCGGATTCTGGTCGAAATAGATCCACAAGTATTCATCGGGCACGAACCTATCTTTGTCCGCAATCTGTCTCGAGGACACCATGTCGCCCACTTTCACCGTGCCACCGAGTTGCTTGATGAAGTCTATAAACTCGGCTTCTTTCGTAGCTTTCGGTTCGTCAGTAGCGATCGAAACACGGATTCGCAGTTGCTTGTCGGCGTTCACAAGCTTGAATTCATTGGCGCTGATCTCGAGCCCATCTGCGTCTGTGATGACCAGTCCCGCTGGTGGACGAAACTGGTACTTCCCCTGCGGTAAACTCCTTGCTTCACTTGGTCGAGTATTGATTGTCCAGACTTTGTTGTTGGTTTGATCGACGACCTCGATCCCACTTGCCTTCAGCTTGGCTTCGACTTGCTCATCCTCGATCTCGACCAGCACCATCCCGTTCTCGGTTCGAATCAAGAACTGAATTGCGAAGAATGCGAGTGGGAGGAGAAACAGGAGTGCGACAGCTGCCCAATGATTCCGCTGGGGTGGTGTCGGCGCAAGGACAGTGGCTTCCAGGGTTGCTGCGGCGGGCGAAGCCTCCTTATCCAACCGGTCAGCGGGGAGGTCGCGGATGAATTCTGCCAGATCTGCTTTCGCAAACGGTTCGAGTTTTCGAGCCAGTTCGCTGGCCGGAGCGACGCGTTGCCGGGGTTCTCGGGCAAGCGTGTTGTCGACAATCTTGCCAAGTTCGGCTGGCAGCGTTGCCCGGCGTTTCCGGACCGGCATCGGAGTATTCGTGGCAATGGCAACCAACATTTTTCCAGCGGTGTCAAATTCGTCGGTCGAAAACGGGAGATGCCCAGAGAGAAGTTTGTAGAGCGTGGCGCCCAGCGAGTAGACATCGGTTCGGGGGTCGACGTTGGTACTATCCAGCGCTTGCTCGGGGGACATGTACCCGATCGTTCCCATCGCGGTACCCGAGGCAGTCAGCTCGTTGTTGGCTGCTCCCGCTGTCGTCAAGGCATCGTTGCGGGCCGGGTCAACGCGAGCCAATCCCAAATCCAAGACTTTCACATTTCCTTCTTGGTCCAGCATCAAGTTGCTGGGCTTGATGTCGCGGTGGATCAGCCCCTGGTCGTGGGCATGTTGGATGCCAATGGCCGCTTGCCGGATGATCTCTGTTGCGACGCCAATCGGCAACCGACCAGCCGCGTCACCAAACGTGCTCGCCAACTCAGAAACATCGAAACCATCTACAAATTCCATCACCAAGTAATGATGTCCATCGATTTCGCCCGCATCATGCGCAACCACGACATTCGGATGCTGGACCCGTCCAATCGCTTTCATCTCGCGTTGAAATCGCTTGATCGCACTGGCGTCGTGTAGTTTGCCAGACGCGAGTACCTTGATCGCGACCACTTTATCCAGGCTCGTATGGACGGCTTTGTAGACCGCTCCCATTCCGCCTTGCCCCAGCTTGCTGATGAGCCTGTAGTTTCCGAAATCTTCCGAGCGATCCAGTAACGTGTCTTTGCCAAATCCAGGCGAATCCGCCTCTTGGTCGACATCCTCCGAGGGCTCCATCCGCCCGATCTTGCCCAGCCGATCCAGCAGTTCTGGCTCACTCAGAAAGTCGTCGACGGTGTCTGGGCCACGCAGCGCATCGAGCAGCGTATCACCAGAGGCAGCCATTGCATCGATGGTTTCACAGCAATCACTGCACTCGGTGAGATGCTGATTCAATTGCTCGGCCGAATCGGCCGTCAGTCGGCCGACTGCAAAATCAATCAGCTCTGCCTTGTTTGGACAGGAAGGAGAGATGTCGGGTGTGCGATCTTCAGCAGGCAATGTTTCGACCAAAACGCGAAATTGCGGAGACACAACGCTCCTGTCGCAAGGTTATTCGTGAGAGTGTGACACGAGGCGTTTAACTAAGAATCATCGAACGCTTCCAGTTCAGCGAGCTCGTCTCGAAGCCGCCTTAGGATCCGAAACTTGATTTGCCGCACAGAAGCTGGCTTGATTCCCAATTCGTCCGCTATCGCTGGAGCTGGTTGGCCATCAATGGCTGTGCGCCAAAACGCGTTCCAGTGAGTCTCGGAGTACTGCTCTCGAAGCGATGCCAGGGCACGCCTGACGACCAAACGTTTGTCTTCTTCGTCCATGACCAAGCTCGTTGTGGACTCCTCCTCGGGAGCCATCGTATGCTCGAGTTGGTTGTCGAATGCGTGTGTCGGCTGGCCCGCTTGCTGCCGAAAATGGTCGACGATTTTCCGAGAAGCGATGCCGTGCAGCCAGCGACGAAAAGAGCCCTGCTGATCGGTCTGTTTGTAGCTTTCCAGGTTGCGAGAAACCGCCATCAGCACGTGCTGCATGATGTCAGCGGCATCATTTGCCTGGATGCCTTTTCGCCGGCACCAGCGATAAACCAAAGGGCCGTATATGTCCGACATCCGAACCCAGGCTTGATCATCGCGCAAGCGGACCCGTCGAATGAGGCTGATGGAGGTCGAGAGTGAGCCCACGGCGAACTTTGAATTTCCAGGCTGGACAAGCGTCGACCTGCATTCTGACCCGATTTCGAGGAATTTCAAACGGGGCGTTCGTAATTTAGCCAGTGTTCAAGTGTGCATTTCCCGGGGGCTGAATTCTGTGGCCCGATTGAGTATTTTATGTCACAGCGCCGCGAAACACTTAAAGAGAGAAGACATTCGATTGGGCGCGAGGAGCCCAGGCTCGACCTGCGACCTTGGGTTGAGCGTTTCCCGCAATCCATCCCTTCCAAATCCAACACTTCATTTGTGAAAAGTAATCACTCCATGTCACGTCGCAAAAGTAACCCAAAACGCAGACGCTCCATTGGCCGTTTCTCTCCTGCGATGGAGCAGTTGGAAGCGCGACGGCTGTTGGTCGGCGAATTGTTGGAACTGCAGCTCTCGGCGACCCGAGATGGTGCCGATTTGCTTGATGCCAACCGTCAGTTGAGCTTGGAAGTTGGTGAAAGGTTTGATCTCGAAGTGCGTTATGCCGATTTGAGAACAGGCGAACAAGCCGATGGTGCATTTACGTTACTGACAGATATCGCCAGCGATTCTCCGGGAGCGATCGTGCCAGTCTTGCGCGAGACGCAACGATTGGCATTTGACCAAACCATTCAAACGATTGCCGTCGACTCGGTCACCTTTGAACTGGAAGGATCAAGCCAAACGGAAGTGGTCAGCTTCACGACCTTCGAAAGTGATCCGACTGCCGCGACGATCCAGGCACTGATCGCGTTTGGATATCAGCAAAGTGATTTTGAAGTCATTCGTGCTGACAGCGCGACGCAAATCATTCTCCAAGTGCATTACTCGGGTGAGCAGTTCGGCAACATTGATCTCCCGAATCTGTCCGCGAGCGTGCAGGAAACGAATCCGGCCGAAAACGTCGCGACCGAAACCATCGAGATCGCGCCGTTCAACGGCGACGGCAGCCCCAATAGCAACGCCGTCCCTTTCAACATCGATACTTTCAATTCATCACTGGGACAAATCGTCTACGGCAATGCAAACGGTGGAACGTTTGATCCCAACAGTGGCTTTGTTGGGGTTGGCGGAACCGGACCAATTGTCACTGGCGGGATTCCCGACTTGGGGACTTTTGTCGAGCCATTCTTCGCCTACAGTTTGGAAGTCGAGGTCGCTGCGGTAACAACGAACGCCGGCTTTAGTGTCGCTCCGGGACAATCGACGGAAAGCGTTTTGTTGTATGGCCAAGACAACCCCCTGACTCCAGATCTGATTTTGCTCGGTGCGGAAAGTCAGTTCGTTGCCAACTTTGCAGCAGCGCCCCCCGCCTTCACGACGAATCCGACCAACCCGTTCGATGTTAACGACAGTGGAACGATTTCTTTAGCTGACGGTCTTCAGGTCGCTAACAACCTGCTTGCAGGTGTTAACTCGGAGCCGTCCGGGGTAAGCCTTGACGTCAACGGAGACGGAAGATTTTCGCCAAACGACTTGATTGCAGTTCTTAACGAGATCGAACGTTTGGACAGCGGGCAAGGTCCAGCTGCCGTCTCGGGCGAAGTGCTGGAGTTGGAATTGGATCTGTTGTCGGTCGGCGGTGATTCGCTACTGGACGCGAGTCGAATTGCGAATGTGCAGGCTGGTGATTCGATTGTCGTTCAGTTGTCTTATCGCGATCTTCGCGCCGCGGAAGACCGCTTGGGCGCACTGTCGGTCTTTGCCGACGTGCTCGTTTCGGATGCATCGGCGCTCCGTCTCCCGCTAGCCAATGCGGACTTTGTCGATCAGATCACTCCGGCTACGAACTATAGCCTGCTGGGATCGCCTGCATTCTCGACGACTTTGGCGGATACCTTCGATGAGTTGGGAGTGCTTGGGCCACTCGCTCCGATCGACGATGCGACGGGTTCAGTCCCTGTCTTGAGCTTTACGCTGGTCGCTGAGTCTGCGGCTTCTGGATTGTCTTTCGCACTCGATTTCCCTGACGAAGTTGACAACGAAATCCAACTTTACGGCGCCGCGGCGCCGTTGGCCCCAGTGAATGTACTGTTGGGATCCAGCCACGCATTCACTTTGAATATTTTGGACGCCGCGTCAGCTCCTGTTGCCAACGACGATACTTCCGCGACCCAAGAAGACACTGTCGTGACGATCGACGTGCTGACCAACGATGTGATCCCCGTGGGTGTGGATGCCACGCTGACTGTGAGTGGCCCCTCAACGGCGGGCGGTCTGCTTACAGTGGACGGTGGCCAGATCACGTACACGCCGCCTGTCGACTTCTCGGGCGTCGATTCGTTCACCTACCAAGTTGCTACCGCCAACGGAAATGCAAGTGCAGAGGTCGTGGTCACGGTTGAATCCGTCAACGATCTGCCTGTCGTGAATGACGATCCTGTCACGGCGCAGGAGGACTCCATTCTCACCCTTGCCTTCTCTGATTTGCTGGCGAACGACAGCGATGTCGACAGCGTCTTGTCGGTCACTTCCGTAGGCGAGGCCAGCAACGGCAGTGTGACTGTGTCTGGAGAGACCGTTACCTATGCACCCGCAGCAGATTTTTCCGGAACGGATTCGTTCACTTACACCGTCGATGATGGCAGCGGTGGAGTGGTGATGGGCGCGGTGAACGTCACTGTCATCGAGGTCAACGACGCTCCGCTTGCCATCGACGATGTTGCCGCCACGAACGAGGATCAAGTGCTGACGATCTCTGCCGCCAGCTTGCTGGTGAACGATTTTGACCCGGACGGAGCGGCGGATACGCTGACGATCAGTTCCGTCAGCGGAGGGACCGGACAAGTCAGCCTGTCCGGTGACACAATCACCTATACACCTCAAGCTGACTTTGTTGGTTCGGATACATTCACGTACGAAATCTCCGATCTTGCTGGCGCAACAGCGTTT
>JBGCGI010000253.1:0-3465 GCA_045110715.1 Rubripirellula sp.
CGCAACCTTCAGGTCCTCCCTTGGCCTCCGTCACGAGTGCCCCAGAGATTTCGCCACTTCCGATTCCCGTTGGTGGACGACCGGCGAAGTGTGGGACCGTACGCCAGCTCGGAACGATGAATTCTTCCAACGGAACGTTGAGCTCGACACTTGTCACACCGGATGTCCCACAACGATGCTCGACCATGCCGACAATCCAAGACGGCCTCGCCTACACCTGCGGCGGGTTCGGCCATCTGCATTGCATCGATCTTGCGACGCAAAAAGTCGTTTGGAGAAAAGATCTTTGGCAAGAGTTTGCAGGTGCCGAACTCCCTGCGTGGGGCGTCTCGCAGAATCCTCTGATCTACAAAGACCTCGTCATCGTCGCGGTCCAAACGGACACCGTTGGCGTGGTCGCCTTTGACAAGAAGACGGGTGACGTCCGTTGGAGCACCAAACCACTGGGCGACTACAGCTATGTGAATCCCAGTCTGGTCACCATCGACGGCCAGCATCATTTGATCATGGTCGCTGCAGCATCAAACTGGCGAGGCGAATCGAAAAGCGATTACCAAGGCGTCGTCGGCATCGCCCCCGACTCCGGCAAGATCCTCTGGAGCTACAAGGGCTGGGAGTGCGGCAGTCCGATCCCTCCGATCGTCGATGCGGGAAACAATCACCTTTTCGTCGGTGCTGGATATCGCTCAGGTTGCGCGATGTTCCAGGTCAAGAAGAGAGACGAAGGCTTCACCACCGAAGAGCTCCTCAAGACTATGGATTTCGGCACGCACATCCATCCACCGATCGTGCACGACGGTCACTTCTACGCACATTGTTCAGGCAGTCGCGGCCGACAAGACGGCCTGACGTGCATGTCATTGGACGGGACCGTGAAGTGGCAAAGCAAGAAGGCGCCAACATTTAACAAAGGCGGCTTCATCATCGCCGACGACTTGATCATCAGCGTCGACGGCAAGTTCGGCATCCTGTATCTAACCAAAGCCAACTCAACCGAGTTCAAAATCCTGTCCCAAGTCCGCCTGCTAGACAAATCAAGATGCTGGGCGCCACTCGCCCTCTCACGCGGCAAGCTAATCATCCGCGACGACAAACAAATGAAGTGCCTGCTAGTGAAATTAGTGGCGTGCGCTTCCAGCCTTTGAATGCTCTCCCAGTCATTCTCGCTTTGTTTCAGCCAAGCCGCCTGGCAAATTGGCTCCTGCCGCAAACTTCTGAACACGACTCTGTTCCTTGCCTAGGTGGCTACAAAAGACTAGCCTCTTCTGTTTGTCCGTAGGGAATGCTGGTTCTTCTGCAGGTCGCTCCATTCGCCTGGCCTTGTAAAAACTGGCTGCAACATCAGGCGAAATCGGTCGTGCCTAGGAGTTAAAAATATATGCGGCTTCCATTGATTGTTCGCGTCGCTGTTTCGGTGGTTGTCGTTGCTTGCGGGATGCTTTCTGCGGTCCGCGGACAGATCAGCGAAACGAGTGCTCCACGCCCAACGACGCTTCGGACGCTGACAGATCTGCCGAAATTCCACAGCTATCAAGACTTGCGAGAATTCTCGATTGACTTTGAGGCGACAGTTACCTACTGGGATTCCGATCGTCGAAAGCTGTTTGTGCAAGACAAAAACCAGGCGATCTATGTACAAGTCACTCGCATTCCTGATCGTCTCGATTTCGAGTTCGGTGATCGCGTCAGCGTGATCGGTTCGATGAATATTGCTGAAGGGTTTGTTGACGGAACATCGGTCCGAGTAATTGACAAAGGGCCGATCTCCGTGACTCCAATGACCGTTGACCTTTCGGCGTTGCACAAGGGAGCGAATTGGTCTCGACTCATTGTTACCAAAGGCGAGCTAAGGAGGGTCGTTCGCACCGGCTTAAAGACGCAGCTGTTGCTAGTCGCTGGAACTCGAAAGCTGGAGTGTTTTGTACACGACAGTGACCACGAGTCCGAATTCTCGTCGCTGATCGGCAGCGAACTCAGCGTAACGGGAGTACTTGACTGGGAAACGTACGACACCGGGGTTCCACGGATGGCACTTTGTCAAGTGATGTCTCCTAGTAGCGTCAAGATTGTGAGCCGCAGTAAGGCCCCTGAATCCCCAACCGCCAACCAATTTGCGCCGCTAAATATCGAATCGCTCAAAGAGCTGACCCTGGCGGAGGAAGGCGCCAAAGTCCGCGCCGCGGGGGTCGTCAGCTTTGTTGATCGAGGCGAGAGATTTCTGCTGGAAGATGAAACTGGCTCCGCCCTGGTTAAGTATGAAGGTCTCGAACTGGTGTTTGTCGGCGCCAACCTTAGCATTGATGCAACGGTGGGCCCTGAACATCGGCTTATCCTGGAGCGCGCCGAGATGCAGGAAGTTTTGCGCAGAGTCTCGCCCATTCTTAAGACAACTGCGCGCAAGATCATTGGCGATCCGATCAACTACCGTCGTGTTTCGGTAGTCGGTACGGTTGACATTTGGTCGAGCGATGGCAGAGAAAGGGAAGTTCTGCTGACTAGCGAAGGGTTTCAATATCGAGTCGTTTTCACGGCCGACGACGAAGCCTTTGAGAACATTGAACTGGCTCGCGGTTCACGGATGGGATGCCAGGGAATGGTGGTGCAGGAGGCCGATGCAGAAAACGCATGGTTTACGGTTCATGTCGCTTCACTCGACACTTTGGTGACAGACCGAGGGACTTTCCACATCGAAAAATCTAAAGCAGCCGCATGGCTTTTTGGCGTGGCAGTGATGGGGCTGCTCATTGCCGCTTGGATTTTGACAATGCGAATGCAGGTCGCTCGCAAAACCAAGCACCTGTCAGGTTTAACCGCTCGCCTAAATGCGTCCTACGGAGCTGTAAAAGAAGGTGTGGTCGTCTTGGATGAATCGCATCGCGTTGTCAGCGTCAACAACCAATTCCGAAACGTTACCGGGATAAAGCTCAATGTTGGTGACCACGCAGATCGCATTCGCAGTGAACTGCGTCGGCTATTCGAGTGCGACGACTTGCCGAGACTCCTCGATGCGATGACGAATCCGCAGTCCAGCCCAGTCGAGATGGAAATGCAAGCGATCGGAGACAACCAAAGCCGAATTGTCGCGTATCTGTCTCCTGTCGAAGACGAAACCGTTCGAGAGATTGGAAAGCTGCTTGCGATCGAGGACGTAACCAAACAAAAACAACTTGAGGATACACTCGTCCAGTCTCAGAAGATGGAAGCAGTAGCTCGGCTGGCTGGCGGAGTTTCTCACGACTTTAACAATCTACTCATGGCGATGAGTTGCAACGTTGATTTGGCGCAAATGGAAATCGGAGACAACAGCCCAAGAGCCAGCTCAAGGCTATCGGAGACTAAGATAGCAGTCGACCGGGCCGCGGAGTTGGTGAAGAGCCTGCTTGGATTTTCCCGTCGATCGGAACTGCAACTGAGCATCGGTTCATTGAATGACTCAGTTGCGAACGTGTCGGGGCTGATCTATCG
>JBGCGI010000254.1:0-13944 GCA_045110715.1 Rubripirellula sp.
CGGAAATCCGTTCTGAGCAATGATTCCTTCGTCGTCCCCGCCCGACAGACCACATGCGCACTCTGAATCCTCCATCGCGATTGAACTGTCACTCAGCAATCAGCCTGCTGATCCTCTCATCGCTGGTCGCCTTCACTCTTGGCTGCTCGGATGACACCGACGCGATTCGGTCAATTCAATCGCAGCGGCAAGATCGACTCCAATCGAATTCCAAGCAGGACCATTTGGGCGAGGTCTTTGGGCTACTGAGTCGCTTGGTGGAACTGAACCCGCAACAGGCCAATCGGCAGATCAGCTATCACATCAACCGTTGGCGTGAAGGCAGAAACTTCGAAGCAACAAGAGCTACTGATTTGCTGCGAACGATCAGCGATGTCTTGCCCACCGAAGCGGCTCAAGAAAGAACAGCACATGCCAACTATGTTGACTCGGACATCTCGCATCTTCGTGACTGCTATTTGTTCCGGCAGATCGTTCGTTGGGTTGATTCAGAAAAATCGGACGATCCGCTGCTCGTTGACTGGCTCCGTTCGATGGAAGACAAGCTTGGCCCCGAAGACAGTGATCGTTTGCGGACGGCAAGTCGCTTGTTTGACTGGACAGTGCGCAACATCGCATTCGAACCGAAGGAGTTGACCGATCGCGCTCCACCTGCTCCGTCACTTTCCTTGGGCATGAAATTTCGAGGAGCAGGATATCGACAAACCGATTATCAAACAGTTTGGCGCGGCACTGGAGATTCGCTTCAGAGAGCTGGTGTATTCACTCAGTTGTGCCGACAAGCATCGATTCCTGCATTCGTGCTTGCGATTCAATCCGTTGACTCTGGCGAATTGAACCCTTGGTGTGTTGGCGTATTGATCGGCCAAGAGGTCTACCTTTTCGAACCGGAACTGTCCTCGCACGTTCCTGGTCCCGGCCAAGTTGGAATCGCGACACTTGCAGAAGCCCGCAGCGACGCATCTGTTTTGCGGCGTTTGAACGTCCCGGGATTTTTCGATTATCCGCTTAGCAAATCGGACGTACAGCAATGCGTCGCCTTACTGAACGTGATTCCAGAAGCCGTCAGTTCGCGAATGCAAAACCTGGAGTCTGGACTGACTGGTGACCGACGCATGCGAGTTTTTGTTGATGCCGATCAGTTGGCTCAGGAGATCGATGCGGTCCCAGGCATTGCCGGCGTGAGGCTTTGGAAGACTCCTTTATTGGCAGAAGTCTATCAACGGGAACTGCAAAAGGCGGCTGAACGCGACCCCATCTTGGGTTTCTGGCACATGTCGAAATGGGCCATCCTCGAAGCACAGGTCGACATGTCGCAACAGTTGGCGCTCGCTCGCTGGCGGCACTTGAATGGCGATTTTGACGAAGACGAGATTGCAGACAAGCAAGGGGCTCGCGTGCTGTACCTGACACAGCGTGCCCCCGAATATGAGATTGAAGATTTGGAAATCGATGTTGATCTTCAAAAGGCGTATGGAGTTCGTCGTGAACTTGGCGTCAACACGGAAACCTACAATCTCCAGATTCAACAGGCACAGAACATGATGCGGCTCGGCAAACGAACAGCGACTTACTGGATCACCTTGATTCACTATGATGACAGCCGCTACGAGACAGCCGAGAACTGGTACGCCAAGCGTGTTTTGGATCAGGAACAGCTTTCGCATTGGGCTCCAGCTGCTCGCTACAACCGCGGTCGCACTCTCGAACAACTTGGCCAACCAGATCGCGCTATCGAAATCTACAAGACCGACGGCGATCCTCAAGAACACGGCAATCGCATTCGCTCACGATTGCTTGCCAAGTCTGTCGAGCAATGAGCCTCCGGAGCAACGGGGACGCTTAGATGAATTGCTCCACGCGGATCGATTTGACCCGGTCCGCTATGCCTGGCAAAGCTTCATCAACAATGCCCGCTTGGGCAAGCTGCTGCACATCGAATCGCGCATCGACCGCGCATGACTTCAACAAAACCAACTCATCGGCGTCCGTCTCGATCGCCAAGAATGCGGCAATCGCATCGGTCGTCGTTGTCCAGTCGAGCGGCAGCGAGAGGGACTCACGTTGGTGAATCTGGCGATTGTAAAACGATCGAACGCGAATCAAGATTGGCTGCGAACTTGCGGATCCCTCGCTGGCCTTGAACTCGCTCTTGCATGCTTGGGCGAAATCATCCGTGCTGTCAAGGAAACGCCAATCGAACCAACGCGCCGCCAGCTCGAAGCTCACATCCAAAAGCCCAACGCACATCCAATGGGTGTCAGCGGGATCTCCAGGACGAATCTGATCCAGATGACGAATCGCATCGATCACTTCGCCGCCACCAAAAATCAAGAGATTCGCCGCAGGCGTTTGACGCTCCAACCACGCTGGCAGCGCCTGCAGCAGGTCTTCTCGGAGCAACAAGCTGCCCCCTACCTTGATGACCCGTCGCATGCTGGAACTCACTTCGCCGCGCATTGCGACTGATAGAGATGGGCGACCGCGTAGGATGGCGCACATCGCGTAGACGATTCACCCAGCTTCTCCGAGAGCTGCAAGGAATGACATCCGCTCGGCAACTCAACCAAATCCTGCCCGTGACCACTGATGATAAAACTCGTCGCACCATGTTTCTCAACCGCACTGGCGATTCGCTGCTTCGCTGATTCGATCACCTGCGTCGCCAATTCTCGGCTCTGAGGAATCGAAACCTGTCGCCGATCCAGCCCGATCATGCGAGCCATTCGGTTCGCAGCAAACTCAGTCGTGCGTGGCTTGCCGTCGGCAGAGTCACAATCATCCGAATCTTCCGCCACCAGCCCCAAGATCAGCCGAGCGTCATCGATCGTCGCAAACAACTCGTTCATTACCAGGCAAGGCTTGCCTCGGAATTCAAATTGATCGACAAGAGCACAGACAGGCGTACGCCGACAGCCAACGTACACAAGCGACTCTTCCTGCAATCGATCGAAATCCGTTTGAGCGTGCGTCGCGACCCGTCCATTCCGCAGCGGAATCACGTCGGTCGTCGTCGATCCGATGTCGATCAAACACGCTTGGGAGGTGGGAGCAAACTCGCACGCAGCAAAACTTGCCAGCGCATGCCAGTTCGCAGCTGCAATCAAATCAACTTCTTCGCGAGCACGATCTGCGTTTCGGAATGCGCCGTCAACACCGTAGAAGAACGGCGCACTCAAACCAAGCTGGCTGGCGGCGCTGAGCGAGTGCTGAATGATCTGCCGCACCCCTTCTTCGCGATCAACAAAACAATCTGCCAGTTCCCCAGTCATCGTGATCGCTAACACATCCACGTTTCCGCAGGACTGAATGTCCCGACACAGCGAATCACAAAGTCTCTCTGGCTGGCGCCACAACGGAAAGTTTCGGGACATCGCCAAACCATCGCACGTGGCGTACTTGACGTTCGCCCCACCGATGTCGATTCCCAAGACACGATTGCCGCGGCCCAAAACGTTCACGCTGTTTCGGCCACCGCATCATTGATCCAGACTTGCCCATCGGGAGTCCAACGCACGGTATCAACGCCCGTGCAGCAGGAAACAGGTCCGGATTCCAAGCCCAGCATGCGTGCCGCCAAATTTCCATTGATCATTCTCCGCAGACCAACATAGGAAGTCGTCAGTCGCGGATTGATTTCGATCACACAGTCTTCGCTTGGTCGATCGGCCAACAACAAATCCAAACCGATGAAACCGCGCGCTGTTGGGGGCAGGGCTGCGACCGCCCGAGAGGCCAAAGCTGTTGCCCGCCTTTGAGCGTCATCATCCAACGGCCCCTGACCTCCGGCGTACTCACAACTCACTTCGCACAGGCTCTGTGAAACTGCGGGCAAGTACGTCTGCTGAGTCGCCGAGGCAACCACGGCGATAGAAATCGCCCGACCCGGCATCCAAGCCTGCAGGAGCAGATTCTCTTCCAGTTCTGCTCGCGCTTCATCAAACGAATCGAACGTTCTGATTTCCTGGGTCCCGCAGCCGTCTCGAGGCTTCACAACAAACTTGCGGAACTTGGCAAGTTCTTTTTTGTTTCGCTGATCGGAGAGGGCCATGTACAGAGGGTGCGCGACACCGGCCGCTGTCAGGGTTTTGGCCGTCAGCAACTTGTCACTCGCCACGCGAAGAAAATCCCCGCTGCCAGCGATCACATCCACACCTCCGGCGCGCAACATGGCGACAGCTTTCGCCAGAATCCCGTCGCTCTCCGGAGCAACGATCAACGCTGCGTCGCAAGCCTTGGCTGCGGCCACCCATTGGGCCCAGAACGGCTGGTCCGAACGGACCTCGACGCGCTGGCTAGCTTCGATGCCCAAGGACTCAAAACGCGGGTCGAGAGGCACGACTGTTTCTGCGACCTCTGAAATGTCCGTCACGATCGCGCGCAGCATCGCTGCTCCCTCACGACGTAGACTCGATGGAATTTGATCCATCGGTTGATTTGCCAAGCCGCCTCCGCAGACGTACTCGCCGACAAAAATTCGCATATGACTGGTCCCCGAAAAGACAGCGGGACGGCAAAAGGACAGTGACATTCTATCGAATTTCGGCGGATTCCCAAAACCGTCGCCATTTGGCGGAAATAATGGGCGGATCGTCCCGCGATTCGGCTAGAAAATACCGAGATGATCTCGGGCTTCGTCGGTCATCAAGTCCGGCGACCAAGCCGGCTCCATCACCACTTTGACCTCGCACTCATCCACTTCATCCAAGCCTTCCGCAGCGGACTTTGTCCCAGCAACCAATTGTGGCCCTGCAGGGCACATCGGGCTGGTCATGGTCATTTCGATTTTGACATCGTAATTGCCATTCTCTTTTTCATCGCCTACTGCAACCACATAGACCAAACCAAGGTCAACAATGTTGACGAATAGCTCGGGGTCGATGACTTGTTTCAGTGCCTCGCGAACGGTGTCTTCAGCAAGAGCCATAATCTGATTCCTTCGGTGTTGTGTAGGTCGCTTATTCGTATTCTCGCACCTGACGAGCGATCGCGGCAGCCAAGGCCTCGCGAACACTGTCGATCGTGATACGATCAAAAATTTGTTGGAAGAAGCCGCTGACAATCATCCGCGTCGCTTCTTTACGAGTGAATCCACGGCAACGAGCGTAGAAGATCTGCTCTTCATCAACCTTCGCCGTTGTGCTGCCGTGTGTGCAACGCACGTCATCAGCTTCGATCTCCAAACCGGGAATCGAATCCGCACGTGCCGAGTTGGACAGAATGAGGTTGTCGTTGCGTTGATAGCCGTCGGTCTTCTGCGCACCCTCATCAACTTTGATCATGCCACGCCAAACGGTGCGACTCTTGTCTTGCTGAGCGGACTTGTAAAGAAAGTCGCTGCGGCAGCTTTCGGCTTTGTGATACTGAAGGGTGTGGTAGGCAACGTGCTGCCGAGCCTCGGTGAACATCACTCCATTGACTTGGCTATTGGCACCAGGCCCAACCAGATCGACGCTCTGATTGACTTTCGACAACAGCGATCCCATCGCGGCAATCGTCCACTGCAAAGTCGAATCGCGACCGACTTCCGCTTTCTGATGTGCGAAGTTGTAAGTCTTGTGCCCGTATTCCTGTAGCGTCACATAGCGAAGATGGGAGCCGGCCTTTTGAACCAGCTCGATCGCCCCCATGTGCAATCCACCCGCCTCAGGCGAAACGCTGTTGGACTCATGCAGCACCGTGGCTTCCGCACCTTCGTCCAACACGATCAGCGTGTGGGTTGTATCGCTTCCGCCGTCCGACAACACCGAACCGATGTGCAACGGACGGTCGATCACGACACCCCGCGGGACATACAGGAACTGCCCGCCAGACCAGAAAGCTGCATGCAAGGCCGCAAACTTGTCGTAGTCAGCATCGAAGTTGGTGAACAGAAACTTGCGGATCAAGTCACCGTGCGTTTCGCTCAGCCGATCCAAACTTCCAAACACGACACCTTGGGCCGCCAAAGATTCATCCAAGGATTCGGACACGACCGAACTGTCGTAGGTTTCAATCAAGCCTGCGGTATCCACTCCTTCGCGAAGCTGGTGAACGCTTGCCAAATCCGATTCGGGAGTCGACGCCATCGGCGCGCCGTACTTTTTGATCTGAAATGTCCGAATGTCAGTTCGGATCCATTCTTCGTGACGCCGCTCAGGCCACTGCATCGCTTCAGCATGTTGCCATGCTTCACGCCGCATTTGAGTCAGCCAGTCGGGTTCGTTGCGCGAGTCGAGGAACGCCTCGAATCCGGCTGTGTCGAAACTAGTTGTCGCAGTCTGGGTCATATTCTTCGTAAAACGGAAATCATTCCGTTGCCATGTGTTGGATGATGATTGGATTCAATGAAAGGGGAAACAACGACCGCGTTAGCCAACGCTGCCTTCCATCTGCAATTGGATCAGACGATTCATTTCGATCGCGTACTCCATCGGCAGTTCTTTGACCAAGGGCTCGATGAAACCGTTCACGATCATCGTGCTAGCCTCTTGCTCGGAGAGACCGCGACTGAGCAGGTAAAACATTTGCTCTTCGCCAATCCGCGAGACGCTCGCCTCGTGTCCGATCTGAACGTCTTGCTCGGCGACTTCGATGTATGGGTACGTGTCGCTGCGACTTTCTGCGTCCAAAATCAATGCGTCACAAACAACATTGTTCTTGCTGTTGTGAGCACCGGGCTCCACACGGACCAAGCCGCGATAGCTGCTACGCCCACCGTTCTTGCTGATACTCTTGCTGATGATCTGGCCCGTCGTATTCGGAGCCGCGTGCACCAACTTAGCACCTGCATCTTGATGCTGACCTGCACTCGAGAACGCAATGGAGAGGATTTCACCTCGTGCACCGGGTTCCATCATGTGGACTGCTGGGTACTTCATCGTCAACTTGCTGCCCAAATTGCCATCGACCCATTCCATCGTGGCATCACCGTACGCATAAGCACGCTTGGTGACCAAGTTGTAGATATTGTTGGCCCAGTTCTGAATCGTCGTGTAGCGACAACGTGCGTTTCGCTGGACGACGAGTTCCACCACGGCGCTGTGCAGACTCTCGGTGCTGTACATCGGGGCGGGGCAACCCTCGACGTAGTGCACGCTTGCGCCTTCGTCGACGATGATCAACGTCCGCTCAAACTGGCCCATGCTCTCCGCATTGATGCGGAAGTATGCCTGCAGTGGGAATTCGATGTGAACGCCCTTGGGAATGTAGATGAAGGATCCACCGGACCAAACCGCGCTGTTCAAAGCGGCAAACTTGTTATCGTTCGGAGGAATCACTTTGGCGAAATACTCACGCAGCAAATCGGGATGCTCGCGAACCGCAGTATCTGTATCGGTGAAAATCACACCCTGCTTGGCCAAGTCTTCCTCCAAAGACCCATAAACAACCTCGCTCTCGAACTGAGCCTTGACTCCGGACAAGAACTTCTTCTCAGCCTCGGGAATGCCAAGCTTGTCGAACGTGTCTTTGATCTCTTGAGGCACGTCGTCCCATGACTTTTCCTGACCCGAAGTCGGTTTCAGGTAGTAAAAGATGTCCTGGAAATCCAAGTCGATGTCGCCACCCCAATTGGGCATCGGCCGATCGTTGAACATCTTCAGCGACTCTAAGCGAAACTTCCGCATCCAGTCGGGTTCGTTCTTGATGTCGGAAATCTGGTTGACAACATCCTCATTAAGACCCTTCTTGGCTTTGAACACGCCAGTGGTTTCGGTCTTGAAGTTGTACTTATTGATCTCGCCGATTTCGGCCGATTCGGAAACGTCGGTTGCCATTATTTTATCCCGTGTGGGTAGATTTTTTGTTCGTCTTGATCACCTCTCGCAAGCAAGAGGGTTACCAGGGATGCCGACCAAACGGCCCACTCCCCGCTAAGCATGTTCGTTTTTAAACCGCTGTCGTTTCTTCCAACATCTCTTGGTTCAAAGCTTCCGCTTCTGGGTAGGCTTTTCGGATGCGATCGTAACCCTGCTCGTGCAACTCAACCGACAACTCTTTGCCGCCCGTTTCGACCAGTCGACCACCCAACATCACGTGCGTGAATTCTGGTGGATTGTGTTCGAGCAATTTGTCGTGGTGAGTAATGATCAGCAGGCCCATCTTCTGGTGCCCGATGTCCGCGATCGACTCGCTCGCCAAGCGAACAGCATCTGCATCCAATCCGCTGTCTGTTTCATCAAGGATGGCAAACTTGGGTTGCAACATTGCCAACTGCAGAATTTCTGCACGCTTCATCTCACCACCCGAGAATCCATCGTTGACGTAGCGGCGAGCGAACTCGACATCCATCCGCAAGTGAGCCATTTTGTCTTTCAATTCCTTGCGAAACTCTCGCATTGGAATCAGCTCTTCGCCCTCTTTACGATCCGGTCGACGAACGTTGGTCGCCGCATGACGCAAGAAGTCAGCCATCTTCACGCCAGGAACGGCGACCGGACGCTGGAACGCCAAGAAGATTCCTTCTCGTGCACGTTCGTTGACTTCCATCTCCAGAACATCTTTGCCGTCAAGCGTGATGCTTCCGCTGGTGACGGTGTACCCAGGGTGTCCCATGATCGCTAAGCCAAGCGTGCTCTTGCCGCTACCATTGGGCCCCATCAAAGCATGCGTCTCGCCATGATTGATGGTCAAGTTGACGCCGCGAAGAATTGGCTTCTCGCCAACAGAAACGTGCAGGTCTTCAATTTTCAGAACGTGTGTCATCGTCAATCTATTTCTAGGTTCGGTAAGTTTGCTGAAAAGTAAGTTACTTGTATGTCTTGATCGTCTCCGGTCGCACCAAAAGAGCGAACCGTTTCCATGCGTCTAGGTTGTCGTTTCACTGACCGCTGATTCCACTGCGGCGAACTGACAACAGGAGTCGCCATCCAATCGGCAACTACTCAGATGAACCTGTTGACCGAGCGCTTCGGAAATCATCTGCTCTTCTAATCGACACATCGCACGATCATCCGACGTGTCGGTCAGTGAAGGGTAGGGGCAAGCGACAATGTCCAGCACGGGCAACTCGCCCAAGTTTGACACTTCTGTCTGAATATGACGAGCCGACATCATTTCAGACAACTTCTGCATCCTTGCCTCAAAAGTATCTTCGTGAGGCGTCAACTCCGAGCCGCTAAGCAATCGCACTTGCGCTGCGTACTGCTGACCTAAACGAGCTGCGACGGAAGACAAAACGCTATTGCGCATCACTTCGTCAGGAATCGCCAGGATCTCTCGCCACATCGCATCAGCTAGGTCCGCCGGATTGGCTCCCCCGCGTCGATGCCCTTCCACCGTCAATCGATACTGAAAGGTCGGCCGACCACGACCGGCAACCACCTTCTCACGCTCAATCAGCCCCATCTCCAAGAGCCGCTCGACTCGCTGACGAACCGCCGTGGCCGTCACGCCCAAAGCTTCCGTCAATTCACCAATCCCGACGAACTCACCAGCTCGCATCGCGGACAATAGCTCGCGATCGACGGGGCGGAGATCAGACATGCTGGAAGAAGAATTCATGGACTCGATTTGGAGAATCGGAGAAGGCTCGCACCTGTATTTATAGGGACATTTCCATTTTTGACAACTGGAGATGCGAAAAACAATTCCCCCCTACTGGCCGGGGGGATCCTAATCACGTCCAGGCCCCCACTCACGCATCCCGATTCGGCCTGATAACATCGGCCAATCAATTACTTTTTTGACTTTGTTTCGCTTCGGATCGGCACCAAAGTGTCGCCAGCGACAAGCGAGCCAGGGTCGGTGATTTCCATTTTTTGAGATTTTGAGTCCCATGAAGGCAGTTGCGGTCACCCCCGGCACACCCAATAGCGTCCATCTCCGCGACATCCCAGAACCTTCGCTGGATCAAGTCGAGGGAGGCCTGGGAGTCAAAGTTCGTGTTCTGAAAGTCGGCGTCGACGCCACCGATCGGGAAATCAACGATGCGTTGTATGGGAATGCCCCTGGGTCCGATGACTACTTGGTGATCGGACATGAGTGCTTCGGCATCGTCGAGGAAGTTGGCGAGAACGTAAAACGCGTCAAGCCTGGTGACTACGTCACCGCGACAGTCCGCCGACCAGGTGGTTCGATCTATGACCTGATCGGCACCAACGACATGACCAGCGAAGAGGAATACTACGAGCGAGGAATCAACTTGCGACATGGCTTCATGACGGAGTCGTTCGTTGATACCGAAGAGTACATCGTTCGAGTACCGCAAGGACTCAAGCACTTGCACGTTCTGATGGAGCCCATGAGCTGCGCGGCCAAGGCCGTCTTCCAAGCTTACGAAGCGCAACAGCGAATGAAGGTCTGGAGCCCGAAGGTTGCCTACGTACTGGGCGCTGGCCAGATCGGCTTGCTGACCACGCTGGTACTAAAACTGCGTGGCTTGGAAGTCTTCACGTTGGCGCGGGGCAAAGCACCGAACTTGAAGGCGGAGATTGTCAACGGCTTGGAAGCCACCTATGTCAGCACGTCGGAGCAATCGCTCAGCGAACTCGCCAAACAAACTGGCAAACCAGACTTGATTGTCGACGCCACCGGCAGCAGTCAGTTGGCGTTCGAATCCATGCAACACCTTGGCCACAACGGCGTGGTTGTATGGACGGGAATCACCGGTGGCGACAAAACCATCGAGGTGCCCTCGGACAACATCAACCTCCAATGGGTACTGGGTAACAAACTGCTACTCGGTAGCGTCAACGCCAACCGCAACCACTTTGAGATGGGAATCAAAGACTTGGCAGTTGGCGAAATGATGTTCCCTGGCGTCTTGGAAAAGATCCTCACCAACCCCGTCGAAGGCATGGACAACTACGCCGAAATGATGCGACTGCTGGTCGAAGAGAAAGACGCCTTGAAAGTCTTCGTCAACGTCGCCGACGAGTAGGTTCGAGGGGCGGCGTGTAAAGATATCGCCTTGCTCCCTCCACTGACTTCAGCGTGCCAAAGTCTCCAGTCGCTCAATCGCTTGCCGCATGACGCTGGCATCGATTTCATGGACGTTGATCGGATCACCAACGCCCCGCAGCATCGTGATCGTCAACCTGCCACCGAGGTGCTGGCGAAACTCTTCGAGCCCCTGCATCAAACGGTCGATCGGATGCAGGCTCTCGTGCCACAACTTCATGCCCAGATCCGTCAGACACTGGCAAACTTTCTGCATGTCCGATTCAGGAAATCCGAACATCATCGTCGAATAGATACAGTCGATCGCGACCCCGATGGCCACTGCCTCGCCGTGCCGAACCGAATAGTTGGTCAGTGGCTCCAAACGATGCGCGGACCAGTGCCCAAAGTCCAACGGACGCGCTTCCAACATTTCAAAGGGATCACCACCTTCGGTGATGTGTTTCAAATGCAATAAACACGATCGATGAATCGCCTTTTTTTTTTTTTTGGATTCCCGCATCCGTATTTGCTCGGCGTGCTCGCAGAGCCACCGGAACTCGTCGCGATCCTTTAGCAGCGACACCTTCACGGCCTCACTAAAACCGTTGTGGAAATCGCGATCAGGTAGAGAACGAAGCAAGGCCGTGTCATTGATCACCGCCCACGGAACGGCGAACGTACCAACCCAGTTCTTCTTGCCGAAGTAGTTGATCGCATTCTTCACGCCGACGCCCGAGTCGGCTTGCGCTAGCGTCGTGGTGGGCAGGCGAACCAATCGAATCCCCCGATGGGCAACCGCGGCGGCATATCCCACGGCATCCAGCATCGCGCCACCGCCAATCGCAATGATGTAGCTGCGCCGATCAAGATTTTCTGCATTGATCTGGCTCAAGATCGACTTCACGGTGTCGGTCGAGTTCTTGATCTCTTCGCCGCCATCGACGATCAGAGGCGGAGCAACCAACTGAATCGAATCCGTCTTGCTCAACTGATCAGTCATCTTCGTGACCGATTCACCGATGGCCGACTCGGCAACCAATAGAACTTTCGCCCGCCCCGCATCTCCTCCTTCGATCACGCCAAGTAACTGATCAAAGTCGGCTCCCGCGACGTCATCGGTTACCCTCAAGCGGTGTATGAACGGTACCTCAAAAGAGACGTCGATCGAGTGTTCAAACGAATCGTCGGGCATGAATGGAGACGGACTTCCGCCCGTTGCTTTGCGTGAGAATGTGATTAAAAACTTAGACGAGTGAAATTCGCCGGCAGGAAATTTCTAGGGCTGTTGATCTTGCCAGCCGCGCCACAACCATCTTAGCGAATCAGGAAAGATCGCCCCGCCATGCTTTCCGTTGTGAGCCTCCGTCCCGTACACAAATTTGACGTCATAGCCTTTGAAGGTCAGCGCCTTTTCCATTTGCTGGTTCGCCAACGGCCAATTCCCGTGCTCATTGTCCAGATCGTTTTCTCCGTCCTGCAAGAATACGCGGATCGGTTTGTGGTAGGTCTTGCGAATCAGGGCAGGATAAGCGTGCCCGCCGCGGATGTTTACAAAGCTCCCAATGTGGCTGAGCACTTTCCGAAACTCATCGGGTTGATGCCAGGCTACCGAGAAGGCGCAGATCCCACCGGAACTGTTGCCGCAAATCGCGCGAAGCTCTGGGTTGTCTGTGATCGAGTAATCTTGTCTGACATGTGCCAAGATTTCTGAGATCAAAAAGTCAGCGTAGTCGCCACTCACCGAATCGTATTCGAAGCTGCGATTGGACGGCCTTGGTTTCCATCCCCGCTTCTCTCCCAACTCGCCCTTATGCCCAGGATCGATCATGACTGCAATCGTGATCGGCATGTCTCCTTTGGCAATCAAATTGTCGAACACGACCGGCACACGAAAGTCACCGTCAACTCCATCGAAGGCGTGGCCGTCTTGGAAAACCATCAACGCCGCTGGTTTGCTGCCGTCGTATTGGGCCGGAACATAAACGGAGTAGCGTCGCTTGGTTTCTGGAAAGACCTTGCTCTCGAACCACTCGTGCTGAGTCACCTTGCCATGGGGCACCGAGCCACTGGGCATCGAGTCGGGGCCGTGGCTGTATTCTTCAGCATGAACGGGCATCAGCAAGAGCAATGGCACCAGGCTGACTGCACCGACAGCCAACAGATTGAAAGAACGGGTCATTTGCGAATAGAAAAGAAGGGGCGAGATGGGGGGAGGGAACGACAAGCGTTGCACCCATTCTAACAGCGATCAGGATTTTTACAGCGACTCCCAAATCTGCTGGCCAAACCTTGAAAAACCCAGTTTTCCTTCTCTCAACCGACAATCATGGTTTGTCGGTCACCTGCTTTCGCGTTTCGTACCGTTTCACCATCGCTGTGATCGCGTCGAAGTCCGAAGGCGGCTTTCTAGACCATCGATTGTTCTGGGCGCGCTCGGCGTAGCCATTCGTATCACAACCAGCTTCGATCAAGACCTTGGCGACTTTTGGATTCCCCCAGTAGCATGCCCAGCCCAGCGGCGTGTTGCTCCAGCTAAAACACGTCGCCTGCAGGTCCGCTCCTAGGTCGATCAAGACCTGAGCAATTCTCTCCGCATCGTACCAAGCTGTTCGGCCAAGCGGCGTCGTCACTTGCGATCGCAGTGGCCATTGTTCGCAACTGTGCAGCGGCAGGTGACAACACAAAGTGCCCGCTTCGACGCCTTCGGTACTCCCAACTTTTCTCCAGATCACTCGCGCCTCGTTGCAAACTCGATCGGTGGATCAGCGTCGGTCAACAAAATCGTTTCGATGAAGTCGGATGGAACCGACTTGCAAGTGTTTGGCAACGGGTACATGCCCAAGTTCTCGCCCGACGGCAAACAGATCGCTTTCAACCGCATCGGCGTAGGAGTGATGTGCATGAACGCTGATGGAAGCAACCAGCGAGTCCTTGACGTGAAGGGATGGGGAGTGCAATGGTCGCCCGATGGCCAACAAGTTGCGTTTTATCATGATTGGTGGTCCGATCAGCCCATGCTCGTCGTGCTCGATTTGAAAACGAAAGCGAAGCGAATGCTGCTAGAGGGTGAGCACGCGAAAC
>JBGCGI010000255.1:0-3002 GCA_045110715.1 Rubripirellula sp.
AGTTCGTCAATGATCTCAACGGCAATGGATACATCGATGGACTCGACATCCTGAACGACCCTCTGTGGGCTGACGGACGTGATACCGATGGCAACAACGAGGTCGATGACTTCTTTGGCGTGAATTTCCGTGGCGATGGAAGTCGAAACAATCCGAACGACGGCCAAGGGCACGGAACACATGTGTCAGGAACGATCGGAGCAATCGGCGGCAATGGTACGGGTGTGACCGGCGTCAATTGGCAGACTTCGTTGATGGCGCTGCGCATCTTGGACGACAACAACCAAGGTGATACAGGTGCTGCCATTGCTGCAGTCAACTACGCCACGAAGATGCGGCAACAGCTGACGTTTGCGGATGATGGACGGGTGACCGCTGGTGCCAACGTTCGCGTGTTGAACAATAGTTGGGGGCAACCGGGCGGATTCGAGCCTGCCTTGGAAACCTCGATCCAAGAGAGCGCCGAGGAAGACATTTTGTTTGTGGCCGCATCGGGCAACGGTAACTTCCTGGGCCAAGGCGTGGACAACGATCGTACGCCATTCTTTCCGGCTAGCTACGATTCGCCGAACGTGATCGCAGTGGCAGCCGGGAAGTTGGACGGATCTCTTGCCGCGTTCTCCAACTTTGGCGATGAGTCGGTCGATTTGGTCGCACCAGGATCGCAAGTTCGAAGCACTGAGTTGAATGGTGCCTACGGGACTCGCAACGGCACCAGCATGGCGACGCCGCACGTTTCGGGCACGGCGGCATTGATTTGGTCAGCGCTTCCCGGAGCAACGGTAGAAGAAGTTCGTGAGGCGATCGTCTCCACCACGGATCCGATCACAAGTTTGACGGGCAAAGTGCTAACCGGTGGCAGACTGAATGCGGCAAACGCTCTTTCCGCCAGCGTGTTTGCGCCGTCCGCTACTCTCGTCAGTAAGCAAGACATCACCCTCGCGGGCGGGACGGAAACGGAGTTTACTGTTGAGTACTTCCAACGAGGAGGTATCGACACGAACTCTCTCGGTAATGACGACATCGTTGTGAATCGACAATGGGGGCCAGCCGAAACCTTGGCAGTCACGCTGAAGCCAAATTCGGTCGATGTGGATGGGGATGCCGCTCGCGCGACTTACGTTGTCCAAGCTCCCGGTGGCAGCTGGGACATCCTGGACTTCGGCGAGTACCGAATCAGCACTCAAGCGGGCAACGTGAGGGCGACGGACAATCAAGTGGTCCAGCAGCGAGACGTGGGCAGTTTCAACGTACGGGTGGAAGAGCCATCGGTGCTCTATGTGGACACCGCAGCGGATGTGAGTGGTGATGGATCTTTGCGTGATGCCATTGCGCTAGCCAATGCGGCGGGTGGAGCGCGCACAATCATTCTGGATTCGGGCAACTACAACATCGGTATCCCGCATGCAGCCGATGCCATGTCCGCGTTCCCTGATCCATCGCTGTTTTGCGGCGTCCCCGAAAACATCACGGGCTGGTCCAACGAGACAACTGGCGATTTTGATATCACGGGAGATATCACGATCATTGGAAACCAGAACGATTTCACTGTGATTGATGGACAGTCGCTCGATCGAGTCTTCAAAGTACACCCGGGCGGTAGATTGCAGCTAGAGCGTGTGACCGTCAGCGGTGGATTGTCTCCCGAAGATCAGGCCGGCGGTGGGATCCTGTCTGCTGGCGATTTGACTTTGATTGACAGTACGGTGCAAGGCAACACTGCGACGGGGCTGACCAATGGCGGTGGCATCGCTGCCTGGGGCGGTTTCTTGGATATCCAACGCAGCTGGATCGACAGTAACGAGGCAGCTCGTGGTGGCGGAATATTCCTGTGCGGAGCGTCTGATGGATCGATCACTCAAAGCACGATCAGCAACAACAGCAACGGAGGATTGGATCACATCGCCGGGTCGAATTTGACGGTGAGTAGTTCAACGTTCTCAGACAACGAAGGTGGCAAGGGAGCTCTATCGGCGATCACACCATCGGGTGGCGATCTTGGTGACGTGAGTGCTGACGGGCGGTTCCTCGTTTTCGAGTCAAGAATCGACTCGCTGGTGCCGGGCAACTCCGGCGGTGTCTTTGTCCTCGATCGAGTTCTCAATACGATCGATAGCGTGAGCGTCGCCAATGACGGCGCGCCATCTGATTCGACAGACCTATTTGCCTTTTTCGGCGCCAAGCCATCCATCAGCGATGATGGGCGCTTTGTCGCTTTCGACTCGCTAGCTGGAGACTTGGTTCCCAACGATACCAACGGCAGTTCCGGTATTGTTGGCGGTGGCCAAGACACATTCGTTTTCGATCGCGAGACTCGTACGATCAAACGAGTCAGCGTTTCCAACACGGGCGAACAAGCTGACTACGGATTCAATTTCCCTGTTGAAGGCAGTCGTCCGGTCGTCAGCGGCAACGGACGGTTCGTCGCGTTCCTGTCCAACGCCGACAATTTGGTTCCCAACGACACGAACTTTCAAACCGATGTCTTCGTTTACGATCTGCAGACCGACACCATCGAACGGGCAACGGTCGCCGGCGATGGATCGGAAGCGAACGATGGCGGCGGAAACTTCGAACGTCAGCAAAGCGACCTTGCCGTGCATCGCGTCTCGATCAGCGACGATGGCAGGTTTGTCGCGTTCGATTCGTGGGCCGATAACTTGGTGCCCGGCGATACCAATGATGCGCACGACGTTTTTGTTCTCGATCGTGACACGAATACCGTTCAGCGCGTGAGTACGACGAGCGCGGGAGGCCAAGCCACCGGACCGGCCTTCTTCCGGGGCAGTTTCCAGCCCGAGATTAGCGGTGATGGTCGATTCGTCACATTCCATTCGGACGCAAACAATTTGGTTGCGGGCGATACGAATGATTCAACAGATGTATTTGGCTTTGCTCGAACGACAAGCACGATCGAGCGTGTGAGTGTGGCCAACGACGGATCCGAAGCGACCGCCGGCCGCAGTGACTCTCCGGACATCAGCGACGATGGGCGATTCGTT
>JBGCGI010000256.1:0-9362 GCA_045110715.1 Rubripirellula sp.
GATTTTCGTCAAATCGAATCGCTCGGCGTACTTGCCGCCCGACAGATTCTGCTGCTCCAGAAAATCGATCGTCGCTTTGACATCCTCGTTGCGTGCCTTCGCATTGGCCGCGCTGGCGGCTTCCTTCAATACTTGAAAACGTTTCAGTCGTGGCGCATTTCGGATCACATCAAAGTCGCTACCGGCATGTTGCATCGCCACCACAGCATACCCACGGTTCGCCCAGTGCTTGCCCAGAAACGTGCATGCCTCACGCGTTCCACCAAGTCCGTGGCTGAGTAGCAGCACCGGCGATGGTCCGCTTGAGTCCGGCACATATAATCGCAGCGGAACATTGCGGCCGTCGTAAGTGAACTGATCGTCTTTCACCTCGACCCTGGCTACCGCTTGCATAGGGTCATACGAAGACTGGCCACACGCCGATTCTTGCGAGATCAAGAGTGCAAACACTAGACCCGCCGATGCGACGGTTGATTTCCGGCCAGGTTGTGAGAATCGTTTCATGTTGAAATTCTATTGGGGTTGATGAAATTCGAGCGTGAAGAACTCTTCAGGTGCTTCCTGTTCACGAAGCAACTGCAACTCGATGCGTCGAACACTCAGCGGTCTCCCATCGTTGACGATCACGTGCATTTGCAGGATCACACCAGATTGTGGATGTGGCCAAATGCGGATGACATCTGGATAACCCCGCGCCGGATCACGCGGCGTGGCTTCGATTGGTTGACACTCAAACGACGTTTCGCCAATCGATATCGTCTCACGTGGCATCAACCGAAGCTCGAACGAATCGGGCAGTTCGGTCAACATCGCGTTGTAGTGCATGTTTTTCGATGTCATCCTGTCGAATAGCGCATCGCTCCACTGGTCACCACTATCGGTGGATCTCCACTGGAAATTTTCTGTCGCGAGCCAACGCTGGTCACCGTCGTACCCGATCCACGCTTTCCGACGGCCCTTGCTTTCTGGAAACTCGGCCGCAAAGAGATTGATTGACCGGCTGTAAAGGACGGCATCTCGCTGGACTTCGCGTCCGAGAGCTCGGCGACATATCTTTGCGTCATAGACCCGCGTGACGGGCAGTCGCGTCGCCTCCAGGACTCGACTCAACGCGGCCTGAGCGCTCTGCGGCCCGAACAATCCCCAGACGCCAAGACCAAGCATGACGGTCGCCGCGGTGGTGGCGAACAACAGCCACTGGTTGCGCGTTTCCAACGTTCGCCTCGTCGAAGTAGGGGACGAAGGGGCCGGTTCGTGCTGTTGATCGAACGCATCCAAGGTCGCCTGGATACGATCCTCTCGCGACGTTGGCGACTGAAATTGCCCGAGGAGTAGACTATGAATCAGCAATTGCTTTGCGGGATCCGAAGACTCAGCTGGGTGGCTTTCCTGAGGCGGGAGCGCCGCATTGCCATCTTCGTTCAATTCGCCATCGAACCAATCCTCGATGGACGGCACGTTGGCTGACGGGGCGCGACGCGCGTCACTCATCGTGCTGCCCCCGCTGTCTTTTTCGCGACGCAGTCAGCCAGAGTTTCACGAATGCGCTGAAGTTGCTTGCGAATTGCTGAAGAAGAGGAACGAGTCACCTTGGCAATGGCCGCGGCATTCAAGCTGTCTTCATAACGCTGACGAATGAGCTCACGCGAACGCGCGGGCAACTGGGTGAGGCAGTCCGACAGCGCGGCCGATTTTTCATCCCATCCATGCTCGTCCGAATTTTCAATCGACTGCATCGCTACTTCGACCGCTGCATGCACGGACTCGCCAAAGATCAGAATTTCACGTTTCCGCTTGCGTGCAGCGTTTCTGGCCAAATTGATCGCGATGCCTCGCAGCCACGGCCCCAGCGGCAAAGACTGATCGTACTGATCAAACCGCTGCCAGGCTGTCAGCAACGTTTCCTGAAATAGATCATCAACCAGCCCCGGATCGCGCACCATCGTCCTCAGGCACGCCAGCAAATGAACCTCGTTTTGGCGAACCAGGGCTTCAAACAGTTTTCGTGAGCGATCGGACATCAATGCGGCGTGGACCTGGGAATGACTCTAGGCGTCTACCCTTTATTGTCTGGAAGTCGCAGGTGTGACAGCCTTGCCAGGAAAAAATCGCCACACGGACTCTCGATCTCTCCCAATCCACTTCTGAGATCGCGGCCCGTCACGTCAATTGAGCGTTGAGTGACTCGCCGTGCGGCACCGTCGGCGACGCGGCGTTTTAGCGGGTTCAGATCGTGACCTAAACTTCACCGACCTGCGGTCGTTGCCGCAGCAGGTGTGCGTTTAACGTCACGGTATCGAATCCAGTATGCGTAAATTCTGCAACATTGTTCTCATCGTCACAGGCGTCACGGCCGCTGTTTCGCTCTGTTGCCCGATGCTGGTCGTGTTGGGCTTTTTGGCACTCATTGTTCCTGGATTGGTGCTTCTCTCGGCTCCCACCGCGTTTGTCTATCTTGCGACCACGCTCGGTATTCAGCGAACGTTACCAACCAAGATCGGTTGGGCCGCGTTTCCGATCGCGATCTTTCTTGCTTTCGGACTTGGTTGGTTGGTCATGCAACCGTTTCGCTCGTCAGCGATATCGGAGTTCCACGCGGAAGTCTCACCCGACGTTCTTCCTGGTGAACCACTCCTCTTGCGTGGAAACGTGTACGTCGAGAACGGCGAGCTCTGCCGGCCTCCCGAATGTGACTATCTATGCACGATGCTTTTAGATTTACCGGGCGTGGAAAGTGTCACCATCGAACGCACTGGCCTGACTGGCCGCAAACAAGATCCTTCCGTCGCGGCGTTCGCCTTGGTCCGCACGGGTGCCAATGCGGAACCAGGAGTGTTCCCGTCGAACCCTGGTCAATTGATTCGCAAACATCCAGGGCTCATGCGACAAGTGAAAGGCAATGAATTACTGAAGGTTGAGAAATCGCTCGAAGCCGATTGGGCGCTACGTCTTGCCGGTGTAGAGCGAATTGTCGAGGTGAAGGCAACACCCGTCGACGAAGCGGATTGGATCGTGCGTTTGGTTTCAACCCACAGTAAAGAAAGTCCGCGAGTCGAACGAGTCGAGATTGCCCGCACCGGCAATGGCGTTCAGTTTCGCCGGAGTGAAGTTCGACACTTTGTTCCTGGCAGGCTCTTCTACTTCGGCTTTGATGTTCAATCGGGTGTCGGAACAATCTCGGGTGCAGCGTTTGGAATCGGAGGAAGTGATTGGAAGTCGTCGGAACAGTCAGTTGATTTGGAAGCGACATTGTTGGACGCCATCGAGGTGCCGCTTCTCGCCGAGCTTGATGACACCCGCGCACGATTGCGCCGAGAAGTCCAACGTGCGATCGACGATCCCCACGCGAGTCCAGCGAGGCTGGAATTAGCGAGACGCTGGCTGTCACTCTTTTTCTTCGACGCGACCCAGAACGATCATCAACTGATCGCCCGCGTCGTCGGTGACCCGCGCGTGAAAGACATTGCCGGTCCAATCGAGAGCGTCTTTTTCAAGGGCAAAACGCCGATCGAACTCAGCACCGCCTACGCACGACGGATTGCGTTCGATGATGCGACCGAAAAAGAACGATCGCTGTTGGCGAAAGACTTATCTTTGATGCCTCCGGGCACGTTCGCTAAACCCGATCCAGCTCACCTCGCCATTTGGACGAGGCCCGAACTCTACGAACAGGCCGGGCTGTTTCTTTCAAGGCTTGCTGACCTCGATGCTGTGCGTGCGATGCCCATTCTGAGCGACGCGCTCGATCACGTTTCGACCAAAGAGACCTGGAGCCAACGACGCGCGATGGTTGAAGGGATTCGAGACGCTTACGCGTCACTCGGGCCAGCCGCAAAACAGGATGCCGCAAAGATCAGCAATCTGGTTTTGCTGCGTCCGTCACCGATCACGTCTGGCTTTAATGACGTGCAAGCGTGGCGACTGACTTTGGCAAGGATGGGAGTTTCCGTCGATGACCTACCGTTCTTTCCGCACTCAGGCCAGCAACAGATCAACCGAACCAAGACTCAAATTCGCGATCGACTGCAACACCTTGAAGCGAAGATCTAACCGCCATCGCTCATGGAAATCACTCCCCAAGTCCCACGAACCATTCGATCTTTCTACTACATGCAAAAAAGGGAAGTCGTTAGACTTCCCTTTGCTGATCTTGCGATGTCTTTGGTGGTTTACCAGCCGCAGCCAGCGCGACCGGAGGGGGCATATCCCCTGTAGCCGCCACTGTAGAATCCTCCGGTCTGAAAGCCGCCACCGTGGAATCCGCCATAGACTGGACGGGCGACGGATTGGCGACCATAGAATTGCTGGAATCCATTGACGCCGTGCCCATAGTGATGCCCTGGGTGGACGCGAACCGGAGCCACGTTGTTGAAGCTGTGACCGTAGCCTCCGCCGTAATAGCGATTGTCTTTCGCATTTCCGATTGCCCGGCCCGTGGCACCACCGATTAAACCGCCGATGGCGGCGCCAGCGATTGGTCGATCACGTCCACCACCGACGAGCCCACCGATGATGGCCCCAGCGATTGCTCCGTTGCGAGTACCGCGTTGAGTGTAGTTTTGGGCCTCGGCCTCAGGCGCCATCATGAACATGGCAGCAACCGCGAGTATCCCGTATTTGATCGTATTCATTCTTTTTCACTTTCGATTGAAGACTTGGAGAGGGTACGGTTTCACTAGAAGCACCTGCCGTGCCATGCTGCTGAAAACCCGAAATACTAGGTTTCTGAGGGGTTCCCAACGAATTTCCCTTCTTGCTGTGTCGTCAGAACGATGTCGAGGTGCGATCGTTCCGATGGCACCGAAGCCGACTTTTCTGGAGCTCTCTCCCATGATCTTCGCCATCGCGGATCGGTCGGAACAACGAAGCTGCTTTCGTCCGTTCTCCTTGTTGAGGTGGGGCTTGGAGTCTCGGATACCCTGGAAGTTCTCGGTGTCGGTTTTGGAGAGACCACGCTGCACGCGTCGGGTTTCGCTGAGTACGGTATCCCAGATTTATCAATCTTTCGATTCAATGGCTGGGATGATTCGTTCCGGTGCCGTCTTGAGCATTTTGCCCATGCCTTTGTTGTGAGATGTGATGGCGATGATCAAATTCAGTTCGTCAATCATCATGATGAACTGACCACCGGCCCCGCGACCTGATTTCATGTCGTACGTCTTCCCATCAACGTCGACGGTGTTGCGCCACCAGAAGAAACCGTATGACGTGTTTTGCGGATTCGTGTGGATTTTTGATGTCGCTTGTTGGACAAAGTCGGCCGGTATCAATTGTTCGCCATCCCACTTTCCGTCGCTCTGAACCAGCATCCCCCACTTGATCATGTCGCGCGATCGCATGCTGCTGCCTGCGGCCGATTTCGGCAATCCGCTGACGTCATCCTGCCATCCAAATTTGGAAATGCCCATTGGCTTTAGCAGTTCTCTGTTGATGAATTCCCGAGCCGTTCCCGGCACGATGGTTTCGATCACTTGCATCACGATTGAAGGGTCTGATGACTGGTACTTGTACTGCTTGGACTCTCTCGTGATTGGCACGGTGTTCCTAAGGTACGCCTGAATCTGGCCTTGCCCTTTTAGAGTGCCCGCTGACCTGCGCAGTTTCGCGACGGTCTCTTTGTCGACACGAATACCCGAGTGCATGTTGAGTGCGTCTTTCAACGTGATCGTATCACAACCCTCGGCGAGCTTACTTCGATCGATGTTCTTTAGGAAATCGAGCACGGGTCGATCCAAGTCAGACATTTTTAGATACCCCAATTGAATCGCTCGTCCCAAAGCCATTGCCGTGTAGGACTTGGTGATCGACATTTGGTAGTGCGGGTAGTTGGCTCGTCCGCGTCGGTAGTACGACTCGAATATCAGTCGGCCATCATGGTGAATCAACAGGCTGTCGACTTCACCGTGCTGACCCGCGGCTATCTCTCGAGCCAGAGCCAGGATCATCGTTTTGTTGCCACTATCGCTTCCAAGTTCGCCGACTTCGATTCCGTCCGCCATGTCCTCAGGCAGCATGTCAAGAAAGGGTCGCTCGAGATCCGGTAGATGCTGTTCTTGGGCGAACGAAATGTCTTCGGACGACAAATCGGTGACTTCCGGCGCGAGGCCGTCAGTTGCGGTCAGATCTCCAGCATCCTCTGGTTTCATCGCTTCGAATGGCGATGGTTTGCCGGAAGGCGTCTTCAGCTCCGCACGCTTTGCGAGTCGGTTCGCTTTCCGCGTAGCCAATTCGGCTGCGGTGAATTCTCTTGTTGGCGCTCGCTGCGTGATTGGTTCTCGTGGCGGCTTGAACTCATCCGTTATGAAGCTTGATGCAGGCAGGCCCGCTGAGTTGACAAGGCTGATGGCGGGATCAGGGCTTGGCTTGCGAAAGAGGTACCGCACGTATTTTGGCGTATCGATCCGCGGACTGGTTACATGAACTTGGTCGCCAACGATCTTTGCCTGCGCCGGAACGTACTTGCCGTTGTCGCCGGCAATTTCAAAGAAGTCGAGGTTTGAGTTTTCACCGGTTGGATTGCTGAGTCCATCTAAGACATGCTCGAAGGAAAGTTGCGCCGTGTTGCCGCGAAATTCAACGCTCTTCAACGATGGCCCCGAATAGGGCTGCTCCGATCGGTCGTAGTCTTTCGCCAGTGCCCAAAGAGCCAGACGCTGTCCCGCATACTGTTTGTCATGTGGGTGCAGACTCGGACCGTGGTCGTAGAAGACCGCCATCCCCGTGTTTTCCGTGGTCGAGAGCGCTCGTCGCATCGAGTCTCGTAGCCAAGGCCATTCTCCCGTCGCGTCCTGTGTGGGAACTTGAACGTAGTAGAAAGGAAACTTTCGTTCTGGCAACCCGCTGCGACGAGCAAATCGTTGTCGCCAATTTTCGATCATGAAGGGAAGAAGTTGTCGATACTCAAAGCCCGTCTGTGCTTTGGCATTTCGTTCACCCTGATACCAGATCACACCTCGAAAACAGACCGGCACGATCGGTTCAATCTTGTCGGCGTACTGAACGCCAGGGTTGCGGTTTTCCTGGACGTCATTCCAGCCTTTGGGGATGCCAAGCCGTTTTCGGATCACCTCTGAATCGTCTTTGGGAATCCAAGCCTGAATCGGCGTCCCGGAGTTGTAACGCAGAATCAAACCGACGGGGACATCGAGTTCTCGGTACAGCTTTACGCCAAAGTAGAATCCAACGCGAGAGATGGTCCGTTGGGTCTTTTCGTCGATTCCTGTCCAGCCCAGGCGGGTGGAGACTCGCATGCGGGTCAAGCCTTTTCGGAAATACTCGGGTTCAATGTGGCGGTTCTTACTGGAGTTGAACGAATCAGCCATGTTCGACTGCCCGCTGCACAACCAAACTTCGCCAACCAGTACACCAGCAAGTTCCAGTCGATTGTTTGCTTCGACAAGCAACGTCTGCTCCTTGCTTGACGTGGCGAGCGGATCTAGGCGAATCATCCACTTGCCACTGGAGTCTGCAGTTGCCTGTTTTGACTGGCCTGCGAACTTCACGGTAACGGTTTCGCCCGCGTTAGCGGTTCCCCAAATTGGGACTGCCAGTTCACGTTGCAGCACCATGTTGCTGGAGAAGATCTTGGGAAGTGTCACGTCTGCATGCATCAGCGACGGCGTCAACGCAAAGATCAAAACGAACGGGAAGGCGGGGAGTCGGATGGTTCGATTCATGATGTCGCGGTCGAGAGGTTCGTTGGAGCTGTCTCATTCATTGTAGATGACATGAGATGAGAGCGTTTCGATCTGCAAAAACGAAAAAAGCGACACTGCGTGATCAAGACGAAAGTTCTCGAAGAACGGCTCCGATGTTTACCCGCGAGAACGCCACACCTTCACACGAGTGGCCAAGAGCCGGTTTGAGCATGGTGCGGTTTGCTCAACTTGAATATGCCGATCGGTTTACTTCGACCGTCGGGCCAGCGAACAAGCAGACGTTGGATTACATGCCTGGCGACAGCCTTTTTTCGTGCTTTGCCGCTGGCCGAGCAAGGGCTTACGCAACGCGGGCGTCTCTGGGAAAGTACCACTGGCCCGCCCGCCAAAAGGGGTTCATGTTCCTGGCGTCGTCCTGGGCGGAGGGCTTTTGTACAAAATCATTTCCTAGATCACGCAGACCACCACTCGAGTTCGAGACATCCGACATGCAGTTTAAAGACGCGATCTTCAACCGCCGAGCCATCAAACACTTCGACGCTAGGCATACAATGACGGCGAGTGAGGAAAAGGAACTGCTCGAAACGACTCTTCCTGCTCCGACCAACTTCAAAATCCAGCACTGGCGGTTCGTGATGCTTCGCGACGCCGATCTGCGGGCGACTCCGCTCGCGTGAGTGACGCGTCTTTCCCCTTGAAACACACCCTATCGAAAATCTGATTGCGATGAGCGAAACCTCGAAACTGTATCAACCGTTTGAACTTCACGGAATGAAGTTGGCCAATCGAGTCGCACTGGCTCCCATGACGCGAGCGCGGGCCGGAACGGCGCGGGTGCCCAATGAAATGATGGCGAACTACTACGCTCAGCGATCCGGTGCGGGCTTGGTCATCAGCGAAGCGACGACCGTCTCGCCGCAGGCCAACGGCTGGAACGAATCGCCCGGCATCTACAGCGATGCGATGGTCGACGGCTGGAAGCTCGTGACCGATGCGATTCACGAAGCGGGCAGCAAGGTGTTCTTGCAGCTCTGGCACTGCGGTCGTGCTTCTCATCCGAGCTTTCACGATGGTGAACAACATGTCGCTCCTTCGGCGATCAAGATCAACGCGGAGTACATCCACACGCCCAAGGGGAAAGAAGATCACGAAACGCCACGAGCTTTGGAAACCCATGAGTTGCCCGCCGTGGTGGAGGACTACCGACTGGCTGCTCAGCGTACCAAGGACGCGGGGTTCGATGGCATTGAGATTCACAGTGCCAACGGGTACCTGTTGGACACCTTCATGCAGAGCAAAACCAATCTGCGCGAAGACGCTTACGGTGGCAGCGTCGAAAACCGCTATCGGTTGCTCGATGAAGTGGTATCGGCTGTGAAGACGGTTTGGGATTCCAATCGCGTCGGCGTTCGCTTTTCACCCAATGGCGTTTTCAACGACATGGGCAGTCCGGATTATCGCGAGCAGTTCACCTACGCAGCGAAACAGCTTGATCAACATGACCTTGCTTATCTTCACGTCATGGATGGGCTCGCATTCGGCTTTCACGAACTCGGCGAGCCGATGACGTTGGCTGAATTCCGCGAAGTTTTTTCGGGTCCGCTCATCGGAAACTGTGGTTACGACAAAGCCACCGCAGAAACCGCGGTCGATAGCGGCCAAGCCGACATGATCGCGATCGGTCGTCCCTACATCAGCAACCCG
>JBGCGI010000257.1:0-16459 GCA_045110715.1 Rubripirellula sp.
TCCCATTTGCCGTTTCCGAGGGATGACATGCTGATCGATGGCACAATTTTTCAGATATCCCAAACCCTGCTGATGGTCACCAATCAGAACATCGCTACCACTGGTGTCTCCGCGGACGAGAAACGAGCCTTGAATCGACGCGCCGGCGGAACTGCCACCAATCACACCGTCACGATCCAAGACCGATTGCAACTCACGCTCGGTGAGCGTTCCCAAATAGGCGTCCGCGATTCGCCACTGCCGGCCCCCGGAGAACCAAACGGCATCCGCCTCACGTATCGGTTTTACAAATTCTAATTGGTTTGCTTCGTCGCGATCATGCGTATGTAGAATGGTGACGTGAGGCATCTTCAGTTGCTCTCTCGCAAATTTCGCGGCCTTGTTCTTGTTGAAGTCGTACTCGGGGTCGCTGGAGGAAGCTGTTGGGATGACAACCAACTTCGCGTTTCGGCCGCCGGCGATCTCAACGAACTGTTGAAAAACCAAGAAGCCTCGATCGCCCCCGCCAACGATCACGAGCGTTCCGTGCTCGGGGCCTGTTGTCTGCGCGGAAGCCTCTCTGACCTGCAAGCCGAAGAGCACTGCGGCAGCAACTACAGCGATCAATCGTATCCAGGCGTTTCGCGACTTGTCAGTTTTCATAGCTTTTCGAAATCGACGGGCTCTTTGCAATTCAATTCTCGGGTCACAGGCGGCATGGGATACTTGAGCCCAGTCGCGCAGTTGAACAAAACGACCGACTCACTCGCGTCGATTCGACCACTCGCAAGTTCTTGTTCGTAAGCGGCCAGAGTCGCTGCACCCTCGGGACACAACAGCACTCCTTCTTGTTGTGCCGCTCGATCCTGCGAGGCCAAAATCGATTCGTCGCTGACAGCGGTAGCAAAACCATTGCTGTCCCGGACGGCGCGGAGGATCAGGAAGTCGCCGATTGCACCCGGAACTCGAATGCCAGCGGCGACCGTGTGAGCATCTTCCCACGGCGTTGCGAATTCTTTGCCATCGTCATAGGCGCGGACGATCGGAGCACATCCTTTTGCTTGGACCGAAACCATGCGCGGCAGCGGACCATCAATCCAGCCAATCTCTTTCAGCTCTTGAAAGGCCTTCCACATGCCGATCAATCCGGTGCCGCCACCGGTCGGATAGAGTATCACGTCGGGCAACTTCCAGTTGAATTGCTCTGCGACCTCCAGCCCCATCGTTTTCTTTCCTTCAATCCGATAGGGCTCTTTGAGCGTCGACAGATTGAACCAACCCATCTGCTGTTCGCCTTCACCAACGATGTGACCACAGTCATTGATCAACCCGTTGACGCGCCAGACCTTGGCTCCTTGCATCGCAATTTCTCGGACGTTGATCTCCGGTGTGTCTGCCGGACAAAAAACATACGATTCAATACCAGCTCGCGTTGCATACGCCGCCAACGCTGCGCCCGCATTCCCATTGGTGGGCATCGCAACTTTTGAGACGCCCAGTTCTTTCGCCATCGATATCGCCAAGCAAATCCCACGTGCCTTGAAAGATCCCGTCGGCAACCTTCCCTCGTCTTTGACAAACACCTCTCCCTGACCACGACTCAGTCGAGGCACGGGAATCAGCGGCGTCAATGACTCACCAAGACTGACAATGTTCGCTTCGTTACGAACGGGTAGAAACTCACGGTACCTCCAGAGGTCCGCAGGCCGGGCGAGTAAATCTTGCTTGCTGAGCGCCTTTCCAAGCGAGGCCATGTCGTACTTCACCAGCAAGGGTTTTCCCGCTTTGGACAATCCGTGCAATTCATCTGCTGGGTAGCGGTCGCCCTCCAATCCGCACTCAAGATGCGTGACAAACGTCGGTCGTTGTGTCGTTGTGTTGTTCATCTGATTCCAAATTTCCAAGCGTCGGTGCAGACGATTCCCTGTTTGAGAATCGAGTTATATCTGATTTTGCGTGAGCTCGGTGCCCAAAGGGTCAAAGATCATTTGCAATGCACACGACACTGATGCTCACCGGCCTCATGACCAAGTCCAACGACAGGAAATCGCATCTGGTACATTTCTGGACTGCGATCCGTCTACTTGAAACCGGAGAATGGAAGTTGAATCGAACCTGCGCCACTTTCGTCTGTCTCATCAGCCTGGCTTGCTGGGCTTCCGCCGCCGAGCGTCCACACATTGTCCTCGTGATGGCGGACGACCATGGCTACGGAGACACGGGCTTCACCGGGCATCCTTTCGTGCAAACGCCGAATCTTGACGCGATGGCAGACGATGGCGTTGTCTTCGATCGGTTTTATGCGAGCGCTCCGGTGTGTTCACCGACTCGGGCGAGCTTCATGACCGGGCGTCATCCGTTCCGAACGAACGTGCCGAATCATGGTCACTACATGCGGCCACAGGAAAAGACAATCGCCGAGGCATTGAAGAACGCAGGCTACGTCACTGGTCACTTTGGCAAATGGCATATCGGTTCTGTGCAGCCTGACAGTCCCACGAATCCAGGCGGCGCAGGGTTTGACGAGTGGCTTTCTGGGCTGAACTTTTTTGACAACGATCCTTACCTCAGTCGCAACGGAGAGTATGAACAGATCAAAGGTGCGGGGTCAGTGATCAGCATGGATGCGACGATCGAGTTCTTGCAGAAACACAACAGCGGTGACAAGCCGATGTTCACCGTCACCTGGTTTCCGTCGCCACATGACCCACAGCAAGAGATCCCCACAGGCCTTGCCGGTTCAGCCTCACTCTACGACGACCAGGAAACGAAGAAGCCCGGCTACTTTCGCGAGATCACCTTGCTGGATCAGCAAATGGGCCGGCTAACAGAATGCTTGCGTGAACTGGAGATCGAAGACAACACATTCTTCTTGTATTGCAGTGACAACGGTGGGCTTGTCGTTGAGTCTTCGGGTGGACGCAATAAGAAGGGGAGTATCTACGAAGGTGGGCTTCGAGTTCCGGCAGTCTTACGTTGGCCCGCGAAATACAAATCCAGGCATGTCGATACCCCCACCTTCACTGCGGATCTTTACCCCACGCTCTTGTCGATCGCGGGCGCTCACGTTTCGCAGCAGCCAATCTTGGACGGCGTTGACCTAGACGACATCATTCAAGGCACGGCGAGCTCCCGTCCCCCGATGGGATTCTGGCACGGCTTTCAGAATGGTCAATCCACCTGGAGTGACCGAATCATCAAGGCGTTGCTGGAGGCCAAACGCGACGGCAAACCGAATCCTTTTCCCGAACGTTTGTTCAAGAACGTCAATGAGTTTTCTGCGCTTGATCAAAACGACCTGCACGGTCATGCCGCTTGGAATTCTTGGCCATGGAAACTTCATCGTATCGAGGAAGGGGGCAAAATCGCGTTGGAACTGTATCACCTTGTCGACGATCCGATGGAAACCAATGACCTGAGCAAGCAGCATGCCGATCGAGTTGCCGAGATGCAGGCGGCCCTCGAAGCGTGGCAACGCTCCGTGCTCCGCAGTTGGTCGGGAGCTGATTATGTGGCTAAATAGACGACTGGGCATGTTCGCCCGCACCGCTGCGCTATGCTTGATAACGGGATTCACTTCGGCACAAGCGGATGTGCAACTGGGATCATTGTTTTCCAACAATGCTGTCTTGCAGCGTGACGTTTCGCTTCCGATTTGGGGCACCGCCGATCCCGGCGAGCGCATCACGGTTGAATTTGCTGGTCAAAGTAAGGTTTGTACAGCTGAAAAGGGGACCGGAAAGTGGCGGGTCAACTTCGATCCGCTTTCCACTTCCAGCAATCCACGTTCGCTTCAGGTCAGGGGCGCTAGCGACGAGCTCACGATCGATGGACTGCTGGTCGGTGAAGTTTGGTTGGCCTCTGGTCAATCGAACATGGCGATGCGAGTCGAACTTGCTCACGATGTGCAAAAAGAACTATCCGATTCCGAATGCCCGCTACTCCGCGTCTTCACGCTCGACCGCGCTTCTTCCTCGGAACCGCTCGGCGATTGCAGCGGCCAATGGATCGCTGCTTCTGCTGAAACGGCAGGTCGATTTTCGGCGACTGCGTTCTTCTTCGGACGCGAATTGCAACGTGAGCTTGAGATTCCTGTCGGTATCATCGTTGCCGCCTGGGGCGGTTCGACGATCGAGGCATGGACCAGCAAAGAAGCCCACTTGAGCAAACCGGAGCTTCAACCACTTCTGCAATCGTGGGAGGAACAAGACGCCGCTTACACGGCGGAGATTGAAGCGAGTGAGAAGGCAAAGTACGAGCTTGATTTCGCTGCCTGGAAGTCCGTGCGAAAGGAAGCGGTTCGGACCGGTACGGATTCTCCCAAAGCTCCTCGCCGCCCGATCAACCCACGATTGCATCACCACCATCCGAGCACACTCTACAACGGAATGATTGCGCCAATTGTTCCCTACGCGATTCGCGGAGCCATCTGGTACCAAGGTGAATCGAACGCCTTCACAGAAGAGGCATCGGCTCTGTACGAGTTGCAACTGCCGCTGCTCATCAACGACTGGCGTAGCCGTTGGGGCCAAGGTGACTTTCCGTTTGCCTGGATACAGCTGCCACCCTCACGTGCCAATCAGGTCGCTTGGGCGCGCATCCGAGAATCCATGCGCCGTGCCACAGCGTTGCCAAACACAGGGATGGCCGTCACTTTCGATCTTGGCGAAGAACCACTCCTTCTGCATCCAAAGAACAAGCAGGCGTTCGCACATCGCCTGGCGCTGTGGGCTCGCGCAGAAGTCTATGGGAGCGACATTGCTTGGTCGGGACCTCGATTGATCGGGTCTCGCGTTGGTCAGAAGGGCATTTCATTGCGATTTGATCAGGCAAAGGATCTTGCGTCGCTCGGCGAACCGATCGTTGGCTTTGAAATCCAATCTGTCGAAGGCGACTGGCACACCGCGACCGCCGTCAAGCGTCCCAACGGAATCACACTCACCGCACCGGGAGTCAGGAATCCGACCGCTGCACGCTACGCCTGGGGCAATAATCCGGTCGGCAACCTCGTGAATTCGCATGACCTCCCCGCGTCCCCTTTTACCACCGAAGCCGCGGTTTATTCACCAGCGCTAACGGCGAAATCCAAACGCCTGAAAGGCCCACCTTCCGATCTGAACAGAACGCCGCTGGTTCCCGTGGACATTGGCACGTTTCCCGGAAACACCAACCACTTGGATGTTTTCTTGCTGCTCGGGCAGTCGAACATGAAAGGTCGCGGTGTCATGCCTGCTGTGCCATTGAAGAATCCACGGATTGTGATGTTACACAAGAGGACGGATCAATGGTTCTGCGCACGCCACCCACTGCACCTGATTGGCGATCCCGACAGCTTCGAAGGTGCCGATAACGCGGGCGTCGGCCCGGGGCTTGCCTTCGCGACGTCCTTGTCGGACAAGCAGGCAACAACCAGGATCGCTTTGATTCCCTGCGCCGTTGGCGGCACAGGGATCGGCAAATGGCAACAAGGCCAGCGTTTGTACGACGAAACGATTCGTCGTGCCCAACTTGCACTGCAGCAAGGACCGAAAGGGAAAACGCGAATCGCCGGAGCACTCTGGCTGCAAGGCGAAGCGGATTCGGGCACTCCGGACCGCATCGCAAGTTACTCAGCGAAATTGAAACAGATGATCGCTGACCTCCGCAAGGATCTCGAGTCTCCTGATCTCCCTTTCATTGCCTGCACGATCGGCGAACTCCGTGAGGGTTCGGTGCAAGCACGCCGCGAGATCAATGCCGTCTTGCTGGACCTGCCCAACCAAGTCGATCACGCAGCTTGCGTCGACTCCCGCAACTTCGCTGCCGACATCGGCGACTCCGTCCACTTTGACACGGCCACCCAAACACGGCACGGGCAACTGTTTGCGGAGAAGTACATGGAACTGACGAACGTCAAGTGAGGGTTGCTGGGAGAGTAAAGCTTGGTGAAGGATGGGCTTTCGAGAAATGCCTGTATTCGCTAACCTCGCCAGCCAAGAAGGGAGGCAGGTTTAGCTTCCGATAGACGTATAGGATGGATGCGTTATGCAACACAAGAACGTTGGAACTGCAATGAAGAGTTGGTTGCTGTGGTGTCTGTTTTGCCTCGCATTCATGGTTCCAGGATGTCGCTCCACCGTGAAACTCAGCACTGACAGTTCTTCAGAGCTGCCAATCGCCGCATCCGATAACGCAGGATGGCAACCAATCACGTTTGTCGACAAGCCTGAGTTGCAAGTCGGAACGGGGCCAATGGATGCGGATGCCGCAACCGAATTCTCAGTGACCGATTCAGGACTGAAGTATCGAATTCTACGAAAATCGGATGGCAGGAAGCCGACGGCCGCCAGCACGGTAGCTGTCAACTATCGCGGTTGGCTCAGCAGTGGAAAAGTTTTCGACAGCTCCTATGAGCGAGGCGAACCGACAACCTTTCCTTTGCGAAATGTCATCGCAGGTTGGACCGAAGGAATGCAACTCGTAGGTGAGGGCGGCATGATCGAACTGCGTGTGCCTTCAAAGCTCGGCTACGGCGAACGCGGTTCCCCAGGATCGATTCCTGCTCACTCGAACCTTCACTTCATCGTCGAACTCGTGAGTGTCAACTAGTCCTGGTTGAAGCACGCAGGCAATCGACAATTCCCTGTGATCGGTGATCGCGTAAGCGTTTGGGCGCCGAGGATGATCTTGGTTTTCCCATCGCCTCACGGCCATCGGCTCACTTGATCCATTCGATGGTTGCGGCGACCGCTTGCGATCAGCTCTTTTGCCTCAAGCCTGCGTTCGTGCTGCGTTTGATGGTAGACGACTGATGAATTCGAATCGTTTGCGCGAGATCGTCTCTGTGTTGCCAGTCGCGTTGATCATCTTCGGCGACGCTCGGCTTGGGTTGTCGCTGCTCAAATCGTTTCCCCGCTGGTCCGAGCAAGAGCGCCGGAAGCACGAGCAGGTCGCCTACCAGCGCGGCACCAAGCAGCACGATCATCATCCATGCGAACCGGGCAGTGGGGACGAATTCGCTGAGCGCGAAAATGGCAAATCCGCCGCCGCAGATCAGCGTGGTTTGAATCATCGCGCGACCGCAATGCACATACGAATTCATCACTGCCTCGGGCCGCGATTTACCCGTTCTGAGTTCCCGATCGAAGAACGTCAGGAAGTGTAGCGTGTCATCCACCGCGATGCCCATCGCGACACTCGCTGTCATGATCGAACCGATATCCAGCGGCTGTCCAGTCCAGCCAAGGAAGCCAAATAGGGTCAACGCCGGGAAAACATTCGGGATCATCGACAGGATGCCAGTATAGATGTCCGCTTGTACGATCGACATGATGGCGGCAATTAGCGCGAAAGCGACCACGAAGCTGGAAAATAGATCACTCAGTAGTTGCTGCTGGATCTCATGCACCAACGGCATCAATCCAGAAGTCTCGACCGTCACGTCCAATGCACTGCTACCTGGATGCGCTTTTCGCGCAAGATCTTGGTTCAGTTGCCTTAGGATGCTGACATAGTCATTGTCGCCCAAGGCACTGATGTAGGCCGTCGTCCGCCAGCTTTCGACACCGTCTCTGGAAACGTTCAAGTAATTGAAGTCTTGAGCGATTGGACTGCTTTGCTGCATCACTCGCGAGGCGACTGCTTCATCGTTGGGCGGGAAGACGGGCATGAAGCTCAAGGGCGAGAACACCGAATCGACCTGCGAGACTTTTCGCAGGACCGATTCAATTTCGTTGAGCGTGGTCAGCTTTTTGATGGCAGTCAGGCTCGGATCTGTTGGAAACTCGGCAACGACCTCGATCGGGACGGTTGAGCCAACGTGTTGTTCGATCCACGCATAGTCGTCAAGCAAACGGCTGTTCTTTCCAAACAGCGTTTCAATTCTCACGGAGGCCTCTAGCTGCGAAACGCCGACACCAAGTCCAACCATCAAAACGCAAGCTGACACGGAAACCCATTCGCTATGACGTCGTAGCCAAGTCGTCAACGCCAGCCATACCTTCGATTGGTTGGATCTGGAACGCGACTTGGGGACAGCAGGCGACAACCAGGAAACCGCGCCGGGCAAAAACGAGAGCAGGACGGCGGTCGTCGCAACGATTCCGATCGACGCGTAGAATCCGAATTCTCGAACCGCGACGAGCCCGCTGACCATCAGTGAACCGAGTCCGATTGCCGTCGTCACGGCGGACAGGACACAAGGGAGCCAGGCAATTTGAAACGCTCGGGTTGCGGCGTCCATCGCGGCGGATGTCGTTGCGGCATCAAAGTAGTAGTTCACGAAGTGAATGCCACTGGCAATCGCCAGCAGTTGGATCAACGGCGGCAGCACAATCAACAGCGCGGTCATCGAACCACCGCTGTAGTGCAAGACCGCCAAAGCAATTCCTTGGCAGGCCAGCGAGACACCGAAAACCAGGCAGGCGGCAATCAGGGAATCCAGACAAAGTACGCAGAGGCAAAACGCGATGATCGACGCTAGCGGCGCAAAACGATGCATCGTCGTTTGACTGGCTTGGTCCACTGAATAGCCGTCCATGATTGGGCCGGCCAGATGCTGGCTCTCGTAGCCAGCGTCGCAATGTTGGCGTGCTGCTGCGCGAATCAGACCTACAAGACGTCCACGCTGTTGCAAACCGGCCTCGGTAAAGCTGACCACGACGCTGGTTGTTTTCCGATCAGGTCCGACCAACGACCCCTGCAATCGATCGATGGCCTCCTCGCGGGGCAAAGACAGGGGCGGATCCGTCATGGCTTGCAGCGTTTGACGTCCCGACGTTACCTGATGAAAGAGCCAGCCATCGTCTCCTTGAAATCCCTTCGCTTCTCGCAGGCAACGCACAAACGTGTCAAGTCGTGGATCATCGACATGGCATTCGGGCCAGCTGATCACCACGACGTCAGCGGTTCCGAATCGCGCGCTGAATCGATCGTATTCTTGCCGCGGCGCGAACCCTTGATCCACCCAGTCCAGCGGTGAGTTGGCGTTGCCTTCTAACGCACGTACCGCCCCAGCGACGACCCATGGGCTGATGAGCAAGGCGTAGACCAACAACAGCAAGAACCGATTGCGGTTTCGATGCCGTTGAGTCTCGGGCAGTTCGGCTTGCATGGATTCTGTCACGATGCCTTGCGTTGAATGGTATTCGTCGAGACGGCTTGGTCAGCAAGACCCGGCTTGGCGTGCTGCGAGGATTCTTTCGGGGATTCGCGAGTCCGGCGCGCCAGTGGACCGTACGGCATCAGTGGATAGCCGGGTACCTTGCTCGCGTACTCGCGGTATGGCTTCCCGATGAAGTGTTCCAAGCGTCGATCCTTCAAAAACGAACCGTAGAAAATGTAGGCCGTCCAAATGAAGGTCAGTGCCGCGTGGTCCAACGACATGCGTGGAGTGAACCAGACCAAGCCCAAGAAGCTCAGGTAGACCGGATGACGAATCAGGCGATAAGCGCCGCGAGGCTTGAAGTCACGTCGCGGCGGTGCCTCGCGTCGAAGCCAATGGTAGAACGGCGTCCAACCATTTTGGTATCCCAAACCTGTCAACCAAAGCGAATAGAACAACGCTCCCCAGCAACCGTAGAAGCACATCCGGATGAGTGATTCGCTCCATCCGGTTGCCTGCCACAGCACGGTTTCACTTGTCCGCCATGCGAAGAACAGCAAGAGCAGCGAGAGGCAAGTCACGACGCAAAAGACACTGTCGTAAAACGCGTAGGGAATCCACTTTTGGAGCTTCCGCCGACTCGGTGGGTACAACATCACGCTGTGCGAAACTGCGAACAGTACGGCGAGCCCAACATCGATCAAGATCCAATGGCCGTGCCGCGATGAAATGGCACCATCGCGAAGGAACCAAAACAGGAACCAAACGGTGAACAGAAACAGAATCTGGTTCGCAAAGCCAAACAGGATCCCACCCGTTCTCAGCATTGCTTGCCGTGAGAGTGACAGATGAAGTCTGGGGCTCGTATCCGAGGAACGTGCAGCATCCATGCGATTGGTCCCAATTAGAGAGTTTCGTTGTAGGGTTTTTCGGCAACGATCGCGCCATACTGCATCGCACCACTTCGATAAGCATTTAGCAACGTGTCGAATCCGTCTAAGAATGCGACTTGGTCCTGGTCCAAGAAGCGAGCGAGGTGCTTGACGCCGGTTCGCGAGACTCGCCGTTTGCAGATTTCCCATGTCTTTGCCGCCCGTTCGGTCCAGTCGACGTTGTGGACGATCCTTAATCCGGCATCGGTCATCCAACCGCAATAGTCTTCGCGTGTTCCAAGTGATGGGCACACAAACCGGCGACATACTTCTTCGACCTGTTCACGGTTGCCTGGCTGCGAGCTGTCTGCACCCTCGAACCAGACGCAGACTGCGACTCGTCCCCCAGGCTGCAGCCAGTCGGCTGCTTTTTGAAAGAACGCAGGTTTGTCGAACAGGTGTTCGGTGCATTCGACGCTCCACACGACATCAAACGCCTTGTCCTGGAACTGAACCTTTTCTGCGTCTTCGGCCAGGAAACGAGTCTTGCCGCTTGCACGTTTGAAACGTGAGCTGATCGCGGCCCAATGCCTTTGAATTGGGCTGAGCGTGACGCCTGTCACATCGCATCCACGTTGGGTCGCTAGTCGGATTGCCGAACCGCCCATCCCGCAGCCGATATCCACGATGCGACTTTCGGCGTCGATCTCTGCCATGTCAGCAAGCGTATCGGTCAATTGACACTGTGCTTGGTAGGCCGACTCATCGCCCTCCCACAATCCGTGGTGAATATGAGGACCCCACAGCAGACGATAGAAGACCGTCCCAAGCTGATAGTGACTTCGTATCGTCGACTTCTTGATGTTCTCAACCGCAATCATCTGGGTCTCCAATCGAGGCTTCGGGGCGGGCCCGTTTCTGACTATTTGTGCTCAGGAATCTCGGACATCGATACTTGCGTGCTAGGCGCGACCCATAAGTCACCGTGAATCCGCAACTCGTCAGCGACCCCGATCGTACCAAACGCTTTCGAGTAAGGCGTGATGCCAAACGCCGTTTGCTTGACCGCAAAGTTCCCACGAACATGCAACCAGCCACGAGCTTGCTCGACGTCCACGATCACACGGATCGGTTTCTTGACACCATGAAGCGTGAACGAGCCTACGAGTTCGTAGCGAGGAAGACCACGTTGGCTGGCCTGTCCTGTTGGCAACGCCGATACCACGTTGAAGATCGCAGTCGGGTAGCGGCCTACATCGAGCACATCGTTGCCGCGCATGTTGGCGGTGACTTGCGACCGCGTCGAATCGCCCGTCGTGCCTTCGAGTCCCAAGTATTGTCTTGCCTTGGCAGTGTCGGCGTCAAACGACTTCATGTCGAAGATAAGTTGACCAGCATCCAAAGACGCTCCGAGTTCTAGGTTTCCAGAGGCAAGCCTGCCCTCGATGGCATGCTGGTGCCCAAACCCTGTTTTGTCAGCAAACGTATACACCCGACTGACTTGCAAATTGATGTCACCGGGGTTGGCGGTTGTCTTCGGCTGAACCCGTTCTTCCCCATGAACGGGCGAAACGAACAGTGCCACAAGGCATCCGATTGCGATTGCGATCGTGTAACCGTTAGCGGAGTTGTCGTTGCGATTCATCTCAGTTTCCTTCCTGGTGTCTCGAATAGGATTGCGTTGATAGGCTGTTAATGTGACGCAACGGCGGTGCCATTGCATCGATTTTTATGGCAAGCGTCCCGTACGCCATTCGAGCCACGCCATCGCACCTAGCGTGCCGATATCCAGTCGCGCAGGGAAATGTTGTGGAGAAACGGGCCGACGGATGATGCGTCGGTTTGTCTGGCGTCTAGCCGCGAGTGACGCAAAGAAGATCGCAGGTGTGCTCGGACGGCCTGCGAGTTCCAGCCGTTTGGTCGATTCGCGATTCGCAGGCTTCCAGCACATTTGATTTCTGTGGAATTGCCTTCCAAAATGTCGCGATTCAGGCTGCTCATTTGTTCGACTCTCTCAATGCGTCGATGTCGTGCAGGTAATTCCAAATGTCTTGGTCGCAAAATTCATGGTGCATTCGCAGCGTGACCACTTTGTCGTCAACCATGTGGACAAGCCGACTGAGTATCCCCAAATGAACTTCTCGTTGATCCCAAGGTGACAGAACCAATAAGATCAGTTTGGTTGGCAACCCATCCAGTGAGTCCAAGTGCAGCCCATTGGCGGCAACGCCGATCGCCCCGGTGAACTGGTCCACCATCCGAGTTCGAAGGTGTGGAAACGCGAACCCTTTTCCCAAAGCAGAAGTTACCAAGCGTTCACGACTGTCCAGTTCGTCAATCAGGGGTGGTGCACTCTGCGGATCGATCCGATTGGCTTTCACGAGTCCGCCAATCAATTGCCGGATCACTGCTGGCATTCCATCGCAGTCAGTAATCGATTCGATACATTCGATCGAAAAGAGTTTTGTCAGCTTCATGTCACATGCCGTTGCAGAAGGCAGGTTCCTCACGTCGCTGACATTTGCGTCATTAGGTAGGACCATGGTGTTAGCTAGACAGCGTTTCGATGCGAATCAGAAGGAGTTGCCACCGCCGCCCTATCAAGCAAGCCTTGTGCCAAAGCACGGTCGAGCGATAAAGAACGCCTACTCGCGGGAGAATGCTGATTCGATATCAGCCGACTGAGCAAGAAATTGCAGGTCGATGCAAAAGGCTGCAGTAAAAAAGACTGAGTTGCCCTGCGTTGTTCAGTGCAGTCCGTAGCGGCTCATTTTGTAGTGTAAGGTTCTCACGCTGATCGCAAGTGCTTTCGCCGTCTGCTCACGATGAAAATCGGCCGCGGCGAGTGCGGCTTGAATCGCGTCTTTTTCTGCCGCTTCAGACGCTTCGGCCAACGTTCGCACGCTGTTCGAAGCGGCTTGAACTGCTGGCGTTAACTCCGCGGGGAGACTTTCTGGTTCGATCGTCTGACCGCTGACGGTCACCACCAACCGTTCCATCACGTTGCGAAGCTGGCGAACATTCCCCGGCCAACTTGCAGCGGTTAGCACCTGCATCGCCTGATCTGACACGTTTTTTTCGCCACGTTTGTGTCGCAGGCAGAAGTGGTTCAGGAAATGTTCAACGAGCATTGGAATGTCTTCCCGTCGTTGTCGCAGCGACGGAAGTTGAATTGGCACGATGTTCAAACGATAGTACAGGTCGTCTCGAAACGCCCCCTCTTCGATCAGAGCAACGACATCCTTGTTGGTTGCCGAAACGATTCGGGCGTCCGAAGCCATCAATTCCTCGCCTCCGACCCGAGTGAAATCTCCTGTCTCCAAAACGCGAAGCAAATCGACTTGGCTCTTGGCAGGAATTTCGGTGATTTCATCCAGGAAGAGTGTTCCACCTCGCGATTGCTCGAAGCAACCAGGCTTCTGTCTTGACGCGCCGGTGAAGGATCCCTTTTCGTGTCCGAACAACTCGCTTTCCAGTAGGGTCTCGGGGAGCGCGCCAAGGTTAACCGCGATGAATGCTCCGTTGCTACGGTGGCTCAGGTCATGAAGTGCTCTCGCGATCAGCTCTTTCCCGGTCCCGCTTTCTCCTTGAATGAGTACGGTCGCATCCGTGTCAGCCACCTGGCGAATCTGTGCGAAGACATCCTGCATTGCGGCGCAGTTGCCAATGATTCCCGATATTTCGCCTGCACCTGCCAGGCGATCTTTTAGCTCTTCGTTCTCGGTCCTCAAGCGGTGATGGTTGAGGGCTTTCCCGACTTGTTCACGAATCAAATTCAGGTCGACTGGTTTGGTGATGAAGTCAAACGCGCCTCGCCGCATTGCGTCGACAGCGGTTTCGACCGTCCCATGCGCCGTGATCACGATCGTTGTCGTCCCTGGCTTTCGTTCTCTTACGAGCGAAACCAACTCCAGTCCATCGCGATCACCGGGGAGTCGCACATCGGCGATGACGAGCTGGAAATCGCCTGCATCGAATTTGTCCAGTGCTTCGTTGACACTTCCTGCTGTCTCAATGTTGGCAGCCAGCTTGGATAGCCCTTTCGCCAAACCAGAGCGAATGTTCGGTTCATCGTCGACAATCAATATGTGGAAAGAGTCATCCATCGGAACGTTTCTCCAGAGCGTCGGACGAGATCGGGATCGTCATCACAAAAGTTGTAGCGTGCGTGGAGCTGCGAAATTCAAGCGAGCCGTGGTGATGGCGCATGATCTTGTCGCAAAGTGCCAATCCTAGGCCAGTGCCTTCACTCTTGGTTGTGAAATAGGGATCGAATACCGAATCTTTGAGATCATCGGGGATGCCTGGTCCCGAATCGGTAACTTCCAGCCGAACCGAGTCTTTGGTCGGCAGAGCACGAATCTTCAGTTCCCCGCCGGTTGGCATGGCCTCCATTGAATTGACCAGAAGGTTTAGCAAAACCTGTTCCAATCGAATTCGATCTGCCGCGACCTGTGGCATCGCCCCGTCAGGGAACACGGTCTGTACGTTGATACGCTGTTGCGTCGCTTGCGGGGCGATCAACTGGACTTGTCGTTCGACAATGCCTTGGACGTCAACTTTTTCACAGTTCAAAGTGCTGATGGAGGCGAAATCTCGGAAACCTTCCAGGACTCCGCCGATCCTTGTTACCTCCGTCTTGATGATCCCGATCATCCCATGTGCTTCATCCGAGATCCCTTGTTCGTCGAGCTGCTCTTCCAACAATTGAACGTGCAGCGATAAGGCGGCCAACGGGTTCTTGATTTCGTGATGAAGCCCAACGGCCATCGATCCAAGTCCCATATAACGTTCCATCCGTCGCAAACGGTCATCGATCAAGATGCGAGTGGTAACATCACTAAGCTGCAATACAAAGCCAATTTGATTGTCATTGATGTCGCTTAGATTTTGGCAAAACGCACGCAGGACTCGTTCGCCCAGGTTGCCGCCAACTTTGAAGTCGCGAGTCATACCGACGGGCTTTTGGGCAGCCCAGTCCTTACGGAAATCATCGAGCGGTACCTCCCGAGACAACTCGCTTAGCGGCCGCCCCACGCATTCACCGACTGGCGATAGTAGCTCCAGCCCGCGTCTGTTGATGCTGGTCACGTTTCCCGAACTGTCGGTTGTGATCACTGCCTGGTCCATGCTGCTGAGGATGTCTCCGGCCAGAGCTTTGATGTCTCGCAAAGAATCCTGTGACGACCGATACGCTCGCCACAGTAGAACGACTGCCAAGCCTGTGACAACGAGATTCAATACCACCAGTGTTGTGAGCCTGAACTGCCATCGCAATTCGCCAGCAAGTTCCTCGGCCGAAGACGTTGCTTCGACCGGGAGCTGCCGAATGAGGTCCTCAACGATTTCCTGCTCCCGGAGAAAGTCGACCATCACCCAGATCGTCACCGCCAGCGCTGCTGTACTGAGAAGCAAGAGGCCAATGATGGCCAGCCGATACTTCTGATTCGTTGCTGTGGATTGAACTCGAAACATAGGCGTGACGGCTTGGCGTGTGATTTCGTTTCACAAACAGAGTGGAAAGCAGTTCACTAGCGAGAGTCTCTCGCGAGTGACGCGGGATGTCTTCAGCGAAGCAGGATCGTCCCATGCAGCGCACGGCAATACAACTCCCTGCCTGGTGGTCGTGTGATCGATGCTTTGACGATCAAGGACGCTGTGTCTGAGGCGGCTTTCGATTGTGGGCAGACACATTGTTCTCAATTGGTCGATCGGTTCAATGCTCCAGGGCCGTATCGATCGATCTACGCCGACACGCAGCGAATTGCATGCGGTCTGCAAAATCCTGCAGGCGTTGCGGGAGGCATTGGGATTCCGCTTTGGGTTGTGTGTTAGGTGATCGGTCGCTAACTGCGTGCGACCAGCGAAAGAGAGGGGAAAAGGCAGCTTGCATGCACTTGCCGCTCAGGCTCGTCAAACTGCGACAGATCTGGCACGTCGCTTGCTTGTGCAGTTCATGAAACTCGTCCGTTCAGTCGCACCAATAACGTCGGGCTTGGCACGAAAGCCAACAGTCTCCATCTCACAAGCACAAACAAGGACATCTTTGAAAGTCGTGGCCGCTGAACCGTACACCTCACAAATGATCGCCGAAAGCGATTCGATCGCTTTGCGCCGCATGATTGAAAATGCTGCTCATCTGCTACCGGCGCAGGGCCCGATCGAGGTTTTCGTCCATCACAACACGCTGCATGCGTTCGAGGAGCAGTCCTTTGATGACGCAGTCGAGGCTGGCCTGACTCGCTATCACGGTCAGCCATATTTTTCTGAAGAGCAGTATCGCCGACTGTACGCCGCTGGCCGAATCGTTGATTCTGACCTCGAAGCGGTTCTTCAAAAGGATTTGGCCGAGCACAGCGGCGAAGAAGTCTGTGGACTGGGAACGCGAGCAGAAATTCGGTTGGCGATGCTTCGCCACGCAGTTCAGATTGGACCGGACGCTGAACTTCGATGGATCGTGGCGGAAACGGACGCGCTTGAGCGTTTTCGCGAGCGAGCCACCCGCCTCAATCGTACAAGAATCATT
>JBGCGI010000258.1:0-22147 GCA_045110715.1 Rubripirellula sp.
GCCGCCGACCGAATCGCCGGTCACCGCCAAGCCTGAATTGCCTGAGATCGGTTGGATCGTTCACACGGCCCCCAAAGACATCGTGATCTCGGATTTGCAGGTGCATGTTCGCGACGATGGCAAGCTGGCAGCGATCGTCCGGTTGATCCAAACTCGTCCACAACCCTGCAAAGCAAGCCTGCGTTTCTTACACAATGTTCAGGCTGCCTTCTTATCCGAGACTTCCTCGGACTTGAACCGTGAACTGCCAAAGGAAAAGCAGGCGAATGAGGAGGAATCGCGGACCGATTCGAACTGGCTCAAAACAGAAGGCGACTCCGTCAAACTGTCCATGCCCGGACACGGCGTTGTCGATCTCATCGCCATTTTCGAATGACCCAGCCGTTTGACTTGGCTGTGGTTTCCAATGCCTGCGAATTGCTAAACGAGACTGCAGCTGGAAGCGGCAGCCGCGTTCGATCGGCAAAGGCGCCCCAAAAATTTGAAAGTTGTGCTAACGTGGTGGTATGGCAGAGAATGAATCCTCCACGAAATTGTCGTTCCGCGATGCCGCGATCCGCAGCACGCTGATCAGCGAAAAGAAATATGATCGTGCGATCGAACTGGCTGGTACCAGCAACGAACAAGTCATCTGCGCAACACTGATCAAGAGTGGCTTGCTGACCGAGTACCAGGCTCAGCAGCTTCAAGACGGTAAGACCAAGCTGACCCTAGGCGAATATTTGATCACGGATTGGATTGGCCAAGGCGGGATGGGCCAAGTCTTCAAAGCAGTCCACCGACGCATGGGCCGCGAGTGTGCGGTAAAAGTGCTGCCTCGTGAAAAATCGAATCCGGAATCGCGAGAAGCCTTCCTGCACGAAATTCGCATCCAAGCCGGTATCGATAGTCCTTACGTCGTTCGTGTTTTCGACGCCGGCAAAGACGGCAACGTCAACTTCATGGTCACCGAGTACGTTCCCGGCAACGACCTGAGGCGATTGGTTCGTCGCAACGGCCCTCTGTCGATGGGCGACGCTGCTTTGATCATTTCTCAAGCTGCATTGGGCCTGATGCACGCCCATGACTTAGGCATCGTGCATCGTGACGTCAAACCCGGCAACATTCTCGTGACGCCCGACGGGCATGCGAAAGTGTCCGACATTGGCTTAGCTGCTTGGAGCACGAGTCTGGCGAGCGATCCACGGGCGGGCAAAATTGTCGGCACCGCCGACTATCTCTCGCCGGAACAAGTCCGCAACCCGCTAGCCGTCGGGCCGCTCAGCGATATCTATTCGCTCGGCTGCACGCTGTACTATGCGGTGACCGGCAAGGTCCCTTTCCCAGGCGGCGATTCAAAATCGAAATGCCGTCGACATTGCGAGGTAACGCCGTGGCATCCGCGGAAGTATGCGCCCGACTTGCATGAAGAGTTTGTCGACACGATCGCCGACATGATGGAGAAAGACCCAGCCCGACGGATTCAATCGGCGGCCGAAGTCGCCGAGCGTTTGGAGCCTTGGTCCAGCACTGCCACCGAAGTGGTCGACCGCCCCATCGATCGGCAATCTTGGACACCGCCACCTCCGCCCTTGGAACCGTCTCAAATCCGCGAGATCCCGGAGTCAACAGAACAAGCTGGCTCGGGAGCCCTGCAGGGATCCAGTCTTTCCGCCTCCGCGGTAGGATCGATCTCCGAATCCGTCGCTGCGCCGCCGATGCCGGATGGCTGGGAACCCGAGATCGCGGCTCGACCTAGTCACGCACTTCCGATCGCGATCGCCTTGGCGATTGCCATTCCGATGAGCCTTTTGGCCGGCGCGATGATTGGATTCTGGTTTGCATCGAACGTCAATCTGCCCCGATAGTGCTTGCAGCGCCCGCACTCAAAGTTCGTTTGTCGTTGCCAAAGCCGCGCCGATGAACCAATCCAGTCCCGGCCCGCCGCGTACGGCGTCCTTGTATTGCCCAAGCACGTGCAGGATCCGTTGGCTCCCCGGCAATTCAGGGTGATCCACGATTTGCACGAGCGAGTCCGGCAGGCGACTCATCAAGTATCGAGCTGACTCCGCTTGGTCTTCCTGCGCGTTCTTCGATGAGTACTCGTTTACCGAGTGACGTAACGTGAACCCGCGGCAGCGCTGCCGCAGTTGCTTCAGATCAACCGCTTTGATCTTGGGCGCCGCATAAGGTCGAAATCCGGAAACCGCAGCATGGAAATACGCGTCGTCGCCTGACAACTGCCAAGATTCCGTGACTCCTTGATCGGTCGCATCGACGTGATGGTAAATCTCGTGATGCAGCGTCATCGGCAATTGCCCGGTGTCATAGTAGGCCATCGCGACGGCATCAATCCCGTTGTAGACACCGTAGTAGCGGTAGCCGCCCAGTTCTTTGGCGAAGTGATGAAAGCCATCATTTCGTTTCGACGCGCAAGCCGCAAAGATCCCAATCACCTTCAAGCCTGCCTGCTTCAGGTAGCCCGCTGGATACTTGCGAAGCTCCTTTTCACAAATCGTCGCCGCTTCCAATTTCATCGTCTGGCTCAGCGGTTTCATGATGCTGTAGTAGCGACCCGGCGGAAGCTGGTCTCGGCGAAAAACCAACCGCGTCCCTGAGTGCCGTTCTATCTGGCGGCATACGGACGCAAGCTCCGCCTCGTCACCGGCCGCAAACCCGCCCCCCCAAACGCTCAACATGAAAACCATCCCGAACAAACCAAAACGCGCCATGATCCTTACTCCGCAGTGAGAGACAAAGTCAGTCAACCAGCGGAATCTACTCGCGGCGCAACGCAGCGCACGCCAATCAAATCTGCGTCTTACAATTCGAGAACTGTTTTTACGATCAGGAACAAAGACCTGAGATTACAAAGATCTTTCTGACAAAGAATCAGCAGGCCAAACCAAAGAGCCAACCAAACGGATCGAAGCAGGCCCGACCAAGGCCGCGCCTCCAAAAGCAGCGTCCCAGCAAACCAAGACCCCAATCAAAGCAAAGTCACGACCGAAGCAAAGTCACGACCGAAGTCCCGGCACCGGAACCCTGGTTCACACCGGCGATTTCCGTGTCATCCAAAACACTTCCAACAACAGCAGAACAAGGGCGGGGAACAAGAACCATTGAAACCGCGCCTCGAAGCTATCGATCTTCGCGGTTGCAAACTCCTTCTCTTCCACATTGGCGATATAACCGTGATACACGTCGGCCATGTTCACTTGCTTGGTGCCGGCGGGAATGTAGGCGCCGCCGGTTTCGGTCGCCACCTTCGAAAGCACATCGCCGTTCAGTTTGCTCCACACCTGCTGCCCATCAAATTGAACGAAATCACTTCCTCGAAGTTGATCACGACTGGGAATTCGAGCCCCCGTTTCCATGTCGCCCAATCCGATCGTAAAGATTCGCACGCCCTGTTCCGCTTTGGCGGTCTGAGCGGCCTCGACTGGCTTGCTTTCCTCGTCACCGCCGTCGGTAAGCAACACGATTGCCTTGTGCTCATTCGTCTTGCTCAGAAAGCCTTCACTGGCAACCCGGATTGCGTCACCAAGGCTGGAACCGCCACGCATCACGTCATCGGTCTGAACTTCGTCGAGGGTTTGTTTGAAATCCTCGTAGTGGCTGGTCAACGGGATCCGTTGCCGAGCCTCGCCTGCGAAGATTGCCAAGCCAACTCGATCGCCCGCCATTTCATCAACCGTGTCTTTGATCATCTGCTTCGCTCGCTTCAATCGATTCGGCGTGATGTCCTCGGCCAGCATGCTACGAGACACGTCCAGCAAGAAAATCACCTCGATCCCTTTTTGCGGAACCTCCTGCTGCATTTTCCCCCAACGCACGTCCACCAGACAGGCGACCAGCAGCGACATCGTCAGGGCGACCAAAGCCAGTGATCCGAGGTTCCTCCAACGCGACTGCTTGGAAAGAAATCGATCGATCAACTCTGGCGACGCAAATTTCGCGTACGCGCGTGCTGACACAACGGAAGCGAAAATCGCAAGCATCGCGATCGCTGCGACCAGCCAGATCCAGTGCGCCGAATTCGCGCTGCCGATTTCAAAGTCACTCATGCGAATGCCATTTGCCGAAAGACGGTGCGAGCAAGAGCCACACGGGCGAGCAAGGCGAGCAGTGCCAGCAACAAGAGTGGCGGCAGGCGATATCCAGCAAGTCGACTTGGTTGGACCGCGATTTCACGGTAGTTCATAAACTGCTGTGTTTCGACCTTGGTCTTCTCTAATTCATCGATCGATTCATAAATGTCCTCCAGTGACGAAGTGTCGGTCGCACGAAAGTACTTGCCGCCAGTTTCGTTGGCGATACCCTTCAACATCTCCTCGTCGATCGTGACCTCCATGTAGTCAACGGTGATACTTCCGTTGCGGTTTCTTCGGATCGGGAAAGGCGCCCGGCCCTTGGTGCCGACGCCAATGGTATAGATGCGGATGTCCAGTGCTTTCGCAAGTCCGGCAGCCTGCAGTGGATCAATCGCACCTGCCGTGTTCTCGCCATCGGTTAATAGAATCACGACCTTGCTCTTTACCTTCTCCGATTGCCGCTGGTCCAACGAGCTCAACTTTTCGACCGCCAAGCTGATCGCATCCCCGATCGCGGTGCCGTCTTCACTGCGTTGACGAACAATCTGCGTTTGCTCGAGTTGATTCAGCAAGAACGCGTGATCCAAAGTCGGCGGTGTGATCGCGTCGGCATAGCCCGCGAAGACGATCAATCCGACAAGATCGCTCAATCGACCAGCCAGCGTCTGGTCGGACGACTGATCCTCTTGATCTCCCATGACAAATTTTGCTGCGACACTCTTGATCGCGGTCAAACGATCCACAGGGCTTCCGTCAATCTCGAAATCCAGAGCCTGCATGCTGCCAGAACGATCGACGACCATCTCAATCGCAATTCCCTCGGAATGAATCACCGTCTGCTCGCGTCCATAACGCGGACGCGCCAAGGACAAAATCATCAGAGTCAAGGCAAGCAAAGTCAGAGCCTGAGGCAACCAGGCCAATCGCTGCCGCCACGTTGGACGCAGTTCCCAATCCGCGACTATCGAACTGAAGGGCACCGAATGCTGGTTCGCCGAACGCCACATCCGCCACGCCAACCAAGGGACAAGGCACAGTAAGATCAGAAACCAGGGATGATAGAACATCAGCGGGCCTCCATGAAATCACGCACGATCTGCCGAGCCGACTCGATCGGAAGCTCCTGACTTGAATCGCCCGATCGGGGCGCGAACCGCGACTGATCCGACTCCTGCAAGAAGCTCTGCAATCGTGTCTTTGCTGTTTCATCCGCGTTGGCGATCGCGTCCGAAGCCAGGAGTTCTTCGCTGGACAAAGCAGTTGCCGGCAGTTGCAAAACCGACTGCAGATACTCGCGCACGGTGTTCGACAATTCAAACAGTGCATTCGTTCGGTCGACACGGTTCTGCGTGAACTGATCCTGGATCTGATCGATACGTCGCTGAGCCCACTGCTGGGGATTCGGTGCGCGGTAGCGACGCCGCCAGAACCCCAACGCCGCTATGACAATCACCAAAGACGCGATCCAGGCCCCGTTAGGAACGCTTGGCGGCTCAACGGTGGGTGGCGACTGGGCGGATTTGAGATCACGAAACTCGATCGGGGTGTCGCCCTCGCCGAGCACACTGAGGATCTGAATCGAAACCGGTCTGGTCAGCAATGTTCGCTTGGACTCACTCAACAAGCCCGAACTGGCCAAGCTGTCCGGCAAATCGTATTGGACCTCCATCGCCGGAACCGTCATGTCGCCCGTTTCTAAAGACTCCAACTGGATTGTCAGGATCGAGCGCCGCATGGCCGGATTCTCCTCGACTGGCAAACCCGATGCCCGTGTCACTTTGGACACAAAGAACGGGCCGAGGGCATCAACGATGGCCGGCAAACTGATGGAGTACTCAGCTGGGGCATCGACTTGGAGCCGAAGTTCAACTGGCTGAGCGACCAGGGCCTCGGTGGCTTTCAGCTGTACGGTCGCTGTGACGGGGCCGTCGGAAGTCGCAACCACCTGCCCCTGTTGCGCGGCAGAAACGGGGACCGAGATCAGAACCGCGCAGGCAACAGCCCTCGCACTCAAGCAGATTTGGTCACGCGTCCAGAAAGCCATTGTTGGGGAAATGGGTCGTTCTTGTAGGTGTCAGCCAGGAATCGCCCAGCATTCTCAATCAGGTGTCTGATTTTCCATTCCAATCCATGCCATGGCAATGGCAGAGACCTGCATTGCCGAACACGCAGGGATTCATTCAGAGAATCCTCCAGTTCCTCTCTTTCCAAATTCGGCCAATTTTTGCTAACGAAGGGGCAGCCAGAGGAATTGGCTGGAAATTTTCGCGAAGGAATGCGACTCATGAAATCGTTTGGCGTTCGACTCGCCGCAGGTGCCATCACCATTTTGTTCGGTGCGTACGCGGCTGCTGTTGCTCAAAAAGATAAACAATCTAGTCCCGGTGCTTGGACTGCTGGCCCACCCTCCTTGGGCGAACCAGCGGCGCCGATCGCAGGGATGGACGACGATGCATGGCTCAGCCAACCCCGTCCTTCGACCGATCCGCAACCTTCCAACTTCGAGCCCGGTGCGCTGCAGTTGGTGCAACACACCGAAGAAGTCCCAACCGAGTCGCCGAGCACGTCCGGTCCCTCGCTTGACTTCTCGTCGTTGCCGGCCGGACTGGGGGATTCCCCCGCGCCAGCCGATACTCCCAATCCAATTGCGGCCGTTCCAGATTGGACACTTGAGGCAGGTGCCCCTTCTGAGAACTCGCCGCAAACGAATGCTGCACCAGAAATGTCGCTGCCAGGCGGGCCTGCTGCAGAGATCGCTGTCGCGGAAGTGCCTGAAATGAATTTGCCGGGTAGCAGTCCTGCATCAAACGAGTTGCCCGCAGAACAGCCTGCAGGCAACTTGCCGCAGCTAGAGCTCGCCCAAAGTCCGGACATGAATTTCTATCCGGCCGAAAATGCACAGTCACCTCCGCCAGAACCGGCCGTCGCAGAGACCGCGACACCAGGCAACATCCTGCGTGGTGCTGAAGAAGGCTTGAATGCTCTTCGCGACAACTCGAGTGCCGCAGCGAACACGATCAATCCCTACCAGCAAGCTCCTTCACCCGCCGCTCAGCCACCCAACGCCCAACCGCAAGGCATCGCAACCTTTCAAACCAGCCAACCTGCCGATCCAGTCGCAGCGTTGTCTGAGTTCACTCCTTCGGCAGGCGGCTTCAATCAGCCCGCACAGTTGAGAGCGCCGACTCCCAACAACTTGGCACAGAACTCACCCGATTTCGGACGATCCGCGCAGCAATTCAACCAGCCCGCAGTCGGTGCTGAGTTCAATCGGCAACCAGGCCTCAACGGCCAGACGATCGCACCGCAGGGCTTCAACAATCCCGTCTCAAATTCGAATCAGTTGGGGCAACCAGCCGGGCGGATGGCATCACTGCCAAGCAACGGTAGCTACCAACCGCAACCGCTGAACACCGTCGGTGCCGCCGTCGCTGCACTTCCTCCTTCGGCAATGAACGCACCTGGTGACCGACGATTGGAAGGCATTCAATCGCCAAGCATCGTGATTCAGAAACAAGCACCTGCCGAAGTCAAAGTTGGCAAGGCCGCAAAATTCTTGATCCACGTCCAAAACGTCGGCTCGGTGGAAGCCTTGGACGTCGAAGTCCACGACACGATTCCTTCGGGCATGCGTTTGGTCGATGCTTCCCCGGCTCCTCAAATGCAAGGCAATCAGTTGCTTTGGCAGTTGGGCGCCATGCCGGCTGGTGACGAACGAACGGTCACGATGGAATTGGTTCCCGAACAGGAAGGTGAACTCGGCAGCGTCGCACGCGTCAGTTTCGAGGCGGCTGCTTCGGTCCGCACGGTCAGCACGCGTCCTGAGCTGAAGATCAACCAGAACGCCCCCCAGACCGTTCTGATTGGACAGCAACTCGAAATCGAACTGGAGGTTTCCAATCCAGGTAGCGGCGAAGCAACCAACGTTCGACTCTTGGAAGATGTTCCTGAAGGACTTTCGCATCCGAAGGGTCGTAAACTCGATAGCCAGATCGGCAACTTGGCACCCGGCGAAGTCCGTCGCCAAGTGCTGCGACTTCGCGCTGAAAAACCGGGCATGATTCAAAACACGATTCACTTGACCAGCGAGGACGGCTTGTCGGCGCAACACAGCGTGAACATCCAAGTCGTTTCACCTGACTTGCAAGTCGACTTGACGGGCCCTTCACGCCGATTCCTCGAGCGAGAAGCGACCTATCAAATCTCGATTGCCAACGCAGGAACCGCCGATGCCACCAACGTTCAACTCGAGGTTCAACTTGATCGTGGATTCACTTTCATGAGCACCGAGAACCAAGGCACCTACGACGCCAACACGCACAAAGTGACTTGGCAACTGGACCGTCTTCCTGCTGGAGCCAACGGCACCATCGGGCTGACACTGTTGCCCGTCGAAGAGGGTGAGCAAGCGATTCGCATGAACGCACGTGCCGACCTTGGCGTTGTCGCAAAGAACGAGCGACGTATGACAGTCGAAGGATTCTCCGAACTCAACTTCTCGATCAAGAACTCCGGTGGCCCGATCGAACTCGGCAGCGAGACCACGTACGAAATCCGCGTCACCAACATTGGATCCAAGCCTGACACCAACGTGCAGCTTCAATTGCGTCTCCCACAGGGACTGCAAGTGGTCAGTACTGACGGGGACGCCGTCAATGATCAACGCGGCAACGTTACTTTCCAGCCACGGCAACAGCTGACACCTGGATCCGACTTTGTCTATACCGTTCGCGTGAAAGGCGTCGCGGCAGGCAATCACATCGCCCAGGCGATGGTGATCAGTGACCAGCACCCGCAGCCGGTGTCCAAGGAAGAGAGCACGGTCGTTTACGCGGATCGATAACTCGACGCAAAATTGAACCTCCTGTCATGTCATTTCGGGTGCGAAATGGCTTGCAACATCGTCGCGCCCTGGTCGATTGCGAAATCAGCCCATTGAGATGCACACTTCTTGCATATCAACACGGATCAATCGATGACAGACCAAGGCTCAAACCCTTACCATCCGGCAAACGGCAACGACGAAAACACGGCTGCTTCTGAGAAAAAGAGAAGCCGAGCACTGAAGTACATCGCGCACGGTGTTTACCTGCAAATCTTCTTCGGGCTTGCACTTCTCGCGGTTTCGATGCTTGGCAACCAGTTCGGCAAGATCTTCTCGAATCCTAGCTTTTTTGGAGTTTTTCTGATCGGACTCTCGATCAACTCGTTGGCCTACATCCATCGCTACACACGAACGTTGAAGTAGCGACGTGGGCCAAATCAGCAGCAGGAACGTTTGCTGGTCCGAGCTAGATCCGACTTCAAAAGAAAGACGTGGTCACGCTGTCGCTGACACGCCTTGATTCGCCAACTGCCGAATCAGCTGGGCTGCTTGACGATGGTTGTGTTGTCGTCCTGCTTCGCTTCCGATCGAATCAGAATGCTGGGACCATATTTCTTGGTCATCTTCACAGGATCTGACAAAATGTCGGGCGAGACTCGCGGAATAGCCTGAGGTGCGGCCGGACGGCTCCTTGGCGTTGTTGAACGGAAACGGCGGGAGCCAAATCCGTTTCGAGCATCTGCTTCAGAAGTAAGCAGGGCGGCAACAGCTACGACGACAAATAGACGGATGCTCATGAAAATTTCTCTAACTGAATGTGCTTCGGTCCCGAAACGGCACAACTCGTCAGCCCCCGCTGCGAACTTCGCCTTGACCTTATTTCCTGAACTCTTGCACATTTTTCACAAGCGAGCGGTCAAAAAAAGTCTGACGAACACAACCGATAAAGCGATCCTATCGATTAGCCCGGCAATCAAACCTTGCACTGATCAGAGTAAAGCAGTTGTGCCAATTGGTTCGCTCGCACAGCACCCACCGACGGATGATCTTCACGAGCTCAGTGATTCCATCTCCATGGACAGCCGTCTCCTCAGTGAACTCCTGCAACTGCTGCCCAGAAGCGCGGCCACAATCGCCGCCGTCCATGACAAGCATTTCAGTTCGCGATCACAATCGCCAGTGCGACCATCACTGCGGCCCCTGCACCGAAGACCAACGAACCGAAGATTGTCCATTCACCATCCCAACGACGAAGGAAAGGATGTGCAGCGAACCGTGTCGCTCCTCGGTACCAGCGCGATAGTGTCAGCAACGCCGCTGCCCACAGCATTCCCACAACCAGGAAAACCGCAACGGTGACTGGCCTCGATGAAAATGGCAGGAGCATCGCTAGGATCGCAGGTGGCCCAACCAACAGCGGGACTCCGATCACAAACTGGGTCAATCCGATCGATGGATACAACAAGCACTTCTGAATCCAGCTCAGTTGATCTGCTGAGACAAGACTCAGCACCAATCTCGCAATCACGAATCCGATCAACAAGGCCGGTCCTGCAATCCAGCCAAAATCACGGTCCGAGAACATCAGCACTCCAAATCCGACCGCAATCGCTCCCCCGATCAACGACATCAGGCCCCACATCGTTGTTGCCATTCTACTGACCGCCGTCGAATCTCCGATTTTCGAGAACGCCTCCTCCTGCTCTGGCGACTCGACGATCGGGTCAGGCGTTGGCTGCAGAATGGGATCGGTTGATGCCTGATCCACGTCAGCACTTCGGCTCGCCTGAACAACCGAATCCGCCACGAACTTTTGCGGGCTGGAAACCGTTGAGTGCGACGCATCCCGCCCGATTCTGGCGATCCGTTTCGGTAGCCATAACAGCTTCGCATAGAAGCCCTCGGGTACTTGCGCTTCGGCACGACGGTCGATCCACAAGGAAAGTCCGTACGCCACAGCCGCGAATATCGGCGACAAAAGAAGAAACGCAAACAGCGAGGAAACCAGCATGTAAATGGCGAAGTAGAACGCGGCGATCATCGCGGGAAACGCTAACTTCGCCAACCTTGGTCGCCGCGCAAGGAATTCTCGCGTCGACTCGCGCGCCGAGTTGGCGGCCAAGCGAACGCCCGATACGAACTGCGACGCATGATCGACTTCACTTTCCGCCGTCTCATTTGGACAGCCCGGATCACGAACGGCTTTCTGAACGTCATCCTTGACTTCAGAGGCATGCTCGTACCTGCGATTGGGCTCCTTCTCGAGCGTCTTCATCACGACCTTATCCAGCCGCCGCGAACCGCGGCCCATGTGACTCGGCGGATCGAAACGCCCGAGGGGCAGTTCGCCGGTCAGAAGTTCGTAGAAGACAACTCCCAACGCATAGATGTCCGCGCGATGATCGACCTGTCGCGGTTTCTCGATCTGCTCTGGGGCCATGTAGTTGGGGGTTCCCATCACTTGATAGCTGCCCGTTAGCACACGCTGACTGGCATCCGGACGCGCCAGTTTTGCGAGACCGAAATCGGTGATTTTGATTTTTCCGTCTGTATCCACCAGGATGTTCTCTGGCTTGATGTCACGGTGCACGACGCCTTGATCGTGAGCATACTGCAAGGCGTCACAAATCTGCGGAATGATCTCGAACGCATCCGCTGGCGCCATCACGCCGCCAAACATCAAGTCGCGCAGGTTCACTCCATCGACGAACTCCAACATCAAGTAGGAGTAGGGGCCGGCTTTTCCAAAGTCGTAAACATCCACAACGCTGCTGTGGTTCAGTTTTGCCAACACCCGGGCTTCGCGAGCAAAGCGATCATCAAATCCTGGAGAGGTCGCCAACTCGGGAGGCAGTATTTTGAGTGCAACGTCGCGCATCAGACGCGGCTGCTTTGCATGGTAAACCGCGCCCATTCCCCCACTGCCAATCAAATCCACGATCTGTAGCGTGTCTTGAGCGAAGTGCGGCTGCAGTTCGCTTACTTCAGGCGGCTTGAAGCGTCCACGCACGAGGGACTCATCCTCCGTAATTGCTTCATCGCCGAGCGCTAGCAGGCAGTACGGGCACAACGAGTCCGGAGCATCTGGTGGCAGAACGCGTGAACATTTGTTGCAGATGTTGTCAGTCATGATTGGCAAGCTTAACGGGAAAACAAGTTTGGCCTCACCCATCACCTGAAGCAACGGTGTCGCACAGTTACCGAGATTCTCGGGAAATTCATGGTAGATCGGGAAAGCACCGCGATTGACGATCGCATTTCATCCGCCGCCGACCAGCAAAATGAATTCCGTTTTGCTAACCTGTTGCGTGCTTCCCCCTGTCCTTCCTGTATCCCACCGGTGGCCCATGTCGCGTTCCGTTTTCCGAGTTGTCTTCGCTTTGGCAGCCACTTGCCTGCTCACTCTTGGAGTTCAAGCGGAGCATCGAGTCCTGCTCCAAGGCGGCCCGAAACTAGCGATTGTCGAAAACGATGGCTCTGTCAGCTGGGAAATGCCGTGGGGTGGCATCCACGATATCCATTTGCTCGAGAACGGTAACATCCTGACTCGGGAAGGTCGCACAGGCGTCGTCGAGATCAATCGAGAAACGAAGCAAGTGGTCTGGCGATATGAGTCGGCGACCAGCAACGGCAACGATGGCCAAAAGATCGAAGTCCACGCTTTCGAGCGGCTTCCCGACGGACTGACCATGATTGCGGAATCCGGCGTGGGACGAATCATCGAAGTCGATCGCGCGGGCAAGCTCGTCAAAGAGATCGCCCTGAAATTGGATCGCCCCAATGCCCACAGCGACACTCGACTGGTTCGCAGCACGGGTTCTGGCACCTACCTGGTTGCTCATGAAGCCGATGGCAAAGTGCGTGAGTACGATCGCGAATCAGGGGAAGTCGTCTGGGAATATGAAGTCCCAATGTTCGACAAGAAAGCCAAAGGCGGTCACGGCCCTGACGCTTTCGGCAACCGACTTTTCTGTGCGTTGAGATTGCCCAGCGGAAACACATTGATTGGCGCAGGCAACGGGCACAGTGTGCTTGAAGTCACTCCGGATAAGAAACTGGTTTGGCAACTTCACCAGAACGATCTTCCAGACATTCGCTTTGCTTGGGTAACGACATTGGAAGTGTTACCCGACGGGAACATCGTGATCGGCAATTGCCACGCCGGACCTGGACAACCGTTGCTGGTCGAAGTCGAGAAGGACACTAAGAAAGTCGTCTGGACTTTCGATCGCCACGGAGAGTTCGGGAACAACGTTTCCAACTCGTTGCTGCTGGACGCAGCAGGTAAATCGATCCGCTAACCAGCCTCAGTGCAGTTGGTGAGTATTGATTCACTCTCCGTCTGGGAGAGAGTCGGACGTGGTAGCGGCCGAAGAGAGGGGAGGAACGCAATGAAGCGTTCAGCACGTAGGCAAACCGCTCACCTAGGTTGAACTCTCTCAGAGAGCTCGGGAGGGAGAGTGATGCACTTCACTGTCCACGAAAAAAGCCCCTGCTTCTGAGAAGCAGGGGCTGATGTGTTCAACGCGATGTTTCAGGTGCGACTACGATGCGTCGCCTTCTGGTTTCGCAGCGGCAGGTACCGCTTCGGCTGGTGCTGCCGCAACAGGCTCGGGAGTCGTTTCGGGTGTTGCTGTCGCATCGGCGGCCGCGGCCACTTCTTCGACTGCTGTTTCTTCGACTTCCACCACGGGAACTGGAGCAGCGATGGTCTTCACTTCATGTTGTTTCGCAGCGCATGTGGGGCACGCCGAAACTTCCTTCATGATCTCCACGCCTTTTCCGCCGCGATCTTGCACACCCTCATCCCGACCTCGATACCCGCCGCGACCACCACCACCGCCACCCTTGGACTCTTTGCGTCGGCTGGAGTAGTGCTTCTCGCGCGTCTCAATGACAACCGTGTGTCGGGTTGTCTTAGGAGGAGTGATTTGCTGACAGAAATGGCATCGAAACATGAAGTACCTCTTGAATGGAAGGGTTTCAGTACGGGCTATTGGAGGCGATAACGCGACTGGACGTGCGTGGTTGAATCAGACAACTCGAACTGACTCAGCAGCTGGACCTTTAGGACCGCTACCAACAGTGAATTCGACGTTTTGGCCTTCTCGCAAAGTATCGAAGTCAACACCTTCGACGGCTGAACGATGGAAGAACAAGTCGTTTCCGTCGTCACGAGAAATGAAGCCGAAACCTTTGTCTGAAACCAATTTCTTAATTACACCTTGCGACATATCGCAGTCTCCTCACACACACGCACGTAAAAATTTTAAATTCGCAACCGGGCCAAGTGAACCACCGCAATCAAGGTGGCCGCAGGTCGCAGAGCGAAAAGGTGGCGTGTCTCGAAGAGCTGAGGGGGCAATTACCCCGAGTCGGAAACAGAAGATTAGCGTTCGAGCCTCATGTTGGCTAGCCCTTTGCCCCCAATCAGCTGCCGGAAACATGGGGGAAACAGGGGAGATGCAACCCTGTTAATTGCAATCATTGAGGCATGCGTAGGAGCGCTCGAGCAGTTAGAATAGGATTCCCCACCACTCGCCTGCTTCTGGCTCCCACCTCCCTCCCCTCCGGCTGCGATGTTGCGACGCATCCCCGCAATTCACGCTCTCCATCTGTGCACGTTTGCTGTGCTGTGCTGGTGTTTGGCCCCAACGGCGGTCGCAAACGAGGTCAGCTTTGAGCTCGACGTCCAGCCGATCTTGGCAGCCAAGGGCTGCAACATGGGTGCTTGCCACGGAAAACAGCGTGGCCAAAACGGGTTTCAGCTCTCCCTGCTCGGCTTCGACAGCGATTTCGATTTCGCTTCCCTGACCGGAGATGCTCGCGGGCGACGATTGTTCCCGGCCGCCCCCGATCAAAGCTTGCTGCTGCAGAAAGCCATCGCTGCTGTTCCCCACGGTGGCGGGCGTCGTCTGACAAAGGATTCCGACGACTACAACACGATGCTGACCTGGATCCGGCAGGGCGCTCAGCGGCATCGCGATCAAGAGCCAACGCTGACGGAAGTCAAACTCGATCAGACCGACTTCTCTCTCAAGCCTCAGCAAGAACAACCCCTACGCGTCGTCGCGGCGTACTCGGATGGTTCCAAACGGGACGTCACGCGATGGACGACCTACCTCTCCAACGAAGATTCCGTGGTTGGTGTGGCTGAAGATGGAAGGATGACGGCCGGACCGCTGTCGGGTGAAACCGCGATCATGGCCCGATACATGAATCACATCTGCGTGGCCAACGTCGTGATTCCTCAAGAGCAACCGCTACCAGATGAGTTGTTCGCCAATCTCCCGACCGTGAACTTCATTGACGAACTGGTAGACGCCAAGTTGAAAAGACTTGCGATCGAACCGTCGCCGGCAGTCAACGATGAAACATTTCTGCGCCGCATCTACTTGGACTTGATTGGTCGGCTGCCCAGTGCTCAGGAGAGTCGTCAATTCATCACGTCGACATCAAGAGCCAAACGTGAGCAGTTGGTTGATGCATTGCTGGAGCGTCCCGAGTACGCCGATCATTGGGCGACTTACTGGGCTGATCTGTTGCGGCCCAATCCCTACCGTGTCGGCATCAAAGCGGTCTTGAACTACGACAATTGGATTCGGCAACAGTTTCGCACCAACGTTCCCTACGACGAATTCGTCCGAAAGCTGATCACGGCCAAAGGAAGCACTTGGCAAAACGGCGCTGCAACACTCTATCGCGACCGGCGTAGTCCTGATGAAGTCGCGACCTTAACCAGCCAACTCTTTCTGGGGATTCGGCTGGAGTGCGCGAAGTGTCACCACCATCCATTCGAGCGATGGAGCCAGGACGACTTCTACCAGTTCGCAGCCTTCTTTGCCAAAGTGGGACGCAAGGGCAAGGGACTCTCGCCGCCGATTTCGGGCGGAGAGGAAGTTGTCTTCACTTCCCTCAAGGGCGAAGTCAAACACCCGGTCACTAGCGAGACCATGGCTCCCACGCCTCTGTTCGGGGACGCCCCGCCGCCACGCGAAAACCTGTCAACCACTTATGATCCGCGAGACGAATTGGCGGACTGGATGACTTCACCGGAAAACGATTACTTCGCCAAGGTGCAAGTCAATCGTGTCTGGGCGATTCTGATGGGCCGCGGACTGGTCGAGCCCGTTGACGATCTGCGACGCACCAACCCGCCCACCAATCCTGAACTACTGGATCGGATGGCGACGGAATTCCGCGACTCGGGATTCGACCTCAAGCAACTGTTGCGAACGATCACGCTTTCACGCGTTTACTCTCACGGCTCGATTCCGACGACCTCGAACGCTTCGGATCGATTGAATTATTCGCGTCACTATCGACACCGTTTGCGCGCGGAAGTGTTGATGGACGCGGTGGCCGACATCACCGAGCATCCATCGCCAATGTCGGGCATGCCGCCTGAGGCACGAGCCAACCAAGTCTGGACGCACCGGGTCGATTCGATTTTCCTGGACACCTTCGGTCGGCCCAATGAAAATCAAGATCCGCCCTGTGAAAGGACACCCGAGGCCACGGTGACACAGGCGTTGCATCTGATGAACTCGAAAGAACTCGACGGACGGATTCGCAGTGATTCCAGCCGAGCAGCGCGGCTGGCGTCTTCGCAGCTATCGACCGAAGAAATAGCGGACGAGATGTATCTGGCGATCTACTCGCGATTCCCATCCGATCAGGAACGTGAGTATGCCGTGGCAACGATCGACAAGGCTGACAACCGGCGTGTTGTGTTGGAAGACTTGATGTGGGCGATGATCAATTCACCTGAATTTTCGATTCAGAACTGAAGGAACGTGACGATGGGACGACTGAAAACGAATTGCGAAGGCATCTCGCGCCGCGACGGCTTGAAGCTCGGGTTGGGCGGATTGTTGGCTGGTGGACTTTCAGGTGCGCTGCGAGCGACCTCGGCAATTGGCAGCGAATCGGCGTCGCTGAAGTCGCAAGCCGACGCCTGCATTTTGATCTGGATGGACGGCGGACCAAGCCACTACGAAACGTTCGACCCCAAACCTGAGGCTCCGTCAGAGATTCGTGGCCAGTACGGAACCATTGCGACTCAAACCACTGGCATTCGCTTTTCACAGCCCATGGAAAAGCTGGCCGCGATGACTGACGACTTGGCAATCGTCCGCTCGATTCGGCACGACCAAGGCAATCACGGCGCGGGCAATCACTACATGATGACCGGTGCCCCGCCAAGAATTCCTGTTGGTTGCGGCGCCTTCGTTAGCTTTCATCCAAGTCTTGGTAGCGTTGCCTCCGCAGAGATCGGTGCTCCCGATGGCATCCCCGCCTACTTTTCGATTCCCAACATGTCGCGTTCAGGCGGGCCCAACTTCTTGGGCGCTCGACACGCTCCGTTTGTCGTTCCCGATGACCCCAATCGCAGCAGCTTTCAAGTTCGCGATGTGACGGTGCCCAGTGGACTGGCTGACGGACGGTTTGATTCGCGCCAACAGATCCGCCGAGAAATTGACAAGATGCTCAGGATCACCGACGCCGCTGCGGGTGACCCGGTGATGGCAGCCGACGAGTTTTACGCTCAGGGTATGCAACTGATCAGCAGTCCCGAGGCTCAAGCCGCGTTCGACATTCACAGCGAGCCCGACGAAGTGCGCGACTCCTACGGCCGAAACTCTTTCGGACAACGCGCCTTGTTGGCGAGACGACTGGTCAAAGCCGGCGTGCCCTTCGTAACACTCTATCACGGCGGTTGGGATCATCACGAAAAGATCTTCACTGCCTTGGACAAGAAACTACCACCCTTCGAAGCGTCCATCGCTGCCTTGGTGGCGGACTTGAAGCAACAGGGAATGCTGGAACGCACTCTGGTGATCGCACTTGGAGAGTTTGGTCGGACACCAAAGATCAACACACGCGGAGGACGCGACCACTGGGCCAACGCCATGAGCGTGATGTTTGCTGGTGGTGGAACTCCCGGCGGCCAAGTCATCGGGGCAACCGATCGGCAAGGCTACGCTGCGATTGAACGTGTTCTGTCGCCTGAGAACTTTGTGTCGACCGTCTATCGAAAGCTTGGCATTGATCCAGGTCAAATGATGTACACACCCGACGGTCGGCCGGTGCATTTGGTCAGCGATTCGGACCCTATCTCTGAATTGATGGGCTAAGGCTTGAGCGGTCGCATCTTTCTGTTCGTCGGTTGCTGTACGCTCGCGAGTCACTCGCTGGCGCAGGTCAAGCTAGACCGACTCTTTCCACCAGCGGTGACCATCGGGAACGAAGCTGTCATCAAGGCCGAGGGCAAGTTCCCTGATTGGCCACCAAGAATCGTTTGCGATCGAGAAGACGTGACGATTGAGTGCGCCGAAAAGAGCGGCGAACTGAACGTGGCCGTCGCCAAGAACGCTTCCCCCGGCGTTGCCTGGGTCCGTATGCGCGACAAAACCAGCGTCTCCCAATTGGTGTGTTTACTGATCACGTCTACTTCCGTGCAAACGGAAACCGACAAGAACAACAAGGTCAGCGAGGCAACCGTGGTCGAAGCTCCCTGCATGATCGCAGGGCGACTGGAAAAGTCGGCCGACATCGATTCCTACAAAGTCTCCGTACGGGACGGCGACACCTTGGTTGTGTCCACAACGGCGCACCAGTGGTTGGGGTCGCCGATGGACGCGGTCCTGCAACTGACCGACGAGCGCGGCAACGTCTTGCAACAAACCGATGATTCGCAGGGGCTGGATCCGCGGATCGTTCATCAAGTTTCCCGCGATCGAGATCTTTTCGTGCGGATCTTCGCCTTTCCCGAAACGCCAAACAGCACGATTGGCTATGCCGGCTCGGCATCGTTTGTGTATGCCATGCAATTCACCACGGGTCCGTTTCTGAATCACGCGTTACCGCTGGTAAGTTCGCCCGCCAATGAATCGAAGGCCTTTGGATGGAATCTACCTGGCAACGCAACCATCCAACGCGAGCAACCGTCGAGCGATTCTCCTGCGGCCTGCTTTGTCGATGGCGTGCTGGGCTGGGGACCGCAAATTGCTGCTCCGGATGGATCTTCTTTCGCTTCCGATACCGAACCAGAGGCGAGTCTTGAAACGTTGCCGGGAGTCTTTTCCGGCCACCTGTCGAAGCCCAAAGAAATCGACGGCGTCCAGCTGAACCTAAAGAAAGGTGTGCGCTATCACGCGACCGTGCATTCGCGGAACTTCGGGTTTCCTGTCGACTCGGTATTGAAGTTGGTCCAAGTCGCAGCAGAAGGCAAAGAGACCGAACTGGCCAGCAACGATGATCGGCAACGTGAGAAGTGGGACGCGGGATTGAGCTACACCGCGAAGGCAGATGGAGTCGTCGAACTGCGAATTTCTGACCTGGTAGACGGACACGGCACCACTCACGCGTATTCGGTTGTGATCCAAGAATCGCTGCCCGTTGCCGTCCTGAACGTGGCAGAAGATCGCTTCACGGTGAAACCGGCTGCAGAGCTCGAGTTGACGGTCACGATTGACCGGCAACACGGATTCAATCAGAAACTGCAACTCCAAGCAGTCCAACTTCCAGCCGGAGTGACCTCTGAAGCCGTGATCTCGGAACCGAAGGGAGGCTCTGCCAAGACGGTCAAGCTCAAACTGAACGCTGACAAAACAGCGAAAGCGATCCAAAGCAAGTTCCGCGTTGTCGGCACCGTGCTTGGAGATGACGGCAAGCCAACCGACGAAACCTTCAACGCCGTCACCGAGATTCGACCGCTCGTATCCCTCCAAGACTTCTGGCTCAGCGTTTCCCCGTGAATCCTAGGCCAACACCGCTGCTCACCCGCCCTACATGATTGGCGATCTGCGGATAGAATGCCCCTCCGTGATCAGCCGTCCTCTCCCGTTATCAGTTCGCCAAAGCACCTATGTCGCAGTCCTCCGGTAATCCACGAAAGGCTGCTGTCGCATTCATTCTGGTCACATTGTTCATCGACATTCTCGGTATCGGGATTGTGATTCCGGTGTTGCCCGAACTGGTCAAGGAACTGGTTGGTGACGGGGCTGCCCCAACTGCGGTGCTGGATTTGGCAGCGGAAACCGCGATCGAACCAACGCCGATCGACACGGCAACCGTCGCTGGCGAAACAACCGATTCGGACACGAAAGACGACAACCTGTCGTTCTCTCGCGCCGCTTGGTACGTCGGCGTGATTGGTGCCGCCTACGCGTTGATGCAATTCCTGTTTGCTCCGATCGTCGGTGGATTGTCCGATCAATTCGGTCGCCGGCCTGTGATTCTGATTTCCCTGTTCGGTTTTGGCATCGACTTTTTGTTGCAGGGATTCGCAACCAGCATCTGGTGGTTGTTCTTGGGACGACTGTTAGCCGGTGTGATGGGGGCCAGTTTTACGACGGCCAATGCCTACATCGCAGACGTATCGACCGATGAGACTCGGGCGCGCAACTTCGGCTTCGTCGGCATGATGTTCGGGCTTGGCTTCACGGTCGGCCCCGCACTCGGAGGAGTCCTCGGCGACATCAGTCTGCGACTACCATTCTTTGTGGGTGCTGCGCTGGCATTGGTCAACTGGCTATACGGCTACTTCGTGTTACCGGAATCGTTACCACCAGAGAAACGCAGCAAGTTCTCTCTCAAGGACGCCAATCCTTTAAGAACCATCAGTCAACTTCGCGTGTACCCGATCGTCGCTGGTCTGGCGATCGTTTTCGTCTGCAAGTCACTGGCGCAGCGAGGACTGGAAAACGTCTGGGTGCTATACACGGGATACAAGTTCGATTGGGATGCAAAAACCAATGGCTTGATGCTGGGCCTGGTCGGGATCGCTGCAATCGTCGTCCAAGGCGGCATGGTGCGTCCGGTCGTCAAACGCTTTGGCGAACGCAACACGGTGATCATCGGTTCGGTGATCAGCACAATCGCGTTTCTAGGATACGGCTTGGCCAGCCAAGGTTGGATGATCCCCTGCGTGATCATTTTCGGTGCGTTGGGCGGAGTTGCTGGCCCCGCGATACAGAGTTTGGTAACCGGCACGGTCGACGAAACCGAACAGGGAAAGATCCAAGGTGCTTTGACGTCGTTGATGAGCTTGACCAATGTCATCGCCCCGCTGTTCTTCAACACTTTTCTGTTCGCGTATTTCATCAGTGACAAAGCCCCCGTGCATTTGCCTGGTGCTCCGTTCCTTGTCGGTTCCTTTCTGATCGCAACCTCTGTTTTCGTCGCGATCAAAGTCTTTCGTCGATTCCCTGCAGAGCTTGCTGAGGTCGAAGAACACGCCCCAACCGAGCAGACCGAAGCAGAGCCTACTTGAATTCGCCGTTTCCGATCGAGACCGTTGGTCGCAAACTTGATTTGCGATCGACCGACAGATAGTCTGTTTTTAACCTAGAAATCGCACCTCGAACCACGACTCTCCATGAACGATATCGATTCGGCGCAAACGGAACTTAGCTCCGATGACGTCCAACAGATTGAACGACTTCAGCAGTCATTCGCGAAGCTGAAGCAGGAGTTGGCTCGGGTCATTGTTGGACAAACGGAAGTCATCGACCAACTGGCAATCGTCTTGTTTGCTCGAGGACACGGTTTATTGATGGGTGTCCCTGGGCTGGCCAAAACGTTGTTGGTCAGCAAGTTGGCCGAAACGCTATCGCTGGATTTCAGTCGCATTCAGTTCACTCCCGACTTGATGCCCATGGACATCACCGGAACGGACATTTTGCAGGACACTGCCGAGGGCAAACGCGAGTTTCAGTTCATTCATGGCCCAGTCTTCTCCAATATCGTGTTGGCTGATGAGATCAACCGCGCGCCGCCAAAGACCCAGGCAGCAATGCTGGAAGCGATGCAAGAGCGGAATGTCACCGTGCTTGGAAAGTCTTACAAACTGGATGAACCGTTTTTCGTCCTGGCAACGCAGAACCCGGTCGAACAAGAAGGCACCTACCCGCTGCCCGAAGCTCAGTTGGATCGCTTCATGTTCCTGATTGAGTTGACGTACCCTTCCGAAGCAGAAGAAGTTCAGATCGCGCGGACCACGACCGGCGGCGAACTGCCGACTCTGGATCCGTTGATGAACGCGGATGAAATCACTGCCTTTCAAAGTCTCGTCCGCCGCGTGCCGGTGCCAGAACACATCTATCAATTCGCCGTCAAATTAGTGCGAATGACACGACCACAAGAGGGCACCGCGCCCGAGTGGATGAAAACACTAGTTTCTTGGGGTGCCGGACCACGTGCGATTCAGTATTTGATTCTCGGTGGTAAAACGCGTGCCGCATTG
>JBGCGI010000259.1:0-34542 GCA_045110715.1 Rubripirellula sp.
GCCGCCGACTCCCTGCCTTACGCCTCCCACGAATTGAAGCTGGGATCGCACACGCTGCGCTACTTGGACGAAGGAAGTGGCGATGAAACGCTGCTGTGCGTGCATGGCAATCCAACCTGGAGCTTTTACTGGCGGGGAATCGTTGAGCGTTTTGCTGGGCAGCGCCGCGTCGTCACTGTAGATCACTTGGGTTGCGGGCGCAGCGATAAGCCGCCCGAAAGCGAATTCGCGTACACCCTGGCGGCTCATCGAGACAACGTGGTTTCGCTGATCGACGCGTTGGACCTTCGTCGAGTCACCTTGATTGCTCACGATTGGGGGGGCGCGATTGGGTTGTCATCGCTGCTGGAGCGACGGGACCGTTTCGAGCGGATTGTGCTCCTGAACACGGCTGCATTTCCACCTCCCTATTTGCCGCTTCGGATTGCCGCTTGTCGTTGGCCTTTGTTCGGCCCGATCGCGGTTCGCGGATTCAACGCCTTTGCGAGGGCAGCGGTTACGATGGCCATGTCTCGAACTAGAATGGATCCGACGGTCGCGAGTGGACTGCTGGCTCCCTATGACAATTGGGCCAACCGAGTCGCGATCAACGCATTCGTGAAAGACATTCCCATGGTTTCTAGCCATCCGACCTATCAGACGCTTGCGGATTTAGAGTCCAACTTACCTTCACTCGCTAGCCTACCGTCCTTATTAGTGTGGGGGATGCAGGACTGGTGTTTTCGCGAAGAGTGTCTTCGCCGTTTTCAGCAGGCGTGGCCGAACGCAAGGTCGCTCGAAATCGCAGATGTAGGTCACTATGTGATCGAGGACGCGCCTCAGGAAACACTGGACGCGATCGATGCATTTTTGAGCAGATCTGATTCCGGCGAAGTCGATGCATGATCCGCTGCAATCGATACGGAGTTTGGTATCGGGTCCAGGGGACGCGATTCGCTGGGCTTGCCTGTTGGAAGCGATGTCACCGAAAGCGGGAAACGTCTATCCGGGGCGCCGGTTCAAGAATCTGGCGTACGTGGACTTTGTTGTCGCCGCCGATATCGTAGCCAAGCGAATTGGGCATCAGAGTTTTGCGGTCAGCGAACGAATGCAGCAAGCCGTCGAAGAAACGGTAGCGCTAACGAAAACCAACGTCAACTTGGGGATCGTGTTGTTGTTGGGACCGCTCGTCGCAGCCGACGAAGCGATGATGAAAGTTGAATCGATTCGCGACTCGACGGATCTGGAGGTCGAATTCAAACGAACGGCAACGACCTGGAAGGAGGCCGCTTCCGTGGTTCTTAAAGGTTTTACGCTGAACGATGGAAAGAATCTCTTTTCTGCGATCAACCGCGCCTCGGCAGGAGGCATGGGAACCGTCGATGAAATGGATGTTAATTTGCCCTCGGGCCCCGTTGACATCGTCAAAGCGATGAAGTCGGCAGCCGATCGCGATCGTGTTGCCCGCCAGTACGCGACGGGCTATGCCGATTTGATCGACAACGTGATTCCATTGCTGTGGGACTCCCTCAATGAACGCGGCGACATCCTTGCCGGAATCAGCCACGCCCACATCCGGCTGCTGGCGGCCGAACCCGACAGTTTGATCGCGCGAAAAAACGGAGCTTTGATCTCAGAGTCGGTTCAGAAGCGAGCGAAGAAGGTCGACCTGAACGATCCGGACAGCATCGCTAAGTTTGACATTTCGCTGCGAAGTAGCACTCATAAGTTGAACCCTGGCACGACAGCCGACTTGATCGCGGCTGGCTTGTACGTGCTACTGCGGACGGTTCCCTAGTTGCTGTCCGGAATGGCCGAACAAAATCACTAACGCGTTTCGTTCGATCCCGGCGCGGGGATGTTCAGCCTCGACAGAACAGCGTTTTCGATCGTCATGGTTCTGGGGCGAATCGTCAAAGAAGCACTCGCTCCTTCGGGGCCAGGTGAGCCATCAGGCATCGTTTTGCGAAAGACCGCGGGTCGGTTGGCAGCACCAGAAACCGTGAACAGATCCTTGCCTGATGAATAGGCCGCACGATCCGCCGTTCCCTCGAACAAGCCTTGCTCGTTTCGACTTCTGTAAACGACTCCACTGGTCGCTTCCATCTCCCAGGGAGGTGGTGTCGAAGCTTGTCCAGAACGCTTCACCCTTTGGAATCCTGGTTCGACATTGAAACGTAAGCGGTCGCAGTCCATGGTGGATTCGCCTAACGAAATGGCGTCCATCTGGCGAGCGTCGAAACCATCTTCCCAGCCGTCAACCGATCGAAGTCCAACTCGAACGCCGCTCAGGAAATCCAGATTGCGATTGGTCAGGTTGGCTTGCATCGAATGATTGAAAACCAAATGAACGCCTGACAGTTTGGAGTCGGCGGCATCGCGGAGGTTTTTTTGTTTCGGCTGTTCGCCAAAGAAGCTGTCTTGGGCCGTCGAACGCATCCAGCCTCGGTACCAACCGGGACCTTCACCGACCAGCAAGCCTTCCCCACTTAGCTTCAGCGTCAACTTATTCGCATGAATCAGATGCTTGGTCTCTCGCACACCGTCTCCAGCCAACTGCAGAGCCTGGACCATCACAGGTCGATTGGGCCCTTCGACCAAAGTGATTGACTCCACCGCAGCACCGCGAACCGATTCAACGTTGCGAACCGCGACATCAGCAGCCAGATCGACTTGCAGCCGGTCTCCAGTCATCCGCAACTGCCAAGGCTCGCCGGAGCTGGTCACTTCCGCATCGATTTGCACGCCGTCGGTCAGGATAGCGCTGCGACCATTGAAGCTCATTTCGCCCAACCAACGGCATTTCGGTGGCTGAGTCCACTTGAAGTTTTGACTTGATTCGCCGGCAAGGCCGGTCGGCAGTGCCGCGGTGGGCATTTGGAACTCGCCTGCCGCGTTGATCCAAACGACATTGTCGCTGGGACGAATCTGAATCTGAGGTCCCTCAAAGAATCCGTCTCCGAGCTCGAATCGCGCAGGCGAATCTCCGCCACTGAGTTCCAGGACGTCTTCACCACCACCGTCAATGAGCTGCAGCTTCTGTCCGGTTAACAGCGCTGGCAACATTTGTCCGCCAGTTTCAATCTCATGTCGAACAGCGACGTCTCCTGTCACGCTGAGCGCCTTGGCGCTCAGGCCCGTCACGTTACGACGAAGTGTTGCGTTGATCGCGTTGCCAACAATTCTTGGTCGTTGGCGTGCGATCGGCGCCACCATGCCGTCTTCATCTTCGGTCGGCTGTGTGACCAACTGTCGCATCGAGGCTGGCTGCTCGGCTGTGGGGTCGGTCGGTGTTGGTTGCGGATCGGACTCATCCACGAAGAGCAACTTCATGTGGTTCGTTTCGGCCAAAATGGCGAGCGTGTCGACGCGGACGCCCCCGGTCACGTCAAAGTATTTCGGTGCGAAAGTTTGTTTTGGTTTGGTTGGCTTGGAGCCAGCTGCACCGGGTTTGCTGATCTTTTTTAGCACCGGTGTCAGTACGCCAGCGATCTTATCAGCATGAAACTCGCCGCCATCGGTCAACCACGCTTGGATGTTTCCGTTGATCCACATTTCAACGTCGTTGCTGATCTTGTTTTGGCTGACTTGTTCTGCGGTTGTCTCACCGATCGGGCGTAGGTGAAATCCGTTTTCCCAGCGAGCTTCGCGGAGAGGAATTTCGGGGTCGTCGACTTCCACAATACCGGCGCCAGGTGCCCGGATTTCACCAATCAGCTCCGGTGTCGCGGGATTGAATTGATAACGCAAGCGAGCCAGGCGAGCCATGATCGGGCCGCTGCTGACTCGAATGCCTTTTGCGCCGGATGCTTCCAGTACGCCTTCTGCCGCGTTGAATCGAATCAGGTCGCCCAAGAGCTCAGCGTCTTGACTGGGGAGCTTTACGGTTGCAGGATTTCCTGACGCCACGATCTCGCGGATCCAGTCCAACGGTCCTTCACGCTCAAGTGAACTGTTGGTCGGATCGTTCAACATCAGCTCCAGCTTTTGGCAGTCAAAATGATCAGGCAGCATGCCGGGAACTTGATGGATCAATGAAACCGACTCTTGCAGTGTCAGGTAGTTGATGGCAAAGTCGTACGTCACTCGGCCTCCGCAGCGAACCGAGATCAATGCCTCCGGCTTTTTGTTCGTGTCGCCTTCCTCTGACCACAAACCGTCCTTCCCGAGTGGCATCACGAGTTCGTCTAGATAGATCAGTTCCATTCGATCGAGCACGGCGGTTGGCATCCCACCGCCTGGCGGCGCTGCACCGGCGGCCAGATTGAGTGTCAGGTCCCGGCCAACCATGCGAGCGTTGCCGACTTGCATTTCAATCGCTTCGGTAGTCCAGATCTTCCGAGTATCGATGCCGACATTCGCGGTTTTCAGGCTGAAAGAACGATTGTCTAAGTTCGTGGTCCGATAGATATGCACCGGACCCACCATCGTGCCATTTTTGATCGGCGGCGCATTGCCGCTCATCACATCCAGAGCCCCCGTGAACTTGATGTTGGCGCCTTCAGGGGCATCAATCACGATCGGATCGCCGCTGGCATCGTTCGACATGCCTCGGCCGATCACAACGGTCATGGGCCAAAGCTTCCATTGGTCTGGCGCAACTTGCTTCCATTCTTGAAACAGCAGCATGCCGTCGGAAGTTTGCAGCCGCTTGCATTTGTCCAGCTGCCACGCATCCGCTGGGAAAACGTCACCCAGCGACGCGTCCACAAAGTCGCCATCAGCGTTGACCTTGATGGGGACCGCTGCAAACTTCGGCGGCATCATCTGGGGCGCAATGATGTTCTGGTACACGACCGCAAGGCAGCCAAGAAAAACCAAGGAAACGATGTAGTGGGTGAATCGAATCAACATGCCGGTCATTGCGATACTTGGTGGGGCTTCATCGAACAGAGGAATCCCATCGCTTTATCGCAAGTGCTCCTCCCAGCGCTGCTTGGCTCTCATCAAACGTTCGATCACTTCTCGCAACGCGCCTTCACCGCCGCCTTGCCTTAAAATCCAATCCGCTGCGTTGCACGCGTCCGTGGCCGCGTCGGCAGGGGCTACAGCTAGTCCGACTTGTTTCATGACGGGAACATCCGGCAGGTCGTCGCCGACATAGCAGACTTGCGCAAGCTCACAGCCGAACTCCTCGATCATCTTGGCAGCAGCCGGGGCCTTGTCTTCGTAACCTTGCTGGACGCTTCGAATGCCCAGTTCATCGGCTCGGCGCTGGACCATGGTGCTGTTGCGAGCGGTCAAGATGCCAAACTGGAAACCGCTGTTCATCCACAGCTTGATGCCAAGTCCGTCACGAACGTGAAACCGCTTGACCTCATTTCCGGCTGAGTCATAGATGATTCTTCCATCCGTCATCACACCGTCAACGTCTGACAGGATGCAAGTGATCGGCGCGGCTATCTCGGCGTCGGAAAGCAAGGGAGCAGGCATTCGGTGATCGGTATCGGTAGGAATTCTTGTTGGAAAATCTTGGAGGTCAGGACTCACTGGCCACTATCGACCAGCGCGAATTGGCAGGGTTGCTGGTTGATCGTTTGAATCGGAAAGGGAAACAATGTCGGTGATGTCCAGAAGTCCGACAGGACAATTGTCTTGGTCAATCACTGGTAGTTCGCTGATTCGTCGATGAGACATCACTGCAATCGCTTCTCGGAGCATGGTGCCAAGGATCGTGGTTGTGGGATTGACGGTCATTCGTGTCGCAATCGTTTGGTCCAGTGCTTCGTCCTCGCGGTTTTCGAGCAGCCTTGCCAGGTCGCTGTCGGTGAACAGCCCGGCCAACGCACCTTGCTTGTCCACCAGCATCACTGCTCCGGTGCGTCTTCCTGTCTTCGAGGCAGTCACCATTGCTTCGCGAATGGTTGTTTGCGGTGAAGCAACTCGGCAGGATTCGATCGGACGCATGATTTGTTCAACACTCGCCAACTTGCGCCCCAGCGATCCGCCAGGGTGAAAGCGTGCGAAGTCTTGCGGCTCGAAGCAACGCAACTGACTTGCCAACATCGCGACACCGTCGCCGACTGCCATCATCACAGCGGTGCTGCTAGTGGGAGCCAAGCCGTTGGGGCAAGCCTCGGCATGCTCGCCGATTGCAATCACGCAGTCCGCGGCTGCGGCCAGTGGGTTGTCGTCCGTTGCTGTGATCGCGATCAGGCCACAGGAGTTCTGGCGCAGGTGTGGTGCAATCCGCACGACTTCTTCGCTGCGTCCTGAATTGCTAATCGCCCAAACCAAATCCGACTCTCGGATGCGGCCGAGGTCGCCGTGAACGGCTTCACTGGGATGAAGGAAATGAGCCGGTGTTCCGGTGCTGGCAAGGGTTGCTACGAGTTTCTGTCCGACCAAACCGGCTTTTCCAACGCCAGTCACCACGACACAACCTTCGCAGTTGGCCGTCATTTCAGCTGCCCGTACGGCTGCTGGTGAGAGCGTTCCGGCCGAATTAAGAATCGCGTAACCTTCGGCGGCAACCATTTGGCGAACCAAACGAAGTCTCTCGATCGTCGTGGCTGGTGCAGGAGCAAGACGACTAGGTTGGGGGACTGGTTGTGCAGTCACGGCGAAACCTTCCTTGGTTCATCGCGAGTGGGCATTCTGTACGTCCGTATGTTACCTCGACGAGAGGGCCGAGGACAACGCGGATATCGACCCAGAGTCGACCATTTGTCCTAATTGCTATCAGCTGGCAGCCGCTGCCACGCCAGAAGTGGGCTAGCCTGCCTGCTTCTTTTCTTCAGCCGCATTCAGCTTGTTGTAGAGTGTTTTCAGGCTGACACCCAGTTCCTCTGCTGCCGCCGGCTTGTTGCCATCGTTGCGGGCAATGGCTTTGTCGATGGCGATCGCTTCCATTTCGCGCAGCGTCATGGGGCCTGAGTCGCGGATCTCTTTTCGTAGCTGACGACGTCCGAAATGTCGCGGCAGGTTGTCTGCGTCGATCGGCATGGTGTCGCACAAGATCGCAGCGTGTTCGATGACGTTGGCGAGTTCACGGACATTGCCGGGCCACTGGTGAGCCATCAGCTCAGCCATCGCATCGTCGGTGAAAAGCTGGTCATCGCTCCCGTCACTGCGATGTCGTCGAAGAAGATGCATCGCCAGAAGTGGTAAATCTTCCGGTCGCTCTCGAAGCGGTGGTACACCGATCTCGAAGGTGTTGATGCGGAACATCAGGTCTTCGCGAAACAGGCCATCCTCGACCATCTGTTCGAGATCGCGGTGCGTCGCGCAGACGATCCGAACATCGACATTCATGGATTCGTTGTCACCCAGGCGTCGGATGTCACCCGTTTCCAAGACTCGAAGCAGTTTGGCTTGCATCGACAATGGCAATTCACCGATCTCATCCAAGAAGATCGTTCCACCATCAGCCACTTCGAACAGGCCCGTTCGTGCGGTGTCAGCGCCGGTGAAGGCGCCTTTGCAGTGACCGAACAGCTCGCTCTCGATCAAGTTCTCTGGCAGGGCGCCACAGTTGACCGCAACCATGGGCTGCTCGGCGCGCAGGCTGGACTCATGCACGGCTCGGGCAACCAGTTCTTTGCCGCAGCCGGTTTCTCCGCGGATCAAGACGGTGCTTTCGGTTGGCGCGACTTTCTCGATCAAGCGTCGAACCGCGTCCATCGGCTTGCCCGTGCCCACCAGCTTCGGGTCGCCTTCGGCACGCCGAAGCCGATGCGTCAGCGCGGCGAGTTGCCGCTTGCCCTGTCGTCGTTCTTTGACTCGGCCCAGCAATCCAGCCAAGTCAGCCAATCGGCAAGGCTTGGTGAGGTAGTCGAACACCTGGTGCCTCAGAGCGGCAATGGCAGTGCTTTCGCTGGGGTTTCCCGTCATGATCACCGCTTCGATTTCTGGGCGCAGTTCGCGGGCTTTGGCGATCACGTCTAAACCGTGCATTCCTGGCATGTCCAAGTCGACCAGCAGGCAATCAAACGACTGCTTCTCCAGTGCTGCGACCGCAGTCATGCCATCGGGGCAGACCGTCACGGCGTAACCCATGCGAGGCAGTTCGGTGCGCATTAGTTCTTGCAGGTTCTTTTCATCATCCGCAAACAAGACGTGCATGGAAGGGGCTTCAGGCTGCTTTGCGCGACTCATGACTCATATCCTGGTTGCTGGTGGGCCCGATTCGATTCGAGGCCGGGTTGTTGGGGCCAAGCGTGTTTGGCCCAATCCCAATGTTGTCGATGTTTTCAGGTGTGATGGGCAAAAGCAATTCCATTCTCGAGCCCTGTCCCTCGCCATCGCTACTGGCGTTCAAAGAACCGCCATGCTGGGACACAATCCTATAGGTGATGCTCAGTCCCAGTCCGGTGCCGGTTCCATCACGGCGACGCGTGAAGAACGGCTCGAACAGGTGATCCATGACGTCTTGAGTCATTCCACAGCCGTCGTCCATCACGACAACGGATGCGCACGTTTCCGTTTGCTCAACGTAAATGTCCACGGCGCCCTCGGTGTCTACGCTTTCCAGTGCGTTCGTGACGAGGTTTAAAACAACCTGCCGAATCTCCTGCTGGTTCACTTCGGCAAACACGGGAGTGCCCAGGTGCGTGCGAATCGTCTTGCAGCGAAATTGTCCGACCGTGCCGACCATCGCCACCACGTCGCTAACAAGTTCTTGGATGTTGGTCGATGCTCGGCGAACTTCGCTCAAGCGGCTGAAGTCCAGCAGCTTTTCCGTGATCCCTTTGCATCGATAAGCTTCATCCTCGATGCGGCGCAGGTTCGTCTGCAGTGCTTCGGACAGCTCATCGTCAACAACTCGAGCATCCCCCGAGAGGATGGCGATTTCGGAAACTCGCGATGCCAGCGACTCGGCGCTCCATGCGATTGCCGCCAATGGATTGTTGATCTCGTGAGCCACACCGGCGGCCAGGAATCCGACGCTCGCCAGCTGTTCGTTTTGAATCACTTCTCGAGTCCGCTCGCGGACCTGTCGGTCCAAGTCGGTGCAGTATGAATTGACTTTCGTCAGCGCGCCTTGGAAGCGATCTGTCATGTCGTTCATCGCTTCAGCTAACTCAGCAAGCTCGTCGCCAGTTCCCAGGTCGATTCGGTGATCAAAGAATTGTTGTCGGGCAACGAGGCGTGAACCCTCCACGAGTGTCGTGAATGGCTTGACGATCAAGAAATGGAAAGACCAAAGCAGGACGCCCACAATCACCAGCGCCAAAATCAGACAGGACCAGGCCAGCGTGATCCAAGTTCGATACTGCCCATGCACGTCTTTGCTAAATGACTCCATCCCCTCGTGGATCATCCCCAAATGCGTTTCTGTTTGCGAAACAAGTTCGTCGAGCTCAGTCTCAATCGATCCAAATCGATAAGCTTCGAGCAGGGATTCCCTTAAGCGGCTAGAAATATCTTCGTGTAAGGCGCGAATGTCCCGGAGGCTGATCGCCTGTTGTGTTGTGTCGACCAACAGCGAATCGGCGTTCACGATCGCGATCGCCTGCTCGTAGCTTTCCAGCTCGCGCTCAAACGCGTTACGAGAGGTACGGAAGCGGGCAACTTCAAGGGCTTTGATATCACCGATATTTACGAGTTTTGAGCCGAGTGGCTCTGAACCTATCATCCCACCCTGGCCGAGATATTCACCCAGCCTTTGATCACTCTCACGCATCGTTCGCGCAAGCTGATCGAGCTGGTTGGCCTTCGGAATCTGCTCTGCGAGCTGGCTGACCGCTTTACCAAGCTTGCGGTAGTGATAGAGTCCCCAGAATCCGCTGAACGCCAGTAGTAACACGATCGCGGACAATAACGTCAGCGCGACTTTTAATTTTGTGCGGATCTTTCGCCGTTTTAACACGCCGCCCTCCCTGGTTGATCGCGTGAAACATCCATGTCCCTACTCAGCAGATTAGCCATCGACCTTCGGTCAAGCAAGACTGATCGATGTGAGCCGAATCTTTCGGCGCAGCGGCAGCCGGTTTGAATCGCGGAGCAATAAAAAACGCCTCGCCGAGATGGCGAGACGTGATGTTCTGCGGTAGGTCAACGAGCGGTTTACGCTTCGAGAACCACGTTCACGCGGCGACCTTTTTGGTCAAACATGACGTGTCCATCGACAAGTGCATACAACGTGTAGTCGTTACCACAGCCAACACCCTTGCCAGGCTTGAACTTAGTTCCAACCTGACGAACGATGATGTTTCCTGCTCGGACGACTTCGCCGCCAAACTTTTTCACGCCACGGCGTTGAGCGTTCGAGTCGCGACCGTTGCGACTGGAGCCCTGCCCTTTCTTATGTGCCATTTCTACATTTCCTATTTGAATTGTTTGCGGGGCGGCAATTTAGCTGGAAAACCAAGAATCCTCAATAGCCATCCGGAACCAGCCAATCTCGGCCCAGCTGATCGTGAATCGGCACGATTCGGTGTCAGGTCGGATTGTGGCAACTCCTTCAATCTCTTTGTAAATGCTTCCCGGGAATGGGCGGAGGTGGCGGAGTGCGAGAAACTCGCATTTTCGGTAAGCCGTTTGAGGGTAATGCTTTGCGGTAAATCGGGGCGGCCTTTCAGGGCTTTTGGCACGGCTCGTGCATTACCTCTCTTTCACAACCCAAGTGGGTTCGGGAAACATTTGAAAAGACTTTCACACTCGGCAAAGGAAAAGCCCCCATGTTGGTTCTAACACGAAAAACTGACGAAGAAATCCTGATCGGTAACGATATCAAGATCACCCTGGTTCGAGTGAAGGGGAACACGGTCCGGATCGGAATCGAAGCTCCTCGTGATATCCGCGTGCTTCGTGGGGAGTTGCAGATGCACGACGATGGTGACGATGGAAAGGTCGAGTTCAATGCAGCTGAGCTGGAAACTCCCTTCGCTCATCCCCAGGAGGCCCTCGTTCAGAAGCCCAAGCTCAAGCCAGCCAATCGGCTTCCCAAGGCTGATGCAACTTTGACGGAGGCTCACCTGTTCACCGGAAAGGTCAGTCGGGCAGACGGCGAGGTCAAGCTGACGCGAGCACCGCTTTCGGGCTTCATGAGTGCTTCTTAGTATTCGATGCCGGGCGAAGGCTCTGTTGCTTCGCTCGGGCTATCGCTCGATAACAATCGGCACCAAAGATTCCCCGTTCTCCTCATTTGACGGGGCATGCCAATCGCGTTCTGCGAGGCGATCCTCAGCTTTCGCCACTCGGTCATCGGAGTCCACATCCTCCAAGTGTTCGAGTAGGATTCGGCGAACTTCAAAGATCGTCTTTCCGGTCATGTGAATTGAAGTGTGGTCGGAGTCCACGATCAGTTCGCTTTCGACATCATCCATCGTTGCACTGGCGTAGTCCACGATGCCGTCTCCGCGTGACGATGCACGCAAGATGGAAGGCTTCTCAAGCACGCCGATGATGTTGTGGTACTTCACGTTGGGCGAACGTTTCGCACGCATCATGACTGGAAAGATCGGAGACTCGGGCGCAAGGGAATCGATAGCGTTGGCAACCGTCAGTAGTTGCGTATCCCGGAACAGTTTGGGGTTCTCGAGAGCCAGGCGATTGCCCGTGTTGACGGCCATGCTTGGCAGTTGGATCAGCTTCCTTGCCCACCAGCGAGTGAACTCGTTGGCGAACTCGCTGCCGCGATGCGGTGTGCCAATCGTGATCACACGGCGAACGGATTGGTTGGGGCGGAAGAACAGGGTGCTGACGAGCTTGAAGCGGTCATCGGATGGCCCGCGAATCTTCGCCAGTGCTTGATCTGCATTTCGAACCGGCGTATCGCTAACGATTTTCCAGAAGTCGTCGCCGCTATCGATGGTTTGTAACCGGCTGACCAGTCCGCCCATGCTGTGCCCGACCAATATCATTTCGTCTAGCGCATCGTCGCGGCGATGCGGGTCGACTGCTTCGCGCATCTTCGTCAAGTCACCGCGCAGTTGTGTGGCACTGATCCAAAACGGTTGTCCAGACGGATAGAGGTAGAACCAAAATTGATAACGCTCGCGAACCTCCGGAAAGCTGCGAAGGTCGTTGAACATATCCATCCATGTCATCGGGCTGGACCAGAGTCCATGGACCATCAGGACGGGGATTCGCTTTGGGTCATAGGGTTCCAGCATGTACAGGCCGCGTTTGGCCTGCGAGTGATTGGGGTTGATCAGTCCTTCGGTTGCTCGGTTTCGCTTTCGAAAGTCGGGGCTGTCCAGAAAGAACGCCAAAGGAGTGGTCAGGTCGGTTTCTAGCGGCACCCATTTTTCGGCCAGATTGATTTGGTTTGCGGTCAGTGGGTCAAAGAACTCGAGAACACAGGTCTTTGCCTCGCCGGTTCGGCCGCTTTCGGGCTCCATGCAGCGCATCAGGGCGGTGACCGAGTAGCTGAGTCCTTTTGGGTAGTACTTCTCTCGGTCGTCGCCTTCTCCGGGTGAGCGTCGAACAGCGATCAGCGGTACGCCGAGCCCGTAGGTGGTGTGTCGGTTTCGCAGGGTCTGAATCTCGTAGTCGCTGACGAACTCATAGTGGTCGAATTCGTCGGGTTTCCACTGCCCGCGCATGGCGGTGCGAACGACAAACTCACGCTCGCCTGTCTTGATCGTGTAGCTTTGGCCTGGCTGGATGTTCTTCTCTTTGCACAGCAATCGGAGCGTGTCTTCGAGAGATTCGTTGTAAAGGTCACACACCGCACGAAACTGCGGGTCGTACTCGTTCCGCGTGGTCCCCAGGTCACTGCTGAATAAGTAGTCGTAGCTGTTGGTCAGCGCAACGCCGTAGTGATTCAGCGCGTCTTTGAAGTCGCCGGTTCGCTCGGCCTTCTTGCCTTCCACATAGGACAGTTCGCTCAGTGCGTAGATCAGTTCGGCATCGGGGTGCTCGTTGACGCGTTCGCGAATATCGGCAAAGCAGTTATCGCAGTCTGCCTTGTAACGATCCTCCAGGTCGAACCGACGCAGTGCGTTCCAGGTTCTTTCGCTGATCTCGGGGCCCTTCGGGCTGACCAGTTGCAAACTCGCGGCCAGAGGGTTGTCGCGAACTTTGCGATTGCTGAGGTACTCAGTGGTTGTGCAGCCAGTCAAGCAGCAGGCCAGCAATAGCGTGCACCAGCCAACGCGACGCGATCGTTGTCGCGCACGTTCATGATCGGGTGAACTCGATAAGTCCAACCGCTCGGCATCATGTCGAGCATTGAGGATCATCTGCATCATGCTGTGAGACAGTCACGACCAACAGAACTGTCGTTATTTACCTTCTCGTTCCGGAGCGACATGCATGTTAAAACGCGTCACTTCCAAGGGATCTTCCGATGGTGATGGACGGTAGAAAGCCAAACGATTGATGTCAACGCTATCTTGGCTCGAAAGCGTTGCCGGCGAGCTGGACAATGCCTATCTTTCCACTGACGCCACGACACAAACGTCATCGCATCACTTGCTGTTCTGAGTCTTGTAACTCAAGCAGCGTTTGCTTTGGCAGCCTTTCGGGGACATGTCGTATCTCGCGCCGGGAAGCGCAGCGGTATCTCGTGAAACACATTGCGTGTGAAACTTGATTGTCAGTTTTGAGCCACACTTTTGTTGGTTCCAAAACGGCCGGATCACCGGGACAACCGTGCCCACTGCAATGCCAACATTCAGGCTTTGCCGGTCACGTTCTCTTTTCCGAATTACCGCCCCTTTGGTTTTTTGACCAGGCACTTTTCGTGACCTATATTCCCTTGGCCGAGTGTTGTGAGCATCGCTTCGCGGCCCTGAATCGAGTGTTCCTCCCAGCACTCGAGAGTCCTCCCCGTGATGCTCGACGGACAATTTTGCGCATGAACTTCATCGCACGACTTGCACTTCGCTTGTTCGCATTGCCAACTCTGGCAGTTCTTTTCACAGCCGCCTGTTTGCTTCCCACCCACGTCAATGCCCAAGTCGTTGCTGAAGCAGCGCCGATCGCATTCGACGTTGAATCGGCGGCAATTGAAAAAGGGCTGGAGCTCGAGCGAGCCCACATGTGGGGCGAAGCGATTCGGCACTATGAGGCTGAATCTCGTCACTTCCCACAGAGCACCAAGCTGTACCAGCGGCTTGTTATCTCACGGTTGCACAACGATGTCACGCGGCGGATGCAGGACGACAGCTATGTGACCTCCATCAGCAGCCTTGGAACCAGTCAAGCTTTGGACTTGTACTCAGAAGTCCTGGCGAACCTGAAAACGCATTACGTCGAAGAGATCGATTGGAGCCGGATCCAGGTGCATGGAACGGCTGCTTTGGAAGTCGCCTTGACGGAAGAGAAATTTGTGAAGCAATTGATGCCCAATGCGGATCCAGCCGCCGTGGAGCGATTTCGTCAGAGCATTCATCACAAACTGCAGTCTCGCAACACCAGCACACGTTTCGATCTGCGAGGCAACGCAGCGTTTGTGGCCGAGCTCGCTCGCAATGAGCTGAACCTTTCGCCAACTGCAACCGTGCTAGAGTTCCTCAGCGGTGCAATCTCGACGCTCGACCCATACACTCGGCTGCTATCGCCCAGCCAGTTGAGCGAGATGTTCAATAACATCGAGGGCAACTTTGTCGGACTGGGAATCGAGTTGGAAGCCGACACGGACTGCTTGAAAATCTTGTCGGTCATCCCCAAGGGGCCGGCTGAAGAAGCCGGGATTTTGGCAGGCGAGAAAATCGTTGGTGTCGAGAAAGCTCGCACTTCTGTGGTCGACTCAAATCGCGTTGCCGACATGCTGCGTGGTCCCGAGCACTCCTACGTTAGTCTGCAGATCGCTAACGCCCAAGGTGAAGAGCGAACGATGAACGTTCAGCGTCGTCGCGTTGAAGTTCCTTGCGTCGAGAACGTTCACTTTGTGGACGTCGAAAACCGAGTCGCCTATCTGCGACTGACCAACTTCCAGAAGACCACCACTCGCGATATCGAGCGTGCACTTTGGAGTTTGCACCGTCAGGGCATGCGTCACCTGATCATCGATGTTCGTGGCAACCCGGGAGGACTCTTGTCTGCGGCGGTCGAGATTTCGGATCGATTTATCGAGAGCGGACGCATCCTGACCACTCGCGGACGCAACGTGAGAGAGAACTTTGACTACGCGGCTCACCGTCAAAACACTTGGTCCGTTCCAATGGCAGTGTTGGTGGATCGCGACAGTGCAAGTGCCAGCGAGATCTTTGCCGGAGCGATCCACGACAGCGGTCGCGGCGAGATCATCGGTGAGACCAGTTACGGCAAAGGGAGTGTTCAAGGAATCTTCCGGATGCAAACTGCCGACTTTGGACTCTGCCTGACGACCGCCAAGTTCTACTCCCCTAGTGGCCGGGCAATCAGCCAAAACGGTGTCGAGCCAACGATCCCAGTCGAGCGAACTTACATTGCCGCACGACCAAACGATGCTGGCGAGTTGACCAAGGATCTGGATGACGCGGTGCTTCAGAAGGCAGTGGAGACATTCACGAGTCGCACGATGATCAGCCGCCGACCCTAGGCTCTTCGCAAGCAGTTCTCTCGAGTAAGCAATTTGAACGGCGGCCGGTTCTATGAATCGGTCGCCGTCTTTTTTTGCCTCCGATTGGAGCGACTGTTGGCTTTGGTCTTCACCTTGAGCGGCGAGGAATTCGCGGTTCAGTGCGAAGCTTACGTGCTCACCGTCGACGCTCAGCCAGTAGCAGTTGAAGCAGTTGTTTGCGATCTCAAGTCTCGCGCGGATGGTGAGGGCGAAAGAGACTTTGCGTCTCAGAAAAACAGTTCTGTCTATGCGTTCAGTAGTCGCTCTGCCGATACCAAAGGTCGGTCGAGTGTCGTATTCGATTGGGGCATCGCATCTGCAAAACCAATCCTGAACCCATCGCATTCTATGCATCGTGTATTCGACATCAAAGTGCAGCGTGATCTGCCTGTGCGAACGCGTCGACTTGCAGCCTCGCCGTCCTTGCTATTCCAAAGGCTAGAGCCGCGCACTCCGCTGGCAGCAAACCCGCTTGGTATCGCAGGGATTCCACAGCAGGGTCTGACGGCTGAGTACTTCACCTCGAACAATCTTGATCCAAGCGATCTCGCGTTTGTACGCACTGACCCCACGATCAACTTCGACTGGGGAATCGGATCACCCAATGCTGCATTGGTGCCTGCCGACGGATTCTCTGTTCGCTGGACCGGGTTCATCGTTCCGAAATACACAGAATCGCATACGTTCGTCGTTCAGGCTGGCGTCAATGACGGACTGCGACTGCGAATCAATGGCAACGTCTTGATTGAAGCTTGGAACGCAAGGAGCGTGACTGCTTTTCGCACCTCGATCGCACTGATTGCCGGCCAGCCCACCGAGTTTCAGTTGGACTACCGCGAAGGCGATGGTCATTCGCGAGTGAGCGTGCGTTGGATTAGCCCCAGTTCGCCACTGACTCCGTTGCCTGAGATGCTGCTCATCCCGCAACAGGACGTCTTGCTGCCGGCTGGTGTGTTGCGTGAGCGATGGGAAGGTATCGATGTCAGCACAGTCGGCGACCTTCGATTGCGGGAAGACTTTCGTAGCAGCCGTCCATCGTCAGCAAGTGCGATCGCTCAATTCGATTGGCTGTCGGAGCAATCCCAGGCGGTCGCAGGTCAGCGTCTACGGTCGTTGCTAGTCGCGCCAGAGACAGGCCCCTTCACTTTCTACCTTGCTTCGGGCGGCCCAGCGGAACTACTGCTCAGCAACGATGCACTCCCCATGAACGCGGAGGTGATCGCAACGACGGTCTCCGGCGTCGACGTTCAGCAGTTCGACCAGCACGAAGAGCAAGTTTCCAGCCCGGTCTACCTCGTCGGAGGCGAAGCCTACTACTTTAGTTTGCTGCAGACCAACAGTGATCATGCATCCGTTGCATGGAGCACGCCGAGCGATCCCGCCGTCCACTTGATTCCTGCTCAGAACTTCCGTCGCATCGTGCCGACCATTGAACTGCGTTCTTCGGTGTCGGTCGCAGCGGAAGATGGCGAGCATCCGCTCTCTGTGACGTTCACTCGTGATGACGATTTCGGCTCCGAGCTGACGGTCGGCTACATGCTGGGAGGCGAAGCCATTGATGGCGAAGACTATGTGAACGATGACGGGGCAGCGCTCGGCGGCTTCATCACTTTTGCTGCGGGATCAGCAACCGCTGAACTCAGAATCACGCCGTTGGAAGACGAGACCGACGAAGAGCTCGAAGACATTGTCATTCGACTTTCGGGGTCACCGACGGGCGCCTATTTGCTGGGTCCCGAGTCCAGTCAACATGTGTCGTTGGTGTTGGCAGACGAAGCATCGGAACTTCCGGCCAACACGGCTGGCTATGACGGTCGCGAATTGGACTCTGCGTGGCGGTCCGTTGCCAATCAGCAACTCGCTGAGTTTCGCCAAAACACACTGGTCGTGGAAGTGCGCGACGGAGATGGCAATCGGATCGAGGGAGCAAGGGTTTCGGCCAGGCTTGTGAGTCATGATTTTCAGTTTCAGGCGGTTGAATCCGGCGATGCGGATGACGCCCGGTATCTAGCGATCTTGAATGACTTGTTCAATGGTAACTCGGTTGCAGAGGACGCTCCGACCACGAGTGATGTCGATGGCAACTTTTCAACCGACGACTTGCCGAGCCAAGATGCAATCGCAGACGCATTGAGCCAGTCGAATGGCGATGAGCTGCCGGCGTTTCCACTGCTCACGCTCGCAAACAACACGATCGATACGCAGGTCTCGGCCGACTTCACACGTGACTTGCTCACGCAGGTTTTCTCGCATCCAGAATCCGATCGCATCTCGCTGGCAAATTTTCAAAGCGAGTACCCGTTGTTCGAATCAGACTGGTCCGTCACGCCTGCCGGGCAAACCTTCGTCGATCTGATTTCCCATCGATGGCAGACACAGCGAAACGGAACGACTCGCGCCGATGGCACCTACTCCTTCTAGGGCTTCACAGGCGACTACGGAATCACCGTTGAATACCTGGGCGAGATCGAGACGGTAACGACGACGCTTGAGATCCTTGAGCCAGGGGAGCCGGATGATGTGCTGGTGATTCTCGGCGAAAGAAGCAGGCACTTGATCGTTTCAAGTCAGAACGACCAGGTGAGAGTTCACAACGCCCGCAGCGGGGAATTGCTTTCTCAGCGAAGGAGCGATGCTGGCCTCACGATTCCGGTCTCCACCGACCAACGTGACGACATCGTCGAAGTCCAGGCAATTCAAGCGGATGTGGCGCTCCGGATCACGACCTTTGACGGAGACGACACTGTTCAGTTGGTTGACCTGGGGTCGGTCGTTGTGAACACGGGCCGGGGCCACGATCGATTGCAGTTCAGCGGAACTCAGGACCTGGATCTAACAACTCTGGCTGGCTCAAGCTTGTTCGCGCTCGAAGAGATTGATGTGCGGGGGGCTGCCCTGGAACTCGCTTTGGACGGGCAGGCAATTCGGCGCCTCTCGTCCTTTGCAACGCTGCTCATTCGTCACGACCATGGCTCGACGCTTGACCTCATCGGAGAATGGTACGTCGATTCACTGGTGTTTGTTGACGGTCAGTGGCGGCATCAATTGCGGCAGTCCGCAGGGTTGCTTCAGGTCGCGAGTCCCAGTCTGTGGCAGAATCCGATCGATGCCCTGGATGCAGATCGAAGCGGGCGAGTGACTTCTTTGGATGCGCTGATGATCATCAACGAACTCAATCGGAACCCTAGCGGTCGGTTGGAGACCCCCGCCGCAGGAGATCTGACGTATCGCTACTTGGATACAAACGGAAACCTCAAGGTCACAGCCATTGATGCGTTGCAAGTGATTAACGGTTTGAACGTTAGCTCAAATCAATCGGAAGGTGAGGAGCTCCTCTTCCACGTTGCGACCATTCGTGATGAGCTGGCTGACTCCTTGCACGACCCTTCGCGTCGCGCAAGGTCTCAATTGGCACCACTGCCTCACAGCCAACGAAGCATGACGACTGACCGAGTGTTTGCATCAGAACAGTGGACGCTTGATCCCGATCGTGTCTTTCGTTTAATCGGTAATGGGTCGATCGCTGTGATCGACTCGGATGCAACCAGTTCGCGAAACACACTTCACTTGTTGTCTGAACAGGTTTTGTTGGGACCGCCCGGATCGCAAGAGACGCAGAGGTCGAAGCTCTAGGACTGTCAGCCTGAACAGATGTGGAGACATCCAACAACTTGCGATTCACCCACTCGCCATTGTGATTGCTTTGCGTATAATCGCATTGCCGCGTTCGCGCGATTGGGGTCCTCGTTCAATTCCTTTGATCATTTCAGGTGACCACACATGCGCGCAAATCGTAACATCACACGAATCGAACGTCTCACAACAGGTGGCTATCTTGTTCGTGTTACTCGACGTGGAAAGTTGCACTCCGCTTTCTTTTCTGATGAAGAATACGGCAAGCGTGGTTCGCAGAAGGCGGCTCGCGAATACCGAGACGAACTCGAGAAGAAGCTAAAAGGCTTCACCAGCAAGCAGCTTGCCAAAAAGCAACGCTCCAACAATACGTCGGGTGTCGCTGGTGTGCGATTGGTTGAAGAAACCGATTATCGCTGGGAGTCCGAGCCGACCTATCAGTACTGGGTCGCGCAGTGGAGTCCTAAGAAGGGCGTTCGCAAAACACGGCGATTCTCCGTCGAAAAGTACGGGCACGACGAAGCGAGACGGCTGGCCATCAAAGCACGCAACAAAGGCGTCAACGAGATGGAATCTTAAGTCGACAGCGTCATTTCTGCTGTCCGGCTTGGTGGATGCGCCCGCCGCTACCAACGTAGGCGTCGCTGCTTCGCGTTGGCTTGAATTGCCATTCCATCAAAAGCGAATGTGAAAGCCGCTCTGATGATGATGCACAGGTCGGCGATGGTAGTAGCGCGGTGGGGCGTAGTGAGGCACCACGTAGTGCTCTTCCACAATCACCGGTGCAGGCCGGGTAATGACTCGCTGCACTGGCTGTGGAGCAGCTCGTGCGACGCGTTGCACGCCGGTTGGTGATCGCTGCATCGCGGTAATGACGGATTCACGAACGCCCTGCTGGTGGAGCGTGATGATGTCGCTGACTTGCAATTGTTGCTGTACGCCACGCTGATTGATTTGGTTGATGATCACGCTGTCGCCAAGGCCACTGCGTGTCATCGAGATCGCATCTGCGATCGAAACAGCCGATTGAGTTTGAGCGAACTGCTGAGTCTGCTGCTGCTGTTGGTAGTAGACATTCTGTTGCCGCTGGTAAACAGCTTCTTTGTCAGCCGCGTTTCCTAACAATCCACCGGCGACAGCGCCGACAACACCACCAATGGCAGCGCCGGCTCCGGCTTCGCCGTTGTTGTCACCAATCAGTCCGCCTGCAACTGCGCCTGCAAGCCCACCCAGCGTTGCGCCACGCTGCGTTCGAACCTGCGCGTTGGCGATGTTGGGGGAACTGGCCATCAAGGCAATGGCGAGAAAGCAAAAGGTCGTGCGAGACATCAAGTTGGCTCCGTCCGTGGATCCAGGTGCATGTGAATTCTGAGGTACCTCTACTTAGTCAGCGGTGGCCATCCGGAGCAATCCCACTTCGGCCGGTGTTTGCAATGCGCAGGGCTGGCTTGCGTTAAACAGTCTCGATTTCCTATCACACACCCGAGGCGTGAGGGGGACTGACCCCGCCGAACTTCCGTGAAACACAGCGGGCAATGACTTCATGACAGCTTTCAAGTTCGCATCCTTTGCGATGATCTTCTTGGCCGTGACCGGTTGCCAGGTATTGAAGCCAAATGCGATTCCCAATCACAAGCAGCACATCGCAACCGAACTGCTCGGGACCGATCACGGTCCCCCCATTGAGATCGGCGAGCCCAATGCGTTCGTCGACACTGTTGGCTGGGTAGTTGGGATCCCTGACAAGATTCTGCTTTGGGACAGGCGTGTCGATCGCCACAAGATTTCAGAGGACACGATTCTTGCGACGGCGAACTACATGGAACACAACAATCTTCCGCACGTCAAAGTACGTGCGAACCAATACGCGCCAGTGGATGACTGGAAACGTTTGACGATGAACAAAACAGTCGCTTGGCCTTGGCGATACTCGCTGGGAGCATTGTCAGTTGCTGGGGAAACCCTCTTGCCGGGAAGGATTTTTGGAGGCGATCATTTCAACCCCTACACACAAACGATTCACCTCTACAGCGACATCCCAGCGATTGCATTGCATGAAGCTGCACACGCCAAAGACTTCACTCGTCGCAACTACCAGGGTACCTACGCGGCTGCTTATCTATTCGCACCGATTTATCACGAAACGATCGCAACCGAAGACGTCTTCGCTTATCTCGAAGAACAACAGGATACGGAGCGAATCGCAGAGGCGAACCGGATTCTTTATCCAGCCTATGGAACCTATGTGGGCAATGCGATTGGTGGCTTTGCACCTGCTGCCGGTTTGCCAATCTATTACGCGTCAGTCGTCGCGGGGCACATCAACGGACGAATGCTCTCGAAAGATCTGCCAACACCACCGCTGCGAGAGTCAAATGTGATCGAGCTCGCCATTGATCCTGAAGAGACAGCGGTCAAACAGGTTAGCGCTTCGGAGGCCTTGCCCGAAGAAGCACCGTAGAGCAAATCACCCCGTCGATGACGATGCGACAGAGATCTGCGATCTCTCAGTTGCTCAGTTGCATTGGCACAGTTTGATCTTGAAAGCGAAAGTACACGTGATTCGAGTCGTGTAAGTGGGTGTCAGTGTCCGTCCGAACGCTTTCCCAAGTTGGTTGACCATCGAAGAACAAATGCGTCTCCATGTCTGTCATTCGAATCGGAGCGTACGACCAAGTCGTCGCTGAGCCACCTTCTTGACCGACGCATTCAATCAAAATGCCGGACTCGAGGTCGCTTCCCACATCGCCCATCATCGCAATCAACGCGCCTACGCCATCCTCGCCAATTGGATAGGAAATCAATGGCTGAGGCAGGCCGCGAAGCTCCCAGCGTTTTCCATCCGGGTCGACGCAGTGCCCCGTGAATCGCCTCGCCAAACGACGTAACTGAAACTTCATCTGGTTCGCGTTCGACACGGCGTCCACTTTGGCGGGAATCGGTCGTCGTTCTAGTCCCGACTTCGGCTGCCATTTTCCAGGTCTGCCATCTCGAATCACATTCAATTTCTTGGGCGCCAGCGCATGCATCTCATGGACAACTCGGCGGTTCGTGACCTTGCCACCCCACGGAAAGGAAAAGATGCCGGCCAAAGCGGCCGGCCGTTCGCCATCCATCCAAAGAAAGACATGCCCCAATTGACCGCCAGCACGTCGCTCGTTCGTCCAGCCGAACAAGGGTTGCTCGCGCAGTACCAGAGCCTGTGGGCTTCCTTTGGAAGTGATGACGTACGACTTTGCAGACTCAAGATGGATGGGGAGCAGTGACTCCGATGTGATCTCCACCTTCTCGTCGGGTTCTTGAGCAACCAGGGGCAAGTGCATCGGCAACAAGAGCCAACCAAAGAAGCAGCACAGCATCGAACGAATCATCATTCACAAAACCTTCAGAGTAAGAAAGAGGTCGAACTCAAGCCGTTGCTCAATGTAGACGCCGTGTCTATGTTTTGCAAACGTGCGTTGAGGGACGTTTGGCTAACGATCTATTTCTTGACTGCGTACTGTAAATTCCCGCGGGTATCATGAAAACGAATGGCGAGCGTTGCAGCTGCTTCCACGAAAAGGAATCCGCCACGTGGCTCAGAGTAGGTGTAAGGTTGCTTGATCAGCCCCTTTGGATCGGTGCCTTTGATCGATCCAGGCACCACGCCCATTCGCGAGTTCTCGTCGTTGAGCGTGCCACACGCAAACTCTTCGACACCGCTCGGGTGAATGCTGTGGTATTGCCAGTGCCTATCACCGCAAAACGTCAGCAGTTCGATGCCGGCTTCATCTAGCCATGTGAAGAACTCATTCGCTTCGTGTTGAAACCCGCCAAGATTGGTGTGATTGTCAGTCTTCTTGGCAAGATCGGGCCCGACCATTGGCGTTGGTGTGATCATGATCTTCCACTTGGCATCGCTGTCCTTCAAAGTTCGCTTGAGCCACTTGAATTGCCCGGGGCCCCAAAGCGTTTTGTCGGGGCCATCCTGCGATCGATTTGCGGATCGATAGTCACGCCCCTCGGTGAACCACAGTTGCACATGTTCGTTGATCCGATGGGTGCGGTAAGTGGGTGACTTTCGATCATGCATCGCCAAGATTGGCATCTGCTCGCGGAACAGGTCGATTCCCGTCTTCGGCGACGGAGCACGGTCTCCAGCGTTGTCGGAATCGTTGAACCGAAAGTCGTGGTCATCCTTGGACCAGTACCCAGGCACGTTTGCAAAGAACTCGATCATGCGAGGAAATCGAAATTGCTCGTGCCAACACTGGCGCAGTTCATTAACCCGACTTGCGTTGTTGATTTTGTTGTCGTAGTAGACAATGTCGCCGGTGCCAATGAAAAAGTCGGGATCGAACTCCTTCATTGTTGCGAATGACGGAAACCCAAGCCGTTTGTCTTCCTCGGTCGCGGTTTCCGGTCCCGAAGCGTTACCCGCCTTGCCGTGCATGAACTTATTGTAGTTGATGCAACTTCCCATCACGAACCGGACGGTCTCGGCGGAACCCGCGCCCGGCAGCGTTTTGAACGAGCATGTCGCGCCGACTTGCAAGTTGTCTTCATCAAACCCATGCAAAGCACGGTAGAAATAGGTCGTTCCAGCACGTAGACCAGTCAACTCGTGTCGCACAATGAAGTCGTGTTCGTCCATCGCATCCTTCGACGGTGTTCGCTGCGACGCGTTGAAGTCCCGATTGTCCGCCCACTCGAAGATGACCACTCCGTCAATGCCCGGTAGGTCCAGGTCTTCATCAAGCACCTTTGTCGAGGTCAATCGAGTTTGCAGAAGTACCGAATTCGATGTGACTTCACCGCTCATTGTTCCTTGGCCGAGACAGATCTCTTGAGCAATCGCTGACAATGAAGACAAGCCACAAGCAGTAAATAGAACGAAAGCAATTCGGATCATAGAACGAAAGCAATTCGGATCATGATCGTCGGCAAGATGGAGGTAGCACTCTGGAGGCGGGATTACTTACTAAGAAAGATACAAGTCGGCGTGTCGCTGAACCATCTTCTGGACTGTGAACTCAGTTGCGATCCTTTCTTGCCCGGCCTCACCCATCTGACGGGCAAGCGTCTGGTCCTCCAAGATCTTGTTCGTTTGTCTGGCGAGGTCTGCCGTGTCCCCGTGTTCGAACAGCGTTCCGGTTTGGCCGGGAAGAACCAAGTCTCGATTTCCGGGAATGTTCGAAGCAATCACCGGAAGCCCAGCCTGCATGGCTTCGATGACAGAGTTGCTCTGTCCCTCGTACTCACTGCCAATCCAAAACGCACTCGCGTGCGGCAGCAGTTCTAAAACATCACTGCGATTTCCTGCGAACTTGACTCGTTCGGTCGTGGTCACGGCGTCACGATGGCGAAGCAGTTCGCCGCGCTGAGGTCCATCGCCAATCACGACAAGGGTGGTGTCTTCGCGTAGGCATCCGATCAATTCCGCGGCCCAGATCAAATCGCGATAAGACTTTTGCTGCCACAAGCGTCCTACCGCAAAGATTAGCTTGCGATCAACAGCGACGTCCAATCGTTCACAGGCCTCCTGCCTGTCGATCACAGTCGCATCGCGAGCAGGAATTCCATTGGGAATGATTCGGAACAAGCTCGGGTCGATCCCATTGGCGGCATAGAACTCCTGAACTCCCGTGCTATTGGTCGTGATCGCTTCGGTCGATTTTGCCAGGTGCCGATCAACAAAGAAGTGAGCCGCTGTCTTCCAGGGATCGACGCAGCGCTCACTGGCGATGATGCGCGGAACGCCTGCCAACTTCGCGGCTGCTCTGCCGAAACTGTTGGCCGCAAAGAGCCACGTGTGAATCAGATCAGGCTGCAAGCGTTTCAACTCGCTGCGAAGTCGCCAAAGCGCTGAGGGGTCTGCCTTGAAACGTTTGCCAATCACGGTCACCGGGATGCCCGCTTCGCGCAGACTTTCACTGCGCGGACCATCCCGGGTAAGCAAAAATACATGAGGCTCGATCTGTTCCCGAGGTAGATTCTCGGCCAACAGGCAAAGCTGCTTCTCTGCTCCCCCGCGATCCATCGTTGGAATTAGAAGTACGACGCGAGTCGTCATGACACGGCCTTGATTGAATTGTTGTTGTTCTGGTCATCGGATTCGCCGCGAATCAATTGGTCCATCAATCCAAGGTAATCTGCCACGCTTGCACTGTGTGGGCGAGCCCGCACGAGCTTCTTTCGCAACTCGACTGCACGAGTTCTGGCGGCCGGCAAATCATCTAAGACTTTGACCAAGCCGATTCGAAACGATTTGGCTGTCGCTAACGGGCACCACTGAACTTCGTCGCTTGGGTCACCGTCGGGTAAGCCCAGGATCGATCGAGTGGATTCATTGTCGATGGACACGATTGGAATTTCAGCGCTAACAACCGAAGGAAGGATCGAATCCAAGCCTTCGATGTCGGTTTGGACGAATGCATCCGCGGCAGCCAGCAGGTCACTGAGGTCGCAGAAACTTCCCGGCATTGCAATCGAAGCACGTAGCCCATCGGCGCGCAGCGACTCGTAGATCCAGTCGCGGTGCGGACCATCCCCAACGAACCAGAGTCGCAGGTCGGGGTACTTGGCAATGAGGTGACGGGCAGCCCGCACCATCAAATTGACGCCGCCTTCTCGCGTCATTCTAGCGGTGCACAGGACCACCGGCGTTTCTTCAGATGTCGCCAAGTCGCTGTTGACGACCGCGAGATTGCGTCGTGCCTGGAGACGCGATGATGCCGTCGTCGCTGTTCCTGAGGCAAATCCATTGTCGATTCGAAAGCCTCGATCAGCCTTGAAACCATCGGCCAATAACGCTCGCTGACATCCCGCACTCTTGGCAACCACCGCCGATGCCATCTTCCCAACAGAGCCGCACCGACGGGCAGAGCGGCCAGTGGACCACCAATGGGTGTCACGAAGCTCCCCCCAATGGCTGCATCGCAGAACCGTTGGGCAGTTGGTGCTTCGTTGGGCTTCGATTGCCGCCATGGCTTCCTCGCGAATCGCGTCGACCAACATCACGTCGAACGATTCAGAATGGGTTCGCAACCACTGTGTCAAACTGCGCACGTAACGTCCGACTGACCAGTCACTGCGTGGCGCAATGACTGGGCGATGAACGGCAATCTCACGAATCGCCATCTCTTCTGGCCACGAAGACGCGTAACGCGGGGTCAACACTTCCACGTGCACTCCGTTACGGTGCAAAGCGCAGGCGAGTTCATACAGGTACAGCGCCGAATCCGCGGCGTGTGGCCAGAACTGGCGTCCAATCAGTAATACGCGTTTGGGGCGCTGGCCGGAACCGGATTGCTGGGAGTTCAAGTTCACGATTTCGCTTGGGTTGCGGTCGCCTCAATCTCTTCCGGCTCCAGCACCCCTAGGTAGGGAAGGTTGCGGTACATATCCAAGTAATCCAAACCGTAACCAACCACGAACTCATCTGGGATCTCAAAGGCGACGAAGTCTGGTCGCATCTCGACGATATGCTCCCGGCGCTTGTGCAGCAGTACTGCCGTTTGCACCGACTCGGCCCCGAACTCGGACATCATGCCGCTCAATCGATCCAGAGTTTTTCCCGTATCGAAGATGTCATCCACCAGTAGCACGTCGCGTCCGGTCACGTCGATCATCATTTCTGCATCGACAGTCAGCTCACCGGAACTGGTACCCCCACGATAGCTCGAGGCGCGAACCACTCCAACGCGCTGGGGCATCGAAAGACGGCGGATCAGATCCGCAAACAGCACGAGCGAGCCTGTCATGATCGCGATCACCGTTAATGGACGGTCTGAGTAATGAGCGTCGATCTCGGCGGCTAATTTTTCCACGCCTTCTCGCAATTGAGACTCGCTCAGCAGAACTCGCATCTCGATTCAGACTCCAGTTGGTGATGGACAGGGCTCAAATCGGACCTGTCGCGTCAGTGAATATAGGAAGTTTAGGGACTAATTATGAACGATTCGAGGTGGAACGAACACGACGGTACGAACGAGCCGATCAAACTTTTGTGCCAGTAGTTTCGTTTCCCGCAAACGTGAGTTCCGGCACCACATCACTCGATCCGCTGGGGTTCGTCCCAGGCGTGATCCATTTGCCTGCATCATATCGTATTTCGAGTCGACCCAGCGAATGACGAATTCCCAGCGATTGGCGAACGTCCGTGCTTGCATCTTGCGCTGGCTGTCAGAGCAACATGTCGACAACGCGGAGCCGGACACCGGTTCCAGCGATATTCTGGCGTTCAAGTCGCCCATCCATCGTGAATCGCTGCTGATTCGAGATGAGTTCTTTGTCGGACGCCGATTCCATTCGGAAAATCACACGGCGGTTTGGTTTGTCGAAGAAGACGAGCTCAAGATCTATCATCACGATGGAAGCCTGGCTTGCGTCTTCAACAGCCAACAGATTAGCGATGGCAACATCGAATCGGAACCGTCACACGACAGCAACCCTGCCGTGATCAAGTTGCCCACAGCCGGCAACGATCAGATTCGCCGAGCAGCTTAGCAAGTGACTTTCGAGAAACGGGCTTCGTCGGCGGACAAGGCTCGATCAAGTTCACTCCTTGGCCCGACTCGGGCGCTAGCTTGCTGACCAGGATTTCGCTGGGCGTTTCTTGCGGGCTTGGTACATCAGGATTGCCCACAATGGCGAGCCCAGAATCATCACGCAGATGACGCAAATGATCCCGATCATCACGACGTCGGGCAGGCCCCACTGATAGGTTCCGCTTCCGTTGCTGATCCGATCGATCAGAATCGGTAAACCGATCAACGCGCCCATCAACGCCAACGTTGAAGCGCCAATCAGGCCTCCAATCAGCGTATGGCCTCCCGCAAATACCTGGATCATAACAGCCGCGGCTACGACCATCATTGTCCCCCTTAGCAAGGTCAGGATCGGTGAGTCACTCGGTGGGTTCACGACCGAGTTGCTTGGCTCAAGTACATATCGCCAAGCAACAATCGCGGCAGCTGCGACGACGGGCGCCATCATCAAGTAGGACAAATTGTGCTGCCGGCGGATCAGTCGATACAGATAAAGAGCCGGTAAGCAGACGGCAAAGAAGGAAGTCAACAGCGTCCAGAGCAGTTCTCCGACGACCATCGAGAATGATTGACCGTTGGCCAAAGGAGAGGTCGGCAATCTGCGAAGCCGCCGCGGATCAATCTGACTGTGAGTCGCAAAATCTTGAATGGCGAATTCCTCGACTGCGGAGTCTTGGTCCGGAGCCAGTCGCGTCCACATCACGTTCTCCCGGGTGACGCTGATCAGTGAACTGCTTTTGCCGGTGGCTTGCACGCGAGGTGTTACAGGTCTGACGCTGACCAAATTGACTTCCTCTTTGATTCTTAATCCTCGATTCCATCTTTCGCGCCCCTGGCGAAGATCGATCAAAGCGTCTTTGCCATCGACATCGTTGACGAGCGCCATCGGTGTTTTTCCCGCCGAGTCCGCCAGACACACGATCTGCTGGTAGCCCCTCCTTGCCCAGAGTTCCTTTGTTCCTTCGTCGTCAAGGCAAACCAACTTTCCGGACACCAGCTTGCACTCGTTGGCGATACCGCTGCCGTCGACATCGGACCAGATACGGCGGCCAGGCTCACCGTTGGTGAACCCTCCGCGAACGGCCTCGAATCCTTCTTGTTTGGTGCCGATCTTCAGCCAACCAATTTCGGCCCCGAAATCATCTCCCGTGGGAAACGTGATTGCCAATCTCGGCCAATCTTCTTGCAAATCGATCTTTGTCATCTCAAATAGACCGGGCGCTCGACCGATGGATCGATCAGCACGCCAAGGGCCGTTCGGTGTGGGCAGGATCTCTTGGGCGACTTGGCTGCCGTTGGCAGCCAGCATTTTTAGCATGAAACCACCGCTTCCAGTCGAATCGAAGACGACGATTCGTGGATGCCCTTTGTCACCGCACGCGATCATCATCGGCCACGGCAGCTCGCTTAGCCAATGGTCGCTGGGCAGATTGATTGGGAAACTCCAGAGTCGCTTGCCGTCGACTCCCGAGTAGGCAGCAATGGCCAGGTCGCCTGGATCCGCGTCATCGGGAATGATGCAGTCCTTGATACCGTCATTGTTGCAGTCGACTCGCAGGGTACGGATTGCAGGGCGTTTGCCGATTTGCGGCGGATACATCGCATTGAAAGTATCTTGGTGCCAATCAAATTCACCATCGCGCGCGTTGGCTTGAATCAATAACATCGAGCGAACGTTTGACGAACCGTTGCCGACAAAGGAGGCGTGTCCATAGACTTGAACAAAGTCGCCGTTTTCACCCTTCACCGATAGAGCTTCCTCAATAAATCCAAGCTTCATCGGTAGCGTCCAGCGAAGACGGCCCGATTCGCCGTCGATCAGTTCCGGCTTGGTTTCACCACGCGAGAACGCTTGAAGAAAGATACTCTCCGCGGTCGATCTGTCCTGTTCATCGAGAACTGGCGTCGCCTGCACATCTCCGCCGGCGGTCAGTCGCGACCACAGAGTACGCCCCGTTTCAATATCGATGGCTCGAATTCGACCGTCGAGTTTTGTCTGTAACAAGATTCGCCCGGATCCATCGGGGCCAACCCAACTCGCAATCAAGCGATTCGAATCCGCTCGCGTCGATGAATCACTTCCGTCGCGCTCCCTCCAGACAGCGCGATATTCATGGTAAGCGTTGACGCCGGGGCGTTGCAGATAGAAGCCTTGCTCCAGAGGTGAGTCGATACGGCCAAGTCGGCTGACCCCACGCGTCACCGTTGGTGGCTGCTGGCTTGCTAAATCGAACAAGACAACAGCAGTGTGGTACTGCGCATCCTCAAAGTCGCCGCTGACAAAGCTTGCCTCAAGCTTGGATTGGCCGTCCGAGATCAGCCGGTCAATCGCGAGTACAAATCGGACTTGATGGGGGGACTCAACCGCCGTATGCCAACTTCCCAGCTTGCTACCGTCTGCTCCGCTGAACAGATCCGCATAGACATTGAAGTCTCCTTTCGTGGTGGGTGCCGTGTTAACACGAGTCTGTTGCTTGCCGCTTAAGGTCACCGTCGCAATGTCACGGACTCCGTCTCCGTCAAAGTCTCCCAAGACCGCGGCTCGGTCGGCCGTGTTTTCGATCGAATCGATGGTCGGTGAAATATCCCAGTTAGGATTACCTGTCGCTGCATCATACGAGGAGAGCCTGCCCTGACTGTTCGGTGTCGAGGCAGATCTTTCCGGTACAAGGATCTCGTCGATCGCGTCGCCGTCCAAATCTTCGATCAAAGGGAAATCACAGCGTTCCAGTTGCCGTGCTTTCACGTCCCAGTGGAACTGCACTTCTCGCTGCCACCGCAAATTTGCTTCGCCGAGAACGAGTGCGCCAAGCAACTTCGTCGAGGGATTCTTCCTGTTTGTTTCTGACCAAAGGAGAAATGCTGGCTTGTCGCTCTTGTCGATGCGAATGCGAACTGGACGGGCCGCCAGCGTGAAGGGAAGTTCGATGGTGGATCCAACTTGCAGTCCAGTTCGCAGATCCCAGGCATCGAGGCTGCTACTGGTCACTCGGACACCGACCATTTTGTTCTCAAAGGAAACGATGTGAAGCGGCGGCGGAGTCGGCAAGGTGAAGGCGAAGTGCTGTCCTCCGCTGATCTTGATCGGATGACTGCTACTGCTCCCTCCGCGATAGAAGTTTCCGTTGTAAGTGTGAAGGTGGGTTATCTCCCGAGCGGCTCGGTTCGCCGAGAACTCATATCGCAGCGTTCCTTCGCGGGGCCATGCTTTCATCGGACGAATGATGCTTGGTTTTTCCACTGGCAGCGTTGCTATCGCCAATGTCTTGCCAGTCTTCCCGCTGATCGTCGCGATGAATGATTCCAACTGGGTTCGATCCAACGTGCGGATCAGCGTGACCACCAACTCCGGCGCGCCGTCATCATCAAGGTCGTTCGTTGGGACAACTTCGACCACCGACGGCACCGTTTCGACGCCTCGTTTAGCAGGCGGGTTGGGAATGCTCGGCAGATCGATCTTGGCAGTCCAAAGCGTCGTTCCATCGGACCGAAGTGCGGCGATCACAGGCTCGCTCTCTGCCGTCAGAACGATTTCGCCGCTTCCGTCACCATCGAAATCAACCGTCGATGCACAGATCCGACGCGTCCTCGCGTAGAAGGGCGACGTCGACAATCGGTTGCCGCCATATTGGTTCTTCATGTCGTAGCGGAACTCGACCTTCGGAAGAATCGTATCCAGGTCGACTTGAAACAACTTGCGTTCTTCGGAACCGTAAACAGCAAACTCAGAATCGGTCAGCGTTCCCAGGAGTTCCGTGCCATCCAGGTCCCGGATGATTTCCAGTGTTCCCTTCTCGAGCGAAATTCCCGTCGTCGCTTTGCGGCGATCGATGTACTTCGCCCGCGTCGCCTCGCCAACCGCGACGTCCATCAGGACCGTCCGACTGTGTTGCGCATGGGATGAAAGCGAAACCTCGTACTCACCGGCGTCCAATGGAATCGGATCTTGCATCGGGACAGTCGTTGTTAGCAACGGCGTGGTGCCAACCCCGTTCTCGTCGACCCGGTAGATGGAAGCAATGTAGGGGCCGTTCTCTGATTCAATGTGCAACGATCCGAGACTGCTCTGCTCGCTAGAACTGATCATTAAGAAAGCGATAGCGATGGCCGCCAGGGTGCCTGCGATTGCATTGGTGGCAGTCTTCAATCGTCCGCGATGCCGTTTGAGGCGACGATACAAGCTGACCCAGGGGGGAACGCCCCGAGCTTGGATGGGACGAGCTTCCCGTACCGCACGCAGGTCGCTCGCCAAGTCCGTCGCGGATTGATAACGCTCTTTGGGATCTTTGGCGAGGCACTTCTGCAGCACGACTTCTAGGTCACGCGGGATCCCGGATCGAATCGTTCGAGGTTTGGCCGGTTCCGACGTTCGGATTTGCTGCAAGACATCCATGGGCGTATCGCCGTCGAACAACACGCGTCCGGTCGCCAACTCGTACATCGTGGCGCCCAGACTATAGATGTCGCTTCGATGATCCAAAACCGCGCCACGAGGCGCAAACACTTGCTCGGGGCTCATGTAACGAGGGGTGCCGATCATCGCGCCGGTCACCGTCGCACCAGAATCGGCGTCGCGCCGAGCGAGTCCGAAGTCCGTCAGCCAAACATGCCCCTCTTCGGTGATCAACAGGTTCCCCGGCTTGATGTCGCGGTGAACAACGCCGTGATGATGGGCCAGCGCGAGTGCTTCGGCGGACTCGATGCCAATCCGCGCTACTTCGTCCGTATCGACCCCGTTTGGATTTTGCTGCAGCAAGCTGCTCAGTGGTTTTCCTTCGATCCGCTGCATGGCATACCAATGCACGCCTTCGTTTTGTCCAACGGCATGAATCGGCACAATGTTGGTGTGATGCAAGGCTGCAGCGGTTTCCGCCTCTCGTTGAAAACGTTGTGCTGCCAAAGGATCCACGCTCGTGATTGGTAGGATCTTCAAAGCGACCAGCCGGTCAAGCGAGATCTGCCTGGCCTCGTAGACGATTCCCATTCCCCCCCGACCTAATTCACCGAGAATCTCGAAGTCGGGGATCTTTGGGTAAGCGACCGTAGCGGACTGCTCGATAAAGCCGCTGTCATCAAGCATCTCGATCGAATCGATGCAGTCACGCAACCGAGAGGCAAACTTGGGGTGCTGCGCGATCAGAGTCTCGGCAGGTTCTGCATTCCCAAGATCTCGACGACCGATCCACGCTTGCAGTATTTCACCAACGCGATTTTCGTCGTCGGGTGTCAGATGGTCTTTGGTTGTCTCGGCCACGCGTTTTCCTCACTGGAACGATTGTGATTGATCCAACATGGAAGATGCCAGTCGATTAGCAGCGCAACACGCTTTTTCAAAAAAAGAACAGGAAGCCGTGTTACGCTCTCGATTGATCTCGCCGATGGGGATGGTTGAAGTCCCGTCGAGCAAGCATAATGGGCGGATTCTGATGCCTATTTCACGCGTTTTCGAGCAATCGATTGTCTGATCTTGATTCGCCAAGTTCGCCAGCTCCCCAACAAGATGCTTCAGCTTCAAGGTTGGTCAGCTTTGTGATTCCGGCCATGGACGAAGAAGAATCTCTGCAGGAGTTGCATACGCGGATTTTTCAAGTTTGTGAATCGGAGCAACTGAACTACCAGATTATCTTTATCGACGACGGTTCAGGCGACGCGACTTGGCGCGTGATTGGCGAACTTTCACAGGTTCACTCCAGCACCGAAGGGATTCGTTTCCGACGCAATTTTGGAAAGTCGGATGCACTTGCGGCCGGCTTCGCTGCGGCTCGCGGCGAAATCGTGATCACGATGGACGCGGATCTACAAGACGATCCCAACGAGATCCCTCGGTTCCTTGAAATGTTGGACCAAGGCTTCGATGTCGTGAGCGGCTGGAAGCGCGTGCGGCATGATCCGTGGCACAAGGTCCTGCCCAGCCGCGTCTTCAATTGGCTCGTCAGTAGCCTGACCAAAGTCAAACTGCACGATCACAACTGCGGCTTCAAAGCGTATCGCCGCGAGATTTTTGAAGAGGTTCAGCTGTACGGTGAACGGCATCGTTTCGTGCCGGTCTTGGCAGCCGCCCGAGGTTGGAAAGTGGGTGAGATCGAAGTCGAGCACCATGCGCGAAAGTTTGGTCGCTCCAAATACGGACTCTCTCGGTTGGTCAAAGGGTTCCTAGATCTATTGACCATCTATTTGCTGACGGGGTTTTCCAGTCGGCCGCTGCACCTGATTGGAACGGCAGGAATCATCTGCTTTGCTTCCGGAGGTTTGGGGCTGGTCTACTTGTCGGCGATGCGTGTCATTTCGCATTTGTCGGAGCAGATGCCAGACGTGCATTTGCACCAACGTGCGTTGTTTTATTACTGCATCTTGGCACTCATCGTCGGTGCGCAGTTCTTGTTGGCGGGCTTGTTGGCCGAGTTGATCGTTTCACGAACCTCCGAATCCAATCGTTCGTTCAGCGTGGCCGAGCGAGTCGGAACGTCGGTTGATTCATCGGGGGACGACGATGAAAACTGCTAAAGAAGAAGCCCGCCGCGAAAGAACGCGGCGGACGATGTACCACACCTTGATCTTTGTGGCCTTGGCAATTTCTGCCGGTCGGATCGCTGTGGTGTCGAGCGCGAATGGTGACACGGCGTTCTTGAGCGCGAACGATCGTAGCCGCTGGTGTACCGTGGCATCACTGGTCGAGCACGGAACGTTCGCAATCGATCAGCAGGATGCGATCAGTGATCCGGTCATGAGGAACCGCAAGCCCTGGCAAACGATTGACAAGGTACGCCATCTGGGCAGTGACGGAAAACAGCACTACTACAGCAGCAAGCCGCCCTTGCTGCCTGTCCTGATCGCTGGCGTCTACAAAGGCGTCAACCTTGTGTCCGGCATGACGTTGACCGAGCAGCCCATCTATGCGGCGCGACTGGTGCTTGCGTTGGTCAACCTGCCGCTGCTGGGCCTGTTCTACTTCGCAACGATCTATTC
>JBGCGI010000260.1:0-50705 GCA_045110715.1 Rubripirellula sp.
CCGTTCAAGCTGCGCCTCGATCAGAAACCTGTGGCTGGCCAACAGCAGCGCGAACTGATGAATGCGTATCATTCGTCACTTGTTCAGTGGGGGCGAGTTGTTTCTTCCCGCGTGAAACCTGTTGGCGATCGGGACGGTGAACTGTTCATCGGCCGTGACAATCAAGTTGGCTACATCGTGCGACGCACCGACGGCGAAACCAATGTGATGCTGTATCACGACAAGAACCACATGGAAGCACGCCGCCCTCACCTGCAGGAAGCGATTGTGCTGATCAGTGAAAACGCCACGCAACTTGTAGCGTCTAACAACTGGGCGTGTGTCGTCACGTTTCTCAATCAGTCAGCTGACGAAACCCGTGCGATGCGCGACATAATTCGCTTTGTCTCCAAAGGCAACACTGCGACATTAAGCATCGGCGACAAGCAGCACAACATTTCGTTTAGTCAAGATCGATAGCGTTTCTTCCCCGCAAGACCACTGCCGGAAACCAGATGTACAAACAACAGAAACAGTTCCTTCGCCCATTCACGGTGTTCGTGCGCCTGATCGTCGTTGCCGTGATGGCAGTTTCTTTTCTCCCGCGCGCGAGTGCTGACGACCTATGGAAGCGACATGCAATCGACGAATCGCTCCAAGGTGCTGATGGAGTAAGGCTTGGTGACTTCAACGGCGACGGACTGCAGGACGTCGTCACAGGGTGGGAGGAATCGGGCGTTGTCCGGTTGTACCTCAATCCGGGGCCTGACAAGGTGACAGAGCCCTGGCCACAAGTCACCGTCGGTGTTGGAGCGTCGCCCGAAGACGCGATTCCATTCGACGTTGACGGCGATGGGTGCCTCGATGTCATCAGTTGTCACGAAGGCAAGCGGAAGCAGGTGTTGGTGCATCGTTTCAATCACAAGAGCACATCGAATGCGCAATTGCTCGAACGCGTCAATTGGCTGACGTCGCCTCTCACGAAGCTCGACGGACAGCAGTGGATGTTCGCTGCTGTTGTCCCCTTCCGCGATGGTCGCCAGGCGGTGGTGTTTGGGTCGAAGGGGAAGAACGCGAGCCTCACGTTGCTTAGTCCGGAAACGAACACAGTCGCTCGTTTTGAAAGCTGGCCCGCACGAAAACTGCGAGACTGCGGTTGGATCATGTCCATACAAACGATCGACATGGATGGTGACGGCGACAAGGACATCGTGTTCAGCGATCGTCGTTCGAAACATCGCTGCGTTGCATGGCTGGAACAACCCGACAAAAAGCCTGAAATAGACGAGTGGGTGGAACATCGGATCGGAGCCAGTGATACGGACGCGCTTTTCATCGAAGCGTCGCCCGACCGAGTCCTCGTGACAACGCGGCAGAAGAAATTCTTGGACTTCAGAAAGAGCGAAAACGGCAAGTGGGCGAAGATCACACACGCGAACCCACTCGATGTCCCGTTCGGCAAAGCGATTCGATCATTTCCGGGCGGAACGATCATCATGACCGCGAACACTCACGCCGACAAAGCGAAAACCGAACAGCCCGGTGTTTGGCTCAAGCATCCAGATTCAAACTGGGAGGCGATCTGTTCGTCGAAAGAAGCCAAGTTCGATCGAATGGAACTGATCGACCTCGACGCCGACGGAGACCTCGACATGATGACCTGCGAAGAACGCCAACTGCTCGGAGTCATCTGGTACGAGAATCCAGGAACCAAATAGACACAAACGTTTCTGAATCAAAAGACAGAAGACCAGATGTGCAAACTGCATAAGCAGTCCCTCCGCCAATTCACGGTCTTGGTGTGCTTGATAGTATTTTCCACCGTTCTGGTCGAAGCGTCGACGAAACCGCAGAAGAAGCATTTGCATCCGTGCTGGGCAAAGCCGGAGCCACACTTCCGAGACGTGATGCAGTGGATACGCGAGTGACCAAGGAAGTTCGCGGCAGCTTCCTGTTGCACCGACGTGCCGAACCTTGGATGCTCTATTTCGCATGAAGTGATCCGCTATGTGAGACGCAACCAGAAACAAAGGGTGCGCACAATCGTAAATTAACTGCGCGGTTGCGCAGTCGATCGCAGCAAACATTCAAGTAGAATGCTCGACTGTTCCTCCCCCAAGTCCGAACTCTTGGCAACCTTCCGGTTGCGACGCGGCACATATGACTCACAGCGAAAAACTTAAGAGCTTCCGTCGGATTGTTCTACTGACGGATGGTCATTCCACTCCATTTCTCGCGAAAACTGCAATTAGCATGCTGCGTTACCGCGGCGGCGACGTCGCTGCTGTATTGGATATGGAACTTTCCGGACAAGATGCCTACGACGTGTTTGGCAGCGGCAAGGGGATTCCGATCGTGGATTCGATCGTTCCTGATACCGATGCGATTTTCATTGGGATTGCCCCTCCCGGTGGAAGGATGCCGGAGCACTGGCGGCCAATTTTGAAGCAAGCGTTGAAGCGTGGCATCGACGTTGTTTCGGGGCTACACGATTTTTTAGCAGACGACGCTGAACTTGCGACGCTCGCTGCTGCGTCCGGCAGCCAATTAATGGATGTGCGGCGCAACACAGAGAAGGCCACGGCCACTTCCGAACCGTTTCGCGATGGCTGCTTGCGAGTTCACACCGTCGGACACGATTGCTCGGTCGGAAAGATGGTGACGACGTTAGAAATTGAGCGTGAGCTATTGAAGAGGAGTCTGGATGCGAGATTTCTCGCAACCGGCCAAACGGGCATCATGATTTCGGGTGATGGCGTGCCGATAGACTGCGTTGTCGCTGACTTTGTTAACGGATCTGCCGAGGCTTTGGTGCGTCGCAACGAGCAGCACGATTTTCTGTTGATCGAGGGACAAGGCTGTATTTCTCACCCGAGTTTTTCTGCAGTCACGTTGGGGCTGCTGCATGGGTCGGCGCCGCACGGCTTGATCTTTTGCTACGAAGCGACGCGCAAAGAAGTCAAAGGGATGGACGGTGTCCCGTTGTTGTCGACGAAGCGTTTGATTGAGGCTTATGAAATGGCCGCTTCACTTCGGCATCCATGCAAAGTGATCGGAATTGCGATCAATGGTCGAAAACTGTCCACCGATGAAGCTGCGGCAGAACGAGAAAGTGTTGCAGCAGAATTTGGCTTGCCAGTTTGTGACGTGTATCGCGACGGAGCTGCACCACTCGCCGATGCGGTCGAGAATCTAGCCAGGGAGTTGTTCTGATGAAATTGCGATTGCATCGATACAACTTGCCGCTTGAATTCGAGTTCACGATCTCACGCGGGTCAATCAATACGCAACCATCACTGGTTGTCGAGCTGGAACATGAAGGCCAGTGTGGCTTCGGCGAAGCCACAGCCAATTCCTACTACGGTCATACTTTGGATTCGATGTCGGCATCCATCATGGCTTGCCGAGAAAAGATTGAGACGTTCGAGTTCGGTGAACCACGCCAGCTATGGCATACCCTACAGCCGTCGTTCATAGAAGACTCCTTTGCGTTATCGGCAATCGACTTGGCCGCGTACGATTTGTTCGGCAAGCTCAGGGGGAAACGCACTTTCGCTACGTTGGGCTTGGAGTGGGAGAACATTCCTGATTCAAGCTATACGATCGGCATCGACACGCCGGAGAAGATGATCGCGAAACTGGAGACTCGCCCCGATTGGAGTATCTACAAAATCAAACTTGGCTCCAAGCAAGATGTCGAAATCATCCGTGCTCTCAGGGAAAAGACTTCAGCGATCCTGCGTGTGGATGCGAATTGCGGCTGGACAGTCGATGAAACGATTTCCAACTCGCACGCTTTGAAAGACCTTGGCGTTGAGTTCATCGAGCAGCCGCTGCCTGCGGACGCTCCGGCTGAGCAGCATCGCCGTGTTTTTCAAAAATCCGCATTGCCAATTGTCGCTGACGAAAACTGTCTCGTTGAAACCGATGTCGCGAAGTGTGCCGGTCTGTTTCATGGAGTGAACGTCAAACTCTGTAAGTGCGGCGGACTGACTCCGGGCCTAAGAATGCTGCGGCAGGCGCGTGAGCTAGGACTGAAGACAATGGTCGGCTGCATGGTGGAAAGCTCCGTCGGTATTTCCGGCGCGGCGCAGTTGCTGCCGCTACTTGACTACGCGGATTTGGACGGCGCGGTGCTCATATCCCAGGACATCGCTACGGGAGTCGTTGTTGACAAGGGAAGCATCCATCTAGGCCACGTTGTGGGCAGCGGCGTTGAACTAACGAACAATCACAACGTGGAGGAACTGTCATGAGAGCTATCCGCATTCTGTTCGTAGCCGTATTCGTTGCTGGGCTAGTTCCCGCGGAATCGTTTGGTCAAGCATCCCGGACGCCCGTGCAACAGACCAATGAACAAATCGACGCATTGGTTGATCGCCTGATGCGTGACGAAGGCGTTCCGGGGATCTCGGTTGCGGTTGCAAAACAGAATCAGCTGGTTTACTCCAAGGGTTTCGGACTGGCCGACGTGGAGAACTCGGTCCCGGCGACGGAGCAGACACGATACCGGACGGCGTCCATTGCCAAACCGATGACTGCGGCTGTCGTCTTGTCGTTGATGGAAGAAGGCAAGCTGAATTTGGATGAAGATGTCCGCACATACGTGCCCGATTTTGGAAAGAAACGCTGGGTCGTAACCAGTCGGCAGTTACTGGGACACCTCGGCGGCGTTCGCCACTACAAGTCGTCAGCAGAAGCGTCTTCCACGAATCACTACTTTAGTCTTCGGGCCGCGTTGAAGACGTTTGCGGACGATCGATTGATCCACGAGCCGGGATCGAAGTACCGCTATTCGTCGTTTGGCTACAACTTGCTGGGCTCAGTCTGCGAAGGAGCCGGGGATGATAGTTTCCCAAGCCTGTTACAGAAACGCGTGTTGGGACCGGCTGGAATGGAGCACACTGTTGTTGATGATACGTATGCCGTGATTTCCAATCGGGCCAGCGGCTACATTCGAGCTACCGAGTCGTTGCTGACCACTCTGCCGGACGACCACAATTGGGAACTCGGTAAACTCTATAACTCGAAGTTGCATGATACGAGCATGAAGATTCCTGGTGGCGGGCTGCTTTCAACCGCTTCGGATTTGGTGCGTTTTGCAACGGCCTTGAATCAACAAAAGGTTTTAAGGCAAACGACGTTGCAAGAAATGTGGACTCGACAGCGAACGTCAGACAATAAGTCAACTTCCTACGGTCTGGGTTGGAGCGTCGGTCAGAAATCGGGGCGCAACGCAGTCTGGCACGGCGGTGCCCAATCAGGCACGTCCACGACGCTGTTGCTGTATCCGGAAACCGGCACGTGTGTTGCATTGATGAGCAACCTGCAGCGATTGAAGTTGATGAAAACGGCGGTTGCGATTGCGGATGTCATCGATCCGCCCACCTACGATTACGCGCCCGCCATTGAAAAACTGAAAGCGGCTGTGCGTTATGAAGTCGCCGAAAAAGACTTGCCCGCCTTTTCAATCTCGATGGTTGATCGAGACCAGGTGGTGTGGGCGGACGGATTCGGTTTTCAAGATGCAGAGAAGAAAACTCCTGCGACGGCGGAAACGGTGTATCGAGTTGGCTCCATCTCGAAACTGTTCACCGACATTGCTGTCGTGCAACTCGCAGAAGAGGGCAAGCTTGACCTGGACGCGCCGATCCAAAACTATCTTCCAAGCTTCCAGCCGAAGAATCCGTTTGGCGTGACGCAAACACTTCGGCAAATGATGACGCACCTTAGCGGATTGGTACGCGAATCACCGGTCGGGAATTACTTTGATCCCGATGAGCCTTCGCTGACTGAAACGGTCGCAAGCCTGAATCAAACTGAATTGGTGTACGAGCCGGACACGAAAACAAAATATTCCAATGCGGCCATCGCTGTTGTTGGTTCGGTCTTGGAGAACCAACTGGATGTTTCGCACCCGCAACGCGTGAGGCAGTCGATACTCGATCCACTTGAGATGACGAACAGCAGTTTTGTTGTGACACCAGAAGTCGCACCGAAACTTGCCACGGGTTGGATGTGGACTTACGACGACCGGCGTTTCAAGGCACCTGAATTTCTCTTAGGTACCGGGCCGGCAGGAAACCTGTATTCCAACGTGATCGACCTGTCGAAATTCCTATCTTGCCTGTTCAACGATGGTCGCACAGAAAGCGGGCGAATTCTTAAACCCGAATCGCTGGCAGAGATGATCTCACCCCGCAAAGACGCAAACGGAAAATCGGTTGGATACGGATTGGGATTCCGCATCTCTGACATAGACGGTCACACAAAAGTCGGACACGGTGGCGCGGTCTACGGTTTTTCCACTCAGCTGGGAGCGTTGCCGCAGCGCAAGTTGGGTGTCGCGGCGGCTTCGTCGCTGGATGCGTCCAATGGCGTGGTCAGTCGCCTGGCGAACTACGCTTTGCGACTGATGCTCGCCACACAAGACGGCAAAGCGTTGCCCGTTTACCGCAGCACAATCGCGATTCCAGCAAACCGAATCCCAAACCTGCTAGGCACCTACCGCGAAGTTGACGGGAAGGATGAGGGAAGCCGCTACACAAAAATCTCGGAGTTAAACGGTCGCGTGATGATGGAGCGAGGTTCGTTCCGACACGACTTGCGCGCAGCGGCGGATGACGGTGCGATCATCACAGACGACGTGATCGGCGCTGACACAGAAGTGAAACGCGAAGGCAAAGATCGTTTACGAGTCGGTGGTTTGAAGTTTGAACGAATTCCCAATGAACCTCCCCAAGAAATACCCGAGCGCTGGCGTGGACTGATTGGCGAATACGGCTGGGACCACAACACGCTGTACATTTTGGAAGACAACGGCAAGTTGTACGCACTGATCGAGTGGTTCTATCGATATCCGCTGAAGGAAGTCAGCGAAAACGAATTTGAGTTTCCCGACTACGGTTTGTATCACGGCGAGGGTCTGAAGTTCACTCGCACGCCGGATGGCCGAGCGACGAAAGTTAACGCTGCCGAAGTGGTCTTTAAACGGCGAGAGGTTGGCACAAAAGACGGCGAGACTTTCAAGATCAAGCCAGTGAAACCAATCGACGAACTTCGTGCTGGTGCTTTGGCAGCGAGCCCGCCGGATGAACCCGGCGACTTTCGCGATGCGAACCTGACGGAATTGGTAAAACTTGATCCAACCATCAAGTTGGACATTCGTTATGCGACAAAGAATAACTTCACAGGCGCCGTATTTTACAAGCGGCCCAAAGCGTTCATGCAGAAGCCGGCTGCTGAAGCGGTCGTCCGAGCGAACGCGCGGCTCAAGAAGCGAGGGCTGGGCCTCCTGATTCACGATGCTTATCGACCATGGCATGTGACGAAGATGTTTTGGGACGCCACGCCTGGCGACTTGAAGGATTTCGTTGCGAACCCAGCCAACGGTTCGCGTCATAACCGAGGATGCGCCGTGGACTTGACGCTGTATGACCTCAAGACCGGCGAGCCCATTCAGATGGTTGCTGGCTACGACGAATTTTCGCCGCGATCGTTCCCCTTGTATCCAGGCGGAACGTCAAGACAGAGATGGCACCGGCAACTACTTCGTCGAACGATGGAAGCCGAGGGTTTCACCGTGTACGAATTTGAATGGTGGCATTTTGACTACAAGGATTGGAAGAAGTACCACATTGGAAACGTGACGTTCGAGGAAGTTGATCCATAGCCAAGCTCGAAATCCCCCCCGCACCTCCCAATCTTCGATTCTGTGACGCCACGTCGTGTCTACCAGAGGCCCATTATGACCCGATCAAACAATCGTTGCTTCGTTTCTTTCCTGGTGGTTTTGTTTGCGTTCTGTACGCAATCGTTGGCAGCTGACGAATATCAGCTACATCAGTTTGACCGAACAAAACTGACTGGCACCTATTTTTCGGAAGGCGCGAACGCGGCCGACATCAACGGAGACGGTGCCGCCGATGTTGTTTATGGGCCGTATTGGTTTGAAGGGCCGGACTTCATGAAGAAGCATGAGATCTATAAGCCGGTTCCGCAGAACGTACATGGTTACGCGGACCACTTCTTCAACTGGTCGTACGACTTTAACGGCGATGGTCGCAACGACGTCTTCGTCGTGGGTTTTCCAGGGACACCAGCGTACGTCTACGAAAACCCTGGACCGGATGGATTTGATTCGCACTGGAAGAAGCACAAGGTGTTCGACTGGGTTTCAAACGAATCACCGCAACTGATCAACATTGTTGGCGATGAACGCCCGGAACTGGTTTGCACGCGAGACGGCTTCTTTGGCTTTGCGACGGTTGATTGGGACCGCCCCTTCACAACATGGACGTTTCACCCGATTTCCGAACAAATCACGTCGAAGAAATTTGGACACGGTCTTGGAGTGGGCGACGTGAATAGCGACGGTCGCATAGACCTTATTCATGCGGGTGGTTGGTTCGAACAACCACTGACTCATGAACTGACATCACGCTGGTTCAATCACGAAACGTCATTCAGTCAGTCCTACGGCGGCGCGGAAATGTATGCCTACGACGTGGACGGCGATGGCGATAGCGACATCATCACCAGCCATTCGGCTCACAACTTTGGTCTTGGCTGGTACGAACAGATTGACGGCGGCGACGAACCGAAATTCAAGCACCACTTGATCATGGGTGAGCATCCATCTGAAAACAAGTACGGCGTGCTGTTCAGCGAACCGCACTCGGTCGCGCTCGCGGACATCGATGGAGACGGGCTGAAGGACATCATCACCGGGAAGACGTATTGGTCGCATCACAAGCAGAGTCCAATGTGGGATGCGGGCGCGGTGGTCTACTGGTTCAAACTGGTTCGCAACAAAGACGGAGTTGACTGGATTCCTCACAAGGCCGACGGCGAGGCGGGAATCGGTCGGCAGATTTCAATCGTCGACGTCAACAACGACAAACTTCCGGACATCGTGGTCGGCGGAATGCTGGGAAGCCATGTCCTGACTCACAAATCCAAATCGGTGTCAAAAGAAGAATGGTTGGCGGCGCAGCCAAAAGTCTATGACGGAGAGAAGATGCCTTCCCTCCAAGGAGCTACCGCGTTGCGTGGTCCGAAGTCAAAGATCGACAAGAAGACGGGGCGAGCTGCAGGGGCGATCGAAGGCGAAGCGTTCAAAGCTAAAGTCACGCGAGGAACGGCGAAGGCTCAGGACATGAGCCAGTTCCGTGGTGACAAGTGGAGCAACAAGTCACAGCTTTGGTGGACGGGTGGACGCATTGGCGACAAGCTGACGATGGATCTGCCGAAGTTTACCGGCACCGTAGACCTGGATATCGTGCTGACCATCGCGGGCGACTACGGAGTTGTTCAGTTGTCGCTGGACGACCAGAAACTGGGCGACCCAATCGATCTGTATAACGCCGCCGTCGTGACAACGGGCGTGCTTTCGTTTCCGAAGCTGTCCGTCGACGGTAACAAACACACATTGACGGCTCAGATTGTCGGCGCGAACCCGAAGGCGAAGAAGTCGTTTATGTTTGCCGTCGACTATCTTCGTTTGAAAAAGGCGGACGGAGAATATGTGGCTGGACCCGCTGTGAAAGCGGCGACGGCTGCGAAGCCCATCGTTGGCGTGAAGCCAAAGTCGATCGATGGCAAGGAAGTGAATCTCGACTTCGAAACGGGTACTCTTGCAGGCTGGTCGGCGACCGGTGATGCGTTCGAAGGACAACCGGTCCAGGGCGATACGGTCTCTAAACGTCGTTCCGACATGAAGAGTGGCCACAAGGGCAACTTTTGGATTGGCGGATTCGAACACCACGGCGACAAACGCGTTGGCACGCTAACGTCGGCTCCGTTTGTGGTTTCTCATCCTTATGGGAGCTTTCTCGCCAATGGCGGGCCGGCGGAAAAAACGCGCGTCGAACTGATTCGCAAAGACAATGGCAAAGTCTTCTATAAAATCGCGGGCACGAGCAGTGAGACGATGCGGCAGGTGGTAGTTGATCTGCGAGCTCACGTGGGCAAGGAAATCATGTTGCGACTGGTTGACACCAGCAAAGGAGGCTGGGGACACCTGAATTTCGATCACTTTCGACTGCACGAAAAGCGCCCCGCCAAAGTCACTGCACCACCGATTCAACTTGTGCTGGACGAGTATCCACACGCGGGGCTATCGGCTGACGAAGCAGCGGCTGCAATGAGACTTCCCGAAGGTTTTTCCGTCACAGTCGGTGCGGCGGAACCACAGATTCAGCAACCGATCGCGATGGCGATTGATGATCGCGGTCGTGTGTGGGTTGCCGAAGCTTACGAGTATCCGGTGCGAGCAGAAGGCGACACCGGCCGCGACCGCATTTTGATTTTCGAAGACACCGACGGAAACGGGACGCTCGATAAACGAAAGGTCTTCAAGGAAGGTTTGAATCTGGTCAGCGGCTTGGAAGTTGGGTTTGGCGGGGTTTGGGTCGGAGCGGCTCCGTACCTCATGTTCATTCCCGACAAAGACGGCGACGACGTTCCCGACAGCGAACCACAAATTTTGTTGGACGGCTGGGGGTATCAGGACACTCACGAGACACTGAATGCGTTCATCTGGGGACCCGACGGCTGGCTCTACGGCTGCCACGGAGTGTTCACGCACTCCAAAGTCGGCAAGCCGGGAACTCCTGATGCGGAACGCACTCCGCTGAATTGCGCCGTGTGGCGATACCATCCGACTCGCCACGAATTCGAAGCGTTCGCTCAGGGAACCAGCAATCCGTGGGGAGTGGACTTCAACGAGCACGGCCAGGCGTTCATCACTGCCTGCGTGATTCCTCATCTGTATCACATGATTCAAGGGGGACGGTATCAGCGACAGGGTGGGCAGCATTTCAACCAGCACACGTATCGCGACATCGTGACCATTGCCGACCACCTGCATTATCTCGGAGCGACTCCTCACGGCGGCAACAGCAAGTCTGACGCAGCCGGTGGCGGGCATGCTCACGCTGGTGCGATGATCTATCTTGGCGACAAATGGCCGAAGAAGTATCGCAACCAGCTATTCATGAACAACATTCACGGCCAGCGTCTGAATGTCGATGTGCTGAAGCCGAATGGTTCTGGTTATGTCGGCAGCCATGCACCGGACTTTCTGTTGACCGGCGACAAGGCGTCTCAGATTTTGAACATCCGCTATGGCCCCGACGGAAACGCCTGGATGATCGACTGGTACGACATGCAGGCCTGCCATCGCCGCGAATCCGAACTGCACGACCGCACTAACGGACGTATTTACAAAATCAATTACGGCAAGTCCTTGCAGTCTCGGCCAGCTTCACCGTTGGCTGAAATGTCAGATGTTGCTCTCGCAGAATTGTGTCTGGAAGAGAACGACTGGTACGTACGTCACAGTCGACGAATGTTGCAGGAGCGATCTGCAAGAGGCGCGATCGCCGACGATGCAGTCGCTACGTTAGAGAGGATTCTCACCTCACACGCAGACGACACTCGACGTCTGCGGGCGGCATGGACACTGCATGTCATCGGTGAACTCAAGCCAACTTACATTCAGGCAATGCTGGCCGACAGCAGCGCGTATGTTCGAGGCTGGGCCATTCAATTGGCGATGGAGATAGCTCGCAACCATCCATCGCAGGATTTGATCGCACAATTCACGACGATGGCTCGCGAGGATGATTCGCCAGTGGTACGCATGTATCTTGCTTCGGCGGCTCAGTTGATTCCCGCGGAACAGCGCTGGGACCTGCTACAGAGCCTGACCGGCCATTCGGAAGACGTCACCGATCACAACCTTCCATTGTTGTACTGGTACGCCGCCGAACCACTTGCCGACGTCGACGCCACACGAGCACTCGCGCTGGCGATGTCGGCGGGCGAACAGATTCCGCTGCTGCGAGAATTCATGCTTCGACGAATTGGCAGCGGTGGCACGGAAGCGGCTCTTCAGATTCTGGTGAAGGGGCTCGGCGTGGCTCGGGCCGACGACGTAAAACTCACGTACCTCAACGCCATTCGATCGGCACTCAAAGGCCAACGCAAAGCGGACGCGCCGAAGGAATGGTTGGACGTTTCTTCCGCTCTGTTGAAGAGTGACAACACCGATGTTCGAATTCAGGCGACGGCACTTGGGGTCACCTTTGGCGACTCCGTGGCCATGAAGGCGATGCGACGTCGGATTGAAGAAGCTTCTGGCAATGAGAAAGACCGTCTGGTGGCTTTGCAATCTTTGTTGGATGCCAACGACGCCGGACTAGTGCCAACACTGCGTTCGTTGCTCAAGTCCGACGGACCACTTCGCGAAGCCGCAATCCAAGGACTGGCTCAATACAACGATGCCACAGTGGCTCCGGCGCTGTTGTCGAGCTACGAATCGTTCAGGCCAAATCAAAAGCGGATGGCGTTGGGAACACTTTGTTCGCGAGCCACCTCGGGCGTAGCACTACTGAAAGCAGTCGAAGCCAAGCAGATTGCCGGCACCGACGTGACAGCAGATCTTGTTAGGCAGTTGCAGTTCCTGAAGAACGAGGAAGTCAGCTCGCTGCTGGAAAATGTCTGGGGAACCGCTCGTGAATCCGCGGCCGACAAAGTGGCGATGATCGCCGAATACAAAGCTCTCGTGGAATCAACCGAGCACCCCAAACCCAATCTGGAAATGGGGCGAGCGATCTTTGCGAAGACATGTATGAAGTGCCACATCCTATATGGAGTCGGCAACAAGGTGGGCCCCGATCTGACGGGATCGAACCGTACCAATATCGATTACCTGCTGAGCAACATCGTCGATCCAAGCGCCGTGATGGCCAAGGAGTATCGCGCGACCAATATTTTGACCGAGAATGGACGCGTGGTCTCGGGCTTGGTGAAGTCGGAAGACGCACGATCGGTCACTCTGCAAACAGGCGACGCGATTGTCACTGTTCCCAAGGGCGAGATTGAGGAACGTGTCGAAAGTGAAAAATCGATGATGCCGGATGACCAGTTGAAACAGTTTTCACCCCTCCAGGTACGGTCTCTGGTTGCCTATCTGCAAACCAAACAACAGACGCCGATGATGGCGACTGATGACAACGCTTCGACAATTTTCAACGGCAAGAATCTTAGCGGTTGGTCCGGAACGGATGGCTTGTGGTCGGTCGAGAAGGGAGAACTGGTTGGCCGTACAAATGGGCTGAAACGCAACGAATGGATTGTCAGTGATCTGAGCGTTGACAACTTCCATCTGACACTGGATGTGAAGCTGGTAAACAACGAAGGCAACAGCGGCATTCAATTTCGTAGTCACGCCAAAGATGGCAAAGTCAGCGGCTACCAGGCCGACATTGGCAAAGGCTGGTGGGGCAAGTTGTACGAAGAACACGGTCGAGCGCTGCTCTGGGACAAGTCTGGCGAGCAGCACGTCAAACTCGGCGACTGGAACACCTACGAAATCGTTGCCGAGCACGATCGCATTCGCACCTTCATCAACGGCCAGTTGTGTGTTGATCTGAATGACCCGAAAGGTGCCAACAGCGGCATCATCGCCTTCCAGCTTCACAGTGGAGGCAAGACGGAAGTCCGCTATCGCAACATCAAATTGGACGTCTTCACGCAGGAGCAACAAGAGTAGCCATCACATTCCGCGTGATGATGGCTTGTTCGGCCTCGATCCAATTCAGAACGCCAAATAGTTCGCTATTTCCTCCCAACGCACCTTCGATTCAGCTGTCCTACCTGAACGTTGTCAAGCTCTCCAGCGAATTGCAATTCGTGATGTCGGAGCGTGACGGCTACTATGAAAGCCTCCCATGAAACTCCAGCTCTTTCTCGTTGCGGCTACATTGCTCGCCGCATCAACCTCCATGGCGGCGGACAAGCTGGACATCGTTATACGCGGTGGCAAAGTCGTCGATGGCACCGGCGCGCCGTGGTATGTGGCAGACGTCGGTATCGACGATGGAAAGATTGTCCGGATTGGACACATCGCTGCCGAAGACGGTGAAGAGGTCATCGATGCGACGGGTTTGATTGTGGCGCCTGGTTTCGTCGACATGATGGGCCAGACGGCGTCGCCGATGGTGGAGGACCCGAAAACAGCTATCAACCTGCTGACCCAAGGAATCACGACCATCAACGCCGGCGAAGGTGGTTCCGCAGCGCCACTGAGCGAAGAGGAGGGACGACGGAAGGGCTACACGACCATGGCGGAGTATTTTTCGCTGGTTGAATCCAAAGGCCTGCCGGTGAACATGACGCAGACCATCGGGCACACCCAGGTTCGGCGAATGGTGCTTGGCGATGTTGAACGACGCCCGTCTGACGCTGAACTCCGGGAAATGCAGGAGTTGGTTCGCGAAGCGATGCAAGCTGGCGCGATTGGTGTGTCCACGGCACTGATTTACCCCCCTGCCATTTACGCTCAGACGAAAGAAATCGGAGCTCTTGCGAAAGCCGCTGGCGAGTCCGGCGGTCGCTACTACACGCACATGCGTAACGAAGGAGACCGTTTGCTGGAAGCGATCGATGAAGCATTTGAAATCGGGCGCGAGGGCAATGCCCCCGTGCATATTTTTCATTTGAAGGCGGCCGGACAACAAAACTGGGGCAAGATGCAGTTGGCCATTGCAAAAATCAAAGCCGCCCGCGCCGACGGCGAACAAGTCACCGCCGATATCTACCCCTACGTGAACAACGGGCTTGGTATCGCCGCGTTGATTCACCCACAGCATTTCACTGAAGGCTATGACAAGTTGCGAGCTCGATTGGATGACGTCCAATTGCGAGATCAAATTCGCACCGAGATGGAATCCACCGATGGCTGGGAAAACTGGTACCGGCATGCCGGCAAAGACTGGCACCGCATTGTCGTCGGCCGCAGCAATATCTCGGAGTACAGGGGACTAGACGGTCAAAGTGTTGCAGAGATAGCCAAAGCGAAGAACGAAGACCCATGGGACACGTTCTTCAAGCTCGTGCGAGCCGGAGCATTCGCCCTTCCGGAAACAATGACAGACGCAAATAAGATCATGGCGATGCAGCAGCCATTCGTTTCCTTCTGCACCGATGTTGGTCCGGCAGGAGGAAGCCGTTCGGCCTCACATCCGCGAGCCTTCGGTTCGTTTCCAAGAATGCTGTCACGCTATGTGCGAGATCTCGGAGCGATCTCACTGGAACGAGCGGTCGCGCAGGCAAGTGCTGCCGCTGCGAACAACGTGCTGGCCTATGATCGTGGGCGACTTTCAATCGGACTGGCCGCAGACATCATCGCCTTCGACTACAACGAGTTAGCAGACAAAGCCGACTTCGTGAATCCTCACGCGGTTTCGAAAGGGATGAAACACGTCATCGTCAATGGTGTCAGTGTCCTGAAGGACGGCAAGCAAACAGACGCTCGCCCAGGACGAGTTCTTCGCGGCCCCGGCTACCGGAAGCAGTCTGCTTCACACAATGTGAAATCCGGCGAAGACATTGCCGCGTTCGCCAGCTACGACCGTCAGATGGACGACTTCATGAAGCAACACCGTGTCCCCGGGGCTTCCATTGCCGTCACCGACCGCGGAAAAGTTGTATTCGCTCGCGGGTATGGATATGCCGACGTTGCAAACGCAGAGCCAGTGCAACCAGAGAGCTTGTTCCGAATCGCCAGTATCTCGAAGCCGATCACAGCTGTCGCGATTTTGCAACTGATTGAGAAAGACAAGCTGAAACTTGACGACAAAGTTCTCGCGGTGCTCGATCACAGCGACAACATCAAATCGGCAGGTGATGAATTCGATCCGCGCTGGCACGAAATCACGATCCAGCACTTGCTTCAGCATCGTGGTGGTTGGGATCGCAGTGAGTCTTTCGATGCGATGTTCAAGTCGGTTGAGTTTGCTAGAAAAGTTGGCACCGATGCGCCAGCGGATCAGGCAACCGTGATCAAAGCCATGCTGTCACACAAGTTGGATTTTGCTCCCGGAGTACGCTACGCGTACTCCAACTTCGGCTACTGCCTGCTGGGCCGAGTCATCGAGAAACTCACCAGCCAATCTTATGAATCCTACGTGAAAGAAAACGTGCTTGCCCCGATCGGCATCACGACGATGCGAATTGGAGCCACACATCTTGCAGGCCGCGCCAATAACGAAGTCCGCTACTATCAGCCCGGCACAGGTAAGTCTGTGTTTCAGGAGACGATCGATCAAGAAGTCCCGGTGCAGTACGGAGCGTGGCATCTGGAGGCGATGGATTCGCACGGTGGTTGGATCGCATCAGCAACGGACCTCGCAAAATTCGCGGCGGCGTTTGATGACCCTCAGCACTGTCCAATTCTTTCCGCAAAGAGCATCAAGCTGATGCACCAGCGGCCTCCAGGGCTGGCAGGACACAAAGAAGATGGCACGCCCGAAGACAAATTCTATTCGCTCGGCTGGATCAATCGCGTAGTCGCTGGTGGGAAACTGAATCACTGGCACACTGGATCCTTATCAGGCACGGCAACGATTCTTATTCGTCGTCACGATGGCAAGAACTTCGTCGCTTTGCTGAACTCGCGAGTTAGTCCGTCGTCGAGTCACCTCGGTCGAGACATCGACAAGCTGCTGCATAAAGCGGCCAACGAAGTCACCGATTGGCCGAGTCCATAGTTCAATAGGCCCAGAAGTTGCACCGACGAATTCTGCCAGCAACTGCAGACCGATCGAATTCTCTGAATCCTGCCGCACCTTTCATCTGATCCACGGAACGTCTTGCTCATGAATCGATTCCTACTTTCCCTGACTGTGTTGGCTTGTTCATTGTCGGTACTCATCGCCTCGGCCCAGCGTCCGGACAGAAAAATCTCCTGGGTGAATCCGAAGATCGCGAACGTCAGGGGACTGGAGCACAAGGTGCTGGCCAGCACGTCGCTGGGGCACGATGTCGGTTACGCCGTTTGGACGCCGCCGAAGTACGATGCCAACAATGACACTCGTTATCCGGTCGTCTATTTCTTGCATGGAGCAGGCGGCACGGAAGCATCCGATTCCGGTGGATTCTCGTCGCGCGTCGCCGGAGCCGTTCGTGCCGGTACGTTTCCGGAAGCCATTTGTGTGTTTCCAAACGGTGGCATGAGCTTCTATCGGGGAGACGTCGAGTCGATGATCATTGACGAGTTGATTCCCTTGATCGATCGCGACTATCGAACGAAAGCGAAACCGGCGGGACGAGCACTCGCCGGATTTTCCATGGGCGGCGCGGGTTCCGTGCGACTGGCTCTTCTGCATCCGGAATTGTTCTGCGCAGCGGGCAGTTGGGGCGGCGCACTTTCGTGGCGCGGGAATGGCGAAGATAGTCCGTTAATCCCAGCAGCAAAATCCAATGTCGGAACACTGAAATTGAATAGGTTTGCGCTGCTAACCATAAACGGCGACAAGGATCACCCCGAAGGGTTCACTCCGCTGAATAAGATTCTTAAGGCGGAGGGTATTCCGCATAAAGTCGTGACTCTCGAAGATACCAAACACAATCTCGGCCACTACTACGAACGTTCAGCGGACACGCTGCTGGAGTTTCTGTCGGACCGACTTCAAGCCGCAGCACCAGTCACTCTGAATCTGAAGGCCGAGGGGTATCGTGGTATCTGGTACATGAATTCGCCCTCGAAGGACGAGTACGCTTACAAATACAGCGGCGGGTTGGGGACTTACTGCGCCAAACATAAGCCGTTCGCGATTTACAGCCCCCAGGTCAACAAGACGTTCTTTTGTTACGGCGGCGCCCGTAAAGACAACAGTCGCAAGCTGTTGCACATGGTCTCGTATTTCGATCACGCGACCAGAACTGTTCCACGCCCAACGATCTTGCTCGACAAGAAAACCAGCGACGCTCACGACAATCCGGTCATTTCGATCGACGGTGACGGGCATCTGTGGATTTTCTCAACGTCGCACGGACGAACGCGGCCTTCTCACATTCACCGCAGCGTGCGTCCGTATGACATCGAAGAATTCGAACTCGTGTCGGCAACCCGGATAGACGGTGATGTTAAAAATCCGATCAACAATTTTTCGTACCTGCAGGCGTGGCATTCCAAAGACAATGAATTCCAGGTCTTCTTTACACGTTACGGTTATCCGGCGAAGCGTACGATCTGTTTCATGAATAGTCGCGACGGTGTCGCCTGGAGCGAGTGGCAACGTATTGCTGCGATCGAGGAAGGTCACTACCAAATTTCGGGCATTGGCAAATCAAAGATCGGCAGCTTCTTTAACTTTCACCCCAAAGGCAAAGGCCTGAATTGGCGCACGAATTTGTACTACGTGGAGTCACCCGACGGCGGGAGGTCATGGCAGACAGTTGACAAAAAAACACTAACTTTACCGCTAACCACAAAAGAAAACTCCGCCCTGATCTACGATTATCAGACGGAAGGACTGAACGTTTACCTCAAGGATCTCCGGTTTGACGAACACGATCGACCAGTCCTGCTCTACATCACAAGCAAGGGATACCAATCCGGTCCCGGAAACGATCCACGCACCTGGACGATTGCGCGATGGACGGGAGACGACTGGATCCGCAGCGAAGTGACCACGTCCGACAACAACTACGACTTCGGTGAACTTTGGATGATCACTCCAAACGACTGGCGAATCATTGGCCCGACGGAAACAGGCCCTCAGGTATACAATCCGGGAGGTGAAATTGCCATGTGGACCAGCCAAGACCAGGGTGCAACGTGGAAGCTGACTCGCCAGATGACGTCCGGTAGTTCAATGAACCACACATACGTACGTCGTGCGTTAAACGCGCACCCGGATTTCATCGGCATTTGGGCCGACGGGCACGGGCGCAAACCGTCTGACTCAAGTCTGTACTTCACGGATCGTGAGGGAACGGTCTTCAAGCTGCCGGAAACAATAAGCGGAACATCCGCGGCCCCTGTCGTTGTTGAGTCGCGTTGATTCATCATCGGTAACTGCTGAACGGATCTGCCCAATCATGTCTCTGCGAAACATCCAAATGATCAGACTGAACGCAGTCCATAACTGCAGAGGGCAATTTCACCGACGCGAGTTACGGTCGAACGCAAGTTGCCGGGTTCGGCGGCCACCAGCAGTCGCGAAACTTCTTGCGGTGTGAACACGACAGCTCTGCGCCGGGATTTCGGCGGGCGGCAGTGGGCAATCTTCCAATCCCGCTGCAGGACCTTCCCATAAAAGAACTGCATCGCGGCGACCGCTTGCGGCAGCCAACTGACGCGTTCTCTGATCAGCATGTCTTGATCGTCTTGGACTTGCTCACGAGTGAGCTGATCGGGTGAGACTCCAAAGTGCCGTTCCAACTTGGCGATCTGAGCGACATACGTCTCCCGCGTGCGGGGAGCGTGGTTGTGACGGCAGAGTTCTTCGAGCATTCGCTCTCGCAGGGTTGTCATGTGCAGCTTGCCTCCTAGAGGGAATGGCGGAATGGAAAATAGGATGGAATCAGATCGTTACTCCGCTGGAGGTAACAGATCGAGAGGATGCACGTGTGGCTGTCGGTTGTAGGACAGCAGCATGTAACGCATCGTGGTCGACAGTCGATCGTGACCGAGAACCTTTTGGACGGTCCGTACGTCAACTCCCAGGTCCAACAGGTGCGTGGCCGCCGAGTGCCTCAGCATGGTGATGGTTACGGACTTGGCCAGCCCTGCGATGTATCCCGCTTGGACGCAGATGTTGCGTGCTGCCCCGGTCGTCAGCGGACGCTGCTTGGAACTACCGTAGAACAGCCAGGGAGAATCATGCTCGGCCAAATAGGATTGCATCAACGTCGCGAGCGTCGGCGAATAGAGGACAAACCGTGAGTCCCCGATACCGTTCTTCTTGACATGAATCAGCTTCTGCTTGGGATCCAAGTCTTCCACGCGAAGGTGAACCAACTCAGAGGTTCGCAAGGCGGCTGAGTAGGCGGTCATCAACAGCACGCGACGCTTGAGCTTCCTGAGCCGTCGCCAGAGTCGAAACACTTCTTGGCGACTGAGCACCACGGGCAAGGGATGTTCGCGGCGACCGTAGGGCAGACGCTCGATAGACCAATCACGCCCCAGCGTCTTCAGGTACAAAAAGCGTAGCGCGGTGACGGTGGAGTTGTAGTAAGCGGCGGTAATGTCATTCCGCTTAGCCTGCAGCGACTGATACTCCCGTACCTGCTGGAGCGTCAGTTCCGACGGACAGCACGCGAAGTGATCGGCCAGTCGCCGAATACTGGAGGTGTACTCCTTGATGGTCTTGCTGGCGAACCCACGACGCCGCATCTCCTGGATCATTCGCTCGATGGCACTCATGGCAAACCTCTGTTACGTCGAAAACGGGCTCCTCGAAAAGCGAGGACGTAACAGAGTCTGATTGGAAAACCAAAAAGCGCAAGTCGGTATAATCGGCACAACCAACACCACCCCAGCCAAGCATCCACAGGCAAGGCCTTAGTTCAACTCGCGCTGGCCGATGCAACCGAAGCAGCAAGCATGCCACTGAAATTGCATTCGGTGTCCCGAAGTTGAGCATTTGGTCCAGCTATATTCGTTTGAGCCTTCATCTTCTTTCTCGGCGGGCCTTCACCGATTGCGATTCGAATCAGAAAAGTTTGATCTCGTCTGTGTCAGCGTCCCCGTCGTCTTCGTTTAAGAAACCTTGCCTGATTGTTCGATGAGAGATCAATTCCCCTACTGCGTTGGATTGGAATTGAGATGCCAGTTCGTTGATCACAATCAATGCGTCGAGCGCGGAAATTTGTCCATCGCCGTTAACGTCCTCGAACGTGATTTCCAATCCCCCATCGACGGGGCGGGCAGCATCCAACGGTACCGGCGCTATGCCGGAACTGCCCAACGCATTGATTATACGGAGGGCGTCAATCGCGGTCGTATTTCCGTCGCCATTGACGTCGCTCGGTTGGAGGACATTCTGAAAGGGGCGACCGCTAGCGATTCGCAAGACTTGTTCGTCGACGGAAAAGACTTGATGAAATTGGCCATCGATGGTTTCCGGAGCCTGCTGCTGCCACCCTTCACCGATATCGATTTGATCGTCGGTGTCACCCCGAACCAGCAAGTCGACGACGTCAGCGATCACTCGGCGAACCGACTCGGGTGAGAATCTGAGTGAATTCGCGGCGTTGGGGTCCAGTTCGATCTGCCCAATCTCTGAGAGAGAATCGTCAACAGCGGCGTCGAAGTCGATCGCCGCACTGGCGCCACGACCCAACAAACGATTTTCGCCATCGCCGCCTGCGATCACACTGTCAATCAGTTCCGCGACCAAAAAATCATCGTTGCCTACACCGCCGCGGAGTTCGTCGATACCATCGCCACCACTGATTTGGTCATTGCTGTTGGTGCCGATGATCGTGTCGTTTCCTTCGGAACCATTTAGGATTGCCAAATCGTCGGTCGTCGTGCCGGTCAAATCGGCGCGATCATTGCCTTCGTCCAGTTGCAGTTGGATGGACTCGGTCACCGCCACATCGTTTGACAGGAATGCATCGTCGCCAAGATTCATGGTAGCGTCGAGCGCACCGGTGATGTCAAACCCGTTGAGGCAAACGAAGTCGTCACCGTCGCCCACGTCTTCGATGATCAGGTTGCCCGGCATCACCTCGACGCCCGCGAAGATTACGAACGGGGCTGCCGCACCGTTGATCGTGGTACCGCCGATCGGCACTGCGACGATACCGCGATTGTCCGCGATGACGGTGAAGCCGTTGTTTTCTTCATCTCCGTTGATCAAGACGGTATTTCCGTCGAGGGCGACGGTCACATCACCAGCATACGTTACGTGACCTGGAAAGAACGGGTGGTTGCGACAAAAGTCAACCTTTGGAATGACGAAGGTCTGTTGCTCGACGGCCCCATCTGCGTCTTCAACCGTCACAGTCAAAATTTGGCCTTCTGCATCGGACCCGACATCAATCGTTTCGTTCACGCTGCTGCTACCGGCTGCGCTACTGATCGGCAGGGAACTGAAATCACCGAGTTCAAACGTGACGGTAGAGCCGTCCGCATCCGTTACCGTCCCAGTAAACTCAACGGTCGTCCCAGCGTTTGCCAGTGAGTCCAGTTGGAACTGTGGTATATCGTTCACCACCATGATCGACGTCGAACCGGTTGCGCAAGCAAACTGTCCATCGCCGATGGTGATGTCAAACGTCCCTTCCTCGGGGAACGGCACGTCTTTGAGGACCAGAATGATGCGCGGATTGTCAGATCCGTCGTCCGCAGTGACGACTTCGAAGTCCAGACCAAGACTGTTGTTTTCAAGCTCCACGTCGAATGTGAGGAACGGGTCCGGCGTCAGGACCACATTGACCGGCTGAGTCACACCGTCACCTGTGGTATCGATCGTAAAGTCCACTCTCAGTCCCTCGGCGACCTCGTTAATCGCGTCGGTGATGTCGATTTCGATATTGGTTTCACTTCCCTGATCGATCTGCTGACTAGCAGAAACGGCTAAGTTCAAGTCCGGCTTCTCGACTAACTCAATGGTCGAAGTACCAGAAGCTTCTCCGTCGTTGACTACGACAGTGATTTGTTCACCTACCTCGATGCCAGGGAACAAATCGTTTTGACGAACCAGCGCAACACCATCGACCACTCGGACGGTCGTTGTAGAGATTTCTCCCGTGGAGTTTCTAATGGATCTGACCTGAATGAGCTCACCCTGCGTGTCCGTGACTTCAAACTCCACATTGAGCGTGCCGACTTCGGATAGAGCTGTCTTGGTCGGTGTCGTCAGCGACGGGGCAACATTCTCCGTGACGTAAACGAATTCGCCCGTGATACAATCGGCGATGCTACCGATCTCGATGACCGTGCGATCCGCCGCAAAAATCTGGTCGAAATCGAGAAAAGTCTGTCCATCGATTTCATTGACGAACGGATTGACGGGGAGACTGAATTGCGAAACGCTGGGCGTGATGGAAACTGTCCCATCCGTTTGGAGTTGGAATTCCAGGTTCATGAATATTGGAAGGTTGCCCGACTGAATACTGAAGTCGACGTTAATGCCCCCCCCCTCATTTTGTGATCGCTGAGCCGCATCAGCGACGAGTTCCGTGATATTGATCCTCACAGTCTGTTGGTCGCCGGCTACCTGGTTTCCCAGCACCTGAATGTCCAGATCGAATACCTTCTTTGCTTCCTCAATCAAGCCCGCTTCCGTTCCATCGCGACCGGCAGACGATGCGATGACCGTTGAGCCAACCGGTGCAATGGATTCGAAACCGCCGATGTTCTCGAATGTGACCTGCGTTTGTCCGCTGGGGACGTTGACTGTGGTGCTGCCGCCACCGACGAACTGTAATTCGACGTCTGTTCCGTTCGGATTTGAACCGCCTAAAGTCACGCTGCCAGAGATTTTGCCAGAGGCGTTTTTTTGGACTTCTACTGCCTCAACAAATGCTCCCTGGTCGACAATGGGAATTTCACCCGAGCCCGATCCGTCTTCGGTTTCTGCGCGGATGGTGAATGGCACCGATTCGAACTCTCCGTCGGGTAGGCTGAACCGTGGGATCTGGACACCGTCTGTACGAGTCAACGAAATTCGACCAGTGTTTGGATCGAACGGTACGAACAATTCGAATGGACCGGCGAACCGTAGTTGGTCCGCCGGGGTCGATTCTTCGCGGATCAGTCGGAACTCCTGCGGTTCGGTATGAGCCGAGTCAATCGTAACGTTCAGCTCGAAGCCGATTTGCTCGGCAGACGTGATCAGTTCGGGGGGAAGCACCAGGGTAATGTCGTCAGGGTTGACGACATCGATCACTGTATTGCGATCGTTAATGTCATCATTGCCAGCCAAAATTTGAATCGGTAGGTTTTCCAGTACCTGAATTCGCAGTGTCTCGGTCGCGGTTTCCTGCCCGTCGAACGTGGTGACGACAGGTCTCACAAAGCGGCCCGTCACAAACTGGTCGTTGATAAAGAACGGACCTTCTTCTGGTAATGCGGCAAGGAACTGATCGGTGTAGGTGTGCTGTGTCAGGGTGTCGAACTGAAACCCGTTGATGTCCAGTTCGGATGTTTCGCCATCACCCCAGTCGATTCGGACTTGCTGCGTATCGTCACCCGGGTCAAAAATCCCGGCAGCTGTATGCATCGGATTTTGCGAAAACGAAATGCGGCTGCGATCAATGTCCGGTGCAGTTTCGATGCCGACGATCACGGTGTTGTTTCCGGCGATTCCGTTGAGCTTGCTTGGTTCACGCGGATCCAGGTTGATAATCTGAGGAGCGATATTTGTGACCCGAAGCGGTTGACGGGTTTCGACTGTTAGCGAATTTCCCGGTAGTTCATCGATCACACCGGTCACGCGAGCAACCAATCTACCGCCGTCCTGAAGAACTGGGCCCGAAAAGCTGCCCTGCTTGCCGCCGCCCAAGAACGGGGAGTTAAAAACATCAACCGGCAGATCGATGTCACCGGTGCTGCTCTCCCAGACGAGCGAGAACTCGGTTTCGTCATCGAAATTGTACGCGTGAATGATGGCTCGTACTTCTTCGAATGGCTCGGTATCACCGTTGGACAGCAGCACGGCCTCCTGGAATTCGATTCTCGCACCAGTGTCGGTCGTTGTAGGATCATCGGGGGCACGGACATCGATAAAGATGAACGGATCCGTCGCCGTGAAGCCGGTGACCAGATTGCCATCGCCATCCGGCACCGCGCTCGGTCCGCCTGTGTCGCCCAACGGCACGATCAATTCATCCAATTGAGTCTCGAAGCCATCGTCGTCAACCCGGAGCAGTCGATAGACAAATTGGGGATCGGCCGTGTTGACGGTCAGGTCATCGCGCCCGAAACTCTCCGGCGTTGCCACGAAATGCGTGGCCAGACCTTCGGTCAGAATCGCCAGCCGAATGTCCCTCAGTCCCGGACCTTCGTCGAATGGAAATTGACGCACGATGTTGACCAGTTCATCACCCTGACGAATCATCGGAGCAGTCACTTCGATTTCCAGCTTGCCGAGCAATTCATCATTGGTATGAAACTCTGGAGCGTAGTTCCGGAATCCGTTTTCGCCGGTCTTGGGTAATCGCCCTCCGGTCATCTGAAACAGTCGATTCTGACTGACAAACGGAGCTTCCAGAAAGCCGCCTTGAAGCAGCGGAGCAATGAACAGCGACTCCTGTCGGCTGACGGTAAACTTCTGGCTCTCGAATGTGACTGGGTCGTTGATGTCAACGATGACCTCGGCCACGATGGCGGTATCACCACTGATTTCATTAGCTTCATCACTGCCCGGCAGCAAGCCGACTTCAGCTTTGGCCTCGAACCGTGTTACGGACGTGTTCTGCGAGATGACTTGTGGCAGTTCGGTTTCGACAATTTCACCGTTGAAAGCCACTTTGGATCGGATCAACACGTCCGGTGAGTTAAAGTCTTCCGTCCGCATTTGGAAAATCACCGACACCACGCCGGTTTCCGCATCCTTTCGTATGAAGCGAGACGGAAAAAAACTCACGTTGACATCTGGCTGAATGTCGATCGTATTGACGCTGACCCGCGTGTTGCCGGCGGAATCTTCGAATGTCACGCGGGACGTGAACTCTCCCGGTTCGTTGTACACATGGCTGAACACACGCCTGAAATCGTGTTCAAACGATCCGCGATTGGCGTCGTCAGCAAACTGGGGAAGATCGAGCGTCACGACCTCGCTGCCATCGCCAAAATCAACCGTGATGGTCGCCGGGTTATCAGTGAATCCGCCACCTGGCACCGGCACCTGCCGAAAATACTGATCCAAAATCACCGTCAGCTCTGTTTGCTGACCGGCAACGTGGTTGGCATCGGTTTGATAACCAGTTGTCAGATTAACGTCTTGTAGGATCCTTGGGAAAACCTCGATGCTCTCAACGAAGTCTCCGTTTTGATTGAGGATGGAAAACGTAAACACGCCGTCAAGGGTCAGCTCTTGCAGCGATTGTGGATTGCGCGCCAACGGTCCACCAACTCCCGCAAACCCGGGAGTGTCCAGGGCTTCACTCAGATCGATTGCGAACTCCGATGTGCCCGGCGGAAACATCATTGGTTTGCTTTCGATACGTTCAAGTCCTCCGGTCAAGGCGATGTTGCGTCCGGTTCGTGGATCGATGATTCGAAACGGCTCGGCTTCATTGGGAGCAATAAAAACTATATCCCGAATCGCTGGCGCGCTCACCGTGACAGAGAACCCGCCGGAGATTAGTTGTTCGTCGCGGACACTGCCTTTTACCAAGCCAGCTAGTCCGCTAGTAACCGGTTCGAACGTGTCGCGTTCGCCGAATACCGGATCTTCAAAGAATGGGCCGAGTTCCGGGATCACCAACGGATCGAACCGAGGATTGGCAAGCGGCAGCGAACCATCAATGCGTCGCAAGTTGTCCAGCGGAACGGTCACGTCCGGAGTTTGAAAAACGATCGGATCATTGTCTGGGTCGACTTGCGGGAAGAAGGTAAAGTCGCCACCGACGATATCGACGACCGGAATGCGGACTTCGTCAAGCTTGACGACCTCACCCGCAGAATCATCCAGCAGTTCAAACAGAGAGACATCGACGGTTCTGCGGGCGTCGAACAGATCCGCCGTTTCGAGATCTAGAGCATCACGAAATTCAGAGAACAGATTTTGGTGAGTCACCCCTGCGGAAACGAAGATTGGATCGGGACGAAAGTCTCTCGGAAATCCATTGGGCAGAAAAGCAATGCCAGGGTCGAAAAGCTGCCCGTCATTCGCCAGAATCAGCGTCGTCCCGAAAGCATCAGGGGTTTCCGTTGTGGGATTGAATTGCATCAGCACATAAATGTTTCGATCTTGCGTCGCAGGCGAGACGCGAATTTCGGCCACGCCATCGAGCCCCAGCGAATTGTTCGCGTCGGAAACAAACCGGGTCACCTCGAACTGTCCGTTTTCGCCTTCGTAGCCAACGACGGTCGCCAACAAGTTCCGACGCTCAAGTGTTTCAAACGATGCAACCGATGATTTCTTCCTACGGCGGCGATGCTGACGGCGCGCTTGCGACGGGCGATCAAGAATGCGATCGAACCAAGCGGCGAGTGACATGCGAGTTTTCATCAGACCTGCTCATGTTGCGGGTAGCGAAACACGGGACCGGATCAAGTTCCGCATTTCCCAAATTTTCAACGGAAGCCCGGAAAAAGGGCCGCCAGAGGTCTAACGAAGCGCGTTACGGAGAAATTCTTAGAGCCGCCCTCGATTGGGGCGGATACCCGCTCAAACACCCGCCCAGAACCGGGAGCATCGCCCATCGGCTCACGAACATAGCTACAAAAATAACGAGCCTTTGGCGAGTTCCGCTAACGGAATGTTTCAATTCGTGATGGGACTGCGCGGAGGTGTGCGGCTCGCGTCGAAGTTCGAAATGATTCGGCAGTCCGGCCTCCGTTGCTTCAGTTCGTTGACGCCAGGGGACGTCAGACGCGGACAGGTTCGTAAGTCCAGATACTTTAGTGACGGATTGTCTAACCGCTTCAAGCCCACGTCGGAAATTTGGCACAGCTCCAAATCCAGGTGCTCTAGCTTTTTGCAATGTGCGAGATGAGCAAAGAGCCTGTCATCAACAGAATTCGGATTGACTCGGAACCGCACCTTCGTCAATTCCGGCAGGTGTTCGAAGACGGACCACGCCTTATGCGATGTGTTCGTTAGCAGATTTAGCCCCAGATCCCGTAACGTGGGATATCGAGACAGCGATTGAATGGCTCGATCTGTCAGAGGCGTTCCATCGATTCGCAACGTGTCCAGATTGGGCCAATCCGGCATCGTCACAAAGGCAGCCTCGGTGAGAGGTGTTTCCACTAATTGCAAAGTCTGGATATCGTGACCGGCCAAATGAACCAAACCGGAACCCGTGATTTTCGTGTGATCGAGTAATAGGTTATGAAGCTCTGGCAACTCGGCAACCGAGGCTAGTCCTTCATCAGTGATCGCAGTTCCGTCTAGAGCCAGTTCGAAAACGTGGGGAATTCGTTTGAGGTTCTTCAGCCCATCGTTGCCAATCGGCACGTGGTAGATGTACAGTTTTTTGAGGTTCGGCATATCGCACGTGGCCAACACGTCGATCGTATTCGAATTGAGGCCTGTGGGGCCCCACAGAGCACCCAGATAGAGTCGCCAGAGACTGTCTAATCCGTTGAGGCGGCGCAGCTCCTCGGTTGAAATACGGCAACCGCGCAGATCAATCGTCGTCAATTGGAACGACTCTGTCGGCAACTGTTCGCTCTCGACAAGTTGGACATTTACTTCTTTGTTTACACACACATCACCATGGAGCGAAATGACCCAGCGGGCCACTCGGCGGTCAATTGCGACGGGCGGCAGGTCTTCCTTCGCTTGATCGATCGTCGTGTCTGTCAGTGACTGATCGACATCGCTGAGAATGCGCACTTCTGGCAGTGCTTCACGCAGTCGGTCAAGCTGTTCATGAGAAATCTTTGCGCTGCCGGAAATCGTCATCAGTCGGACTTGCCGAGCTGACGAGAACTGCAAAAGCAAGTCATCGTCCAGCGGGACGTTACGGAAATGAAGCACTCTCAGCGTTGGCAAGTTGGAAAGAGTTTCGGTCACTTCTGATGTGAATTGAAACCCCGTCTCGTTTGAATTCTCCGGCGTAGGATTTTTTGGCGGACCAATGATCAGTCGGTCCAAATTGGGCAGTGTTGGCAGCCGCTGAATATCTTCTAGTGCCCAGGCGGCTCCCGTCAGATCAATCGAGTGAAGTTCGAGTGGCTCCGCAGGGAGTTTCTCGACGGTCGTGATGTATTTGTCCTGGTTACGGTAACAGGCCACTTTCCCATCGACCGACAGCACCCATCTGGCAACCTCACGTTCGACGGAAACGAACTCTTCGACATGCGGTTTCGGCGCCGGCGGGCGAAGCGTAACGGAGACGCGCTGGATTTCGTCGCGAATAACGTGAATTCGGTCAGGCTTGAGTTCCAGTTCGTCCATGCCGCCTAGCAAACGCGCGCGATACGTGCCTTCTTTGATATGAATTTTCCAGTTGTTGTCTGCGTCTGCGATGTGAATCTGGCCGTTGCCGATCACTTCCATTCGCAAATCTTCGGCATCGACGCCTTCGGCCAGTTTGACAACGACGTCACCCTGCGGCGTGCTGATCGTGATTTTTGCCATCAGCAGTGCGATCAACCCGGCAAGGGCAAACAACCCGATAATCGCGCCAACAAGCTTCTTGATCGCTGAACGAGAAAGTGCCTGTTTCACAGCGCGACGCTGGGGAGTTCTTTTCCCCGGAATCGAACCGTCGCCGTTGGAGTTCAGCGCGACGACGACTTCGGCCGGAGTAGCGAAACGGTCGTCAGCAGATTTCGACATCATGCGTTGGACAATCACTGACACAGCTTCCGGCACATCTTCGCGATATTGCCTGAGGGGCGTTGGTGATTCCAGTTGATGAGCAACCAGTTTCTCGGCTGGCGACGCATCTGGAAATGGTGGACTCCCGGTCAACAGGAAGTAAAACGTGCATCCCAGCGAGTAAATGTCGGCTCGAATGTCGACTTCGTGTGAACGCCTGGCCTGTTCGGGAGCGATGTAATCGTACGTTCCCATCACCTGATCGTGACTGGTTAATCCGTCGGCCTCTCTTTCTGTCAGTAGTGCCAGACCCAAATCCAAAATCTTGACAGCGCCAGGTCCACGACTCTGTTCGGGCAGTTTTTCGGAGTCATCATCGCCATTGAAGCGACAACGCATCAGGTTTGACGGTTTGATGTCACGATGAACGAGCCCCGACTTGTGGATATGCTGTAAGCCGGCTGCCGCTTCGGCGATGATTCGGCAACTTTCATCGATAGGCAAAGGCCCCTCGTTTTGAACTAGCTTGGTCAGCGTGTCGCCATCGACAAATTCCATTGCCAGAAAGTGTTGACCGGACGCTTCACCCGCATCCAGCGCGCGCACGACGTTCGGATGTTCCAACTGCCCGGCGGCTTTCATTTCGCGAGCAAAACGTTCGCGAGATGCCGCGCTGTTGACTCGATCCGGTCGAATCAGTTTCAGAGCCACGATGCGATCAAGTCGCGTGTGTCGTGCTCTGAACACGACGCCCATGCCGCCGTCGCCAAGGTTATCGAGCAACTGATAATCTCGCAGGCGTTCGGGCAGCGGGACGTCGCATTTCTCGGAGTTTGTGTCTTTAGAATTTAGGCCTTCGACGCTCAAATGCGCCCGGACTCGATCGACGACGCCGGCAGATTCAAATTCCGCTTGAAACGGAAGCTCCGAAACCACCTGGCGAAATGTAGCGATCAATGGATCCTGCGACGTCGAACCGCGATGGAGTTCGTCAACCGCAGTCTCGCAGTGCGGGCATTCACTCAGGTGGCTGATCACGCTGTCAGCTACGTCTGGAGCAAGCATGCCTTCGGCAAATCGCGCGAGCACATCGTGTTCTAGGCAGTTGGAGGGCATGGGGCGTTTGACGTTTCAATCGGCACGAATGATCGGTTCCTACCGAGCTTAACGAATCGCGTTACACGAAAAAAAAACGCTGCAGCGGGCTAACTGAGTATATCTCCAAACTCATCTCGGATCCGTCGGATGACGCGGTATCTGGCCTGACGAACAGCGTTCGGTTTCAAATCGAGCTGCTGGGCAATCTCGGCAGTCGAATCGCCATCCACGGTGGATTTCCAGAAAGCCTGCCACGTTGTGTCTTCGAAATCCCCTTTGACCATTTGCAACGCACGACTCAACAATTCCGCTCGTTCGCGCTGCCGCGTCCCATCGTCGCTATCATCCAGTTGCTCTGCATGCTTTTGCAAGTGGGCATTGGCGTCAGTTCCGCCAACCGCGTTCGGCCGTTTTTGGCTGGCGCGATGATAATCGATGACCCGATTTCGGGTGATCGTTCGCAGCCAAGCTCGAAAGCTGTCGCCAGATTCATGTCGAAGCCGATCGATATTGCCGGCGACGGCAGCCAGTACTTCCTGTACCACATCCGGAGCATCGTCGATGCTGCATCGATCTCGCCGGCACCAGCTATAGACCAACGGTGCGTAAAGTTCGACAAACCGTTCCCATGCCGCTTCGTTCTGCAAACGCAGGCCATTTAAAAGCGTCGATCGTGTCAACCCAGGATCGTTGGCAATGCCGGTCTGAAAGTCTCGTTGCATTCGACGTGATTGTGAACGGTTGGAAGAGTCATGGGCTATGTCATCGCACATTCCAGAACGTCGGCATTTGTTCCGAATCGCGTGGGATCAATAATACGTTTTGCGTTGGAAGTCCGAGGATGCTCGGGGTAATCGTCAAGGACGACTGGGGGGCGACAAAACATCGCCGAACCACTGCCACACATCTGCTGACAGTAACACAGGTTAGCTCGGTCGAGCCGCGAGGGCAACGCGATCTGCCTAACCTAACGCGTTCAACGAAGGTGTTCAAAACCGCACGTGATGACCGCCGCATTGGAATACTCGCGAACGTGTCGGATCGTCGTTCGTAATGCGATTGACGTGACCTAATGAAGCGGGAGTCAGGATGCTACAGGACCGCCGATAGCGCCTATCCTCGAAGTTCTTCGAAACATGCCGACACACATCCCAAATCTCTGGTCTCTTGTGCGAGTCGGTGACGCGGTATCCACCAAAGGACGCGAGCCGAGCCGTTTGCCAATGGTTGAGCGTTTCGCGCGCCGCGGTTAGCTCCGCCGTAACAGCACACCGATGCGCCGTAGCAAGGCTTGAAATTGAGCGAAGTTGGACAAGCCGTTGTTTCGTACCGAAATCCCAATCAACCTTCGGTTGTGGCACCTCCGCGAGGTGAGCGAAGATGCCACTTGAGATTGACGCAACTGAGGCTACGCCTGTAAGAACTTCCGGCGACAGCAAGGGCATTCGCCATCGAACCCGTGCACGAGTGCATTAAACGCCGTCGGCTGTGGCAGCGCATTGATCGCCTTGAACGCGAGTGGATCTCGATGAGCGTAGTGTCGGTAAGTGACTCCGCCAACAAAATGCCCAAGAATCTCTATCGATGACTCAGGCATGTGTTCGTCGTAGTACGTCGCGCACGTCTTCCGTAGATCCTTCAACACCCACGGACGTTCTTCGCCTGTTTCGACATCTAGTTTTGGCTTAACACCAGCCAGGTCGCACAGGAGCTGAAACAGCTGATTTGGTCGCGATGTGCCAGCATGAAATACAGCACAGTCGGCCTCGCACGATTCAGGTCGAATGTTCATCAGGTGGGTACGCACAACACGGTTCATAGGACGATAGAACTGTTTGCGTGTCTTAACGCGGCGGTAGTAGAGCCAGCCGTAACGAGAATCCTTGCCCTGCCCATTTGGTGGCTCGGGCTGCCACGTCACATGTCGCCATAGAATCGGTTCATGGAAACCGGCACACTTAAAAACTGTTCCTGTATCGACGCCGTAGTTGAAGAACACAACGAACGCTGGACGCCAATGGTGGCCAACGGTAAAGCGCTGCTTCCAGCCACGAGGTCGCGGCAACTGGTAGGTTGCGAAATAGAGTGCGTTTAGATCGGACTTAGTTAGGTAGTGACGTCCAGCGACATCGCGTTGTTGTTTCGGTTTTGGAAATCGGGGTAGATTCTCGATGAAGTCCTGCTCCCAAGCCCAAGAGAGGATTGCTCTAAGGTGCTCACGTGCCTTATTCGCGGTACGACCTGGGTTCGTGCCTCCGTTGTCGATCGCGTTTGCGTAGACCTGATTTAAGAATTCTCGAACGTGGCTTCGTTCGATCTTCTCAAAGTCGACGTGACTCTCCCAAGAATTCCACTTGGTGACTGTGGATCGATATTCTTTCCGGGTACCGCGTGATAGTTTTTTCGCCTCAAGGTATTTCGCAACAACGGATTCAAGGCTGATAGACATGGTGACGACTCCAGGGCGTCGACCTGTTGCTTCAATGCGAGCTCCTCTGCCAAGCCGATAGCTGGTTGGGAATGGCATCTTACTCGGCTTCGTGCCACAATTGAAAAAGATGAAGCAGATGAGAATCTGCACACTTCCTTAACAATCGTCAGCAAATCTGCCAGTCTGAGCCGCGAAAGAGTCCGCACAACTCGCGCTGGCCGATGCAACCTCCGCGAGTTGGGGCCAAGATGGATTCGCTAATCAAGGGCTTGTTGCATGCCCGTGTTAGGCGTGCGGGTTGTTGGCTACCTGATCTCAGGTGCAAAGCGAAATTTTGGGAACTTTCACTCGATTCGGCTCACTTCGCCCCACTCCTCTTCGAGGATTTGCTTGATTGACTCTGCCCAGTAGTAGTCGCCGGTGTTGATTGCACGTGAACCAGCAAGTTCAGTCAAGACCTCCAACGTCTTTTCGCGGGCGATGACTTGTTCGGGCGAACCCTGCGGCGCCTCATTGGCTTGCAGCAGCCTCACTCGCCCGATCGTGCCGATGGTGTTACCGCGAGCGATCGAAATCTCACTGTTCTTGCCCAATTGCCTCAATCTCTGTTCGTTTAATTCCGACGGCTTCACGCAGAATTCAGCTTTCATCTTGGCAATATCCGAATCCGAATCCGTAGGAAACACGCCGCGATCAAGATACGCTTGACTTTCTTCTTGTAGCCGTTGCAACGGGCCAACAAGCTCTAGGTAATAGAGTTGCGAATGAACGACGAGATTGACATCACGACTTTTGATCATCTGATATAGCTCTTCAGCCTGATCCACCTCGCCCGCCTTGAACAAACAATAAGCCCTCCAGAACAAAGCTAGACTTGATTTGTTCTCATCCAGTGCCGCGGCGGCCTCAAGGTATTCCGACGGTGAGTCCGTTCTTACCGTTCGTGCGCGAATGGCATAGGTTTGCCACCCTCCGGCATGTTTTGACTGCAGAAGCTGGTCCCATCCACGGTTGCGTTCTTGGGGGGAACCAAAACGATGAAAGTAGAAAGCGGTGTGGGCGATGGCGAAGGGAGAACTCGGGAAATCTTCAAGACGCTTGATACAGCGTCGTGCTTCCGCATCGAGCCAAACTGCTTCATCGGAAGCAGTGCCGCTTAATCTCGCAGCATGGCGGAGCCTTAATCCAGTCCAGTGAAAATGTGGAGTATTGCCGAGCAGTCTTCGAGACGATTCAAGTTTTTCAATTGCCTGATTGACGAACTGTGCATTTGATTCGTCGACCGCGATTAGACAGGCGATATCTCCGTAGACAAGATCAGCCAAGGGCGAGTCTCGTTTCGATTGCACTTCTCGAATAAAGTTCAAAGCGTTTTTTGGTTCGGAGACCATTCCCCACGCCGCGTAGGTCAATTCTTCGTTTGTAGCATTCTCGGTTAGACCCTGCAGTTGCGAAGAAGTATTAAAGTAGCGTTGGAAGTCCCCCGTTGTCGCATACGCCTTCGAGAGCAGCGACTTCAGCACGATATCCGCTGGTTCCAGCTCCAAGCCTTCTTCGAATAGCCTGATCGCCTCGTGGTCATTGCCCCGGCAGTATTCTGCATTGCCTCGCAGTGCCATCTGCCAGGTAGATGGTTCACCTGTCTGATTCGCAATTTGAAGAGCCAGTTGTTCATCTTCCGGCTCACCACTCATCGCCAACAACATGCAATAGTCTCGCACCCATGCGAGGGCGGCTTGCTTCTGATCAAGGGTTGCTTGCAGTACAGCCCGAGCGCTAATAGCAGCCTTTCGTTGAACATCTCGCTGCTCCGCGAGACCGCGCATTTCTAACGCGTGTTTCCGCTGCGCGTCCGCTTCAGCGGTTTTCATATACAGCAAGCCGCCTCCGCCGATGACGACCAGTAACAAGATCGATGCAGCCAGTGCTAGACTTGTGCGACGTCGCCTGTTCTCTTCGCTTGCCCGCGCAGATTCAGCCTCCGCTCGCTCTGTCTCCGCGGCAACCTTCGCCGCTTCGGCGTCGGCCCGGGCGGCTTCGGCCGCACGTTTGATTTCTGTCTCTCGTAGTTTGGCCTCTGCCGATTCAAGGTATTTTGTGACGCGCTGCGACAGCACTCCTGCGTCCCGTGGTCGATCGCCCGGCTCTAGTTCCAAACAATGCTTGGTGAGTGCGATCAGATCCCGGTCCGCACCGCAAGTACCCAGACGCGAGAGGGCATCTGCCAACTTGCCACGACTGGCCATCCGAAACACAAGCTCGCCGTCGTCGGCAACATAGGGTGGCTGGCCAGTCAGGATTTCACACAGGATCGCTCCCAGACCGAACACGTCAGCCCGCTCGTCCATCTGATCGATCTCGCCCAACGCCTGCTCGGGAGGCATGTAGGCTGGCGTCCCCATCACGCTACCCATCCGAGTTTCTGAACCTGCAGATCCCCGCGAACCTGTCGCCCGAGCATCACTGCCCACGCCGCTGCGCAGGGTTTGAATGATGCTTTGGCCCTGCTGCATCTGCGACCTCTTTTCGTCCGCAACGCCGCCAACTTGCAGCACCTTCGCCAGGCCCCAGTCCATCACCTGAACTTCGCCGAACGCGCCGACCATGATGTTGGCTGGCTTCAGGTCGCGATGGATCACGCCGCGCGAGTGCGCGTACGCCATGGTCTGGCAAACTTGTTCAAAGATGCCAATGAACCGTGCGCGTTCGTCCGTGGCATCTTCGCGATCAGCCAGCAGCTTTGACAGCGTCTGTCCCTTGACCAGCTTCATGGCAAAGAACGGCCGCTTGTCGGCGAATTGCCCGAGTTCGTAAATCGGAGCGATCCCCGGGTGTTGTAACTGGCCACCGATCTGGGCTTCTTCCACAAACCGTTGAATCACCTCGGGTTTGTCTTTGTGTGAATCGAGCAACACCTTGATCGCCAAGTCACGTCCCAAGTCGGTGTCCCGTCCCTTGATGATCGCTCCCATTCCGCCCCGAGCTATCTCACCCTGCAATTGATATCGACTGTCGGATTCCGATTTTGGAAGCTCCGGTGAACTTGGGCGTGCGATCGGATCAGCACCTTCGTCTGCGGATTCACGCAACGCAACGTGAGGAACTTCATTCAGCGTCTTTCCGAGCATTTTCAACACACTGTGATTCTTGTCGCCGACGACCACGGCTTGGTCAACGCTGAACGCTGTCGCCAGCCCGGCCTCCAGCGATGCTGTCCGACCGCGAGACTCCGGAGCGATCGTCACATCCAACTCCGCCGGGGGATTTTCCAGGAAACTGCCCGCCTGCTGATCCGATTCGAGTAGCTGATCGATTTGCCGACGCAACGGCACATCATCGCCGCAAGATTCGGCTAGAAAAGCGGCTCGCTCCGTCGCGGACTCGATGTTCGAGGCAGCTTCAAACAGCGAATCCATGTCCCGTTTTTGGTCCGACATTTACATTCTCCAGCCATTGCCTGAGCGTTGATGATCCCGTTCAAATCTTAATGCGACGCTCGCGGGCGAAACCCATCACGGTTTTTGGAAATATTTTCGATTCGGTCGTCAATGACCGCCTTGGAGCTGAGAGTGCAGCCAAGCACGGGCGAATTTCCAGTATCGTTCCGCTGTCGCGGTGGAGATGTTCATCGCTTCGGAGGCTTCGGGAATGGTCAGTCCGGCAAAATACTTCAGTTTGACGAGCCTTGCCTTCTCAGGCCACTGCTTCTCAAGCCGAGTCAGCGCTTCGTCCAAGGCCAACAAGTCATCGACGGGGCTTTCGATTTCGGCTGTCGGTTCCCGTAGCTCCACCCGCTGAACATGACCGCCGTGTTTCAGTCGTCGGTTTCGACGGGCCTTTTCAACCAGGATCCGCCTCATCGCTTCAGCCGCCGCCGCGAAGAAATGCCCACGACCTTGCCACTTCTGTGGGGCGTCGACATCGACAAGCCGGACATAAGCATCGTGGACTAGCATCGTTGGTTGCAGAGATTGCCCCTGCACCTCTTTCGACAGCTTCGCCGCGGCGAGGATTCGGAGCTCTTGATACACCAGCGGAAGCAACTCGTCCGTGGCTTTCAAATCACCGTCTTCAATCGCTAGCAGCAGTCGAGTCACGTCGCTCATGGCCGCATTGTAACAACCATACGATATGATTTCCGGCTGTCTGAAGGAGTTGTTTGTCTGGGCTAATGAGTTGACGATGATGCGTAGGTGGGGATGGATGCTGCGATCCGTGTTGATTCTGCTTTTCCCGGCATTCAAGACTAGCGGAGTAGAATCAACCCTAACGCAAGGCGTCCGCTTCTACAGTTTCGCTGCGGAAGTTGGACAAACCGAAAACGAGTGCGCAATTGCCAAATTGAAGTCGGGCGAAACGACCGAAGCATTCTTGGTTTCAGCTCCCTGCGGTCATTACACCGACTGGAATTGGCTAGTTCTCTTTGCTGCTGAAATTGATGCAACCACTGTCACGTTCTGACCGGCCAAATTGCTTTCCGTGTCATTCTCGAATCAGAGGAATGGCAGCTTCAAATCCCGCTCGTCGTCCGGCTCAAACGGCATATCCCAGAGCTGATGTAGCGTTGTCCGTTGAAAAAGCATCGCACCTTCGGTGCATGTCTGCCAGTTTTCCTAACGCGATTCCCAGATCCATTGAGTGCTTTTTAGATGGAAAGGCAGCGTTGAGCTGGCGTTGCGTCTTGATGGCTGCATCCAATCGTTAAACAGTAGCAGAGTGTCTGGTTGCCCTGACTTCATCAAACGCCGTCAATCCTTGCGATTGCGGCGTTTCTTGCGTTGCTGGGCACGGTGCCGTCAATGTTGCTAGGATCGGGCTCCTAGCAGTCGAACGTGGGTGCAGATCACACGACGGTTTTGTGGTCTATCCCCGAGCGTTTCATGAGCCTCTCGTCTATCGTTTTCTCCTTGCCGCCGTAACATGATGGCGTTGCTATCGTCGAAGTTCGCGGCCCAAAAGAGCTATAGCAGTTACTCTTGAAGCTGAAGTCGTCGGGCCGCAGTGCCCCTAAAAACCGCCAGCCTTTTCTCAAGTCCAACAAGGCACACCAATGAGCATGATGAGCAGACCGACGATCCGAGGAGGCGCCGTTGTCATCCTTGCCGCCGCAGTGATTTCCCTCTTATGCGTTGCCCCGCTGTCGGCGCAACATTCTAGAAATCGTGTTCCCAAAATTCCGGATTTTACGCAGGGCGACAAAACCGACGGCAGCCATGATTGGACGCTCGGCCCAACGGGCGCGCGAGGATGGATCTATGCGTGGAAGCACACCGCAGAAGCTCGCCAGATTTTGATCACCAAAGTTGCGAAGGGCTCACCCGCCGCAGGCATACTTTCAGTCGGTGATGTGATTCTTGGCGTGGAGGGTAAGATGTTTGATGACGACGCCAGAAAGCAATTCGCCCGCGCCGTCATGCAGGCCGAGAAGCAAGAGTCGCGAGGTGTTCTACGGCTCGTTCGCTGGCGCAAGGGGCAAACCGAAAAGGTCGATTTCAAAATTCCAATGTTGGGGACCTATAGCGACACTGCGCCCTACGACTGCCCCAAGACTGCAAAGGTATTTGAACTCGGCTGCGAGGCGATCGCTAAGCGAGGATTCAGGGGTGTCAGCATACCAAACAGCATCAACGGCCTTGCCCTGTTGGCCAGCGGCAACCAGAAGTACCGCCCGATGCTTTCAGGCTATGCCAAGAAGGTAGCCAATTATCGAGTGGGAGCCTTTGCGACATGGCACTATGGCTATGCGATGACGTTTCTTGCAGAGTATGTCATGGCGACGGGTGACATGTCGGTCATGCCTGGACTCAGGCGACTGGCTCTCGAGTCAGCCCACGGTCAGAGCGCGGTGGGTAGCTGGGGGCATCGGTTCGCGCTACCGGATGGCAGGGTCGGCGGATACGGCTGCATGAATTCTCCGGGGCTCTCGCTTACGATCTCGATGGTGCTGGCTCGTGAAGCTGGGGTGAAGGACCCCGACGTGGACGAAGCCATTCTTAAGTCTGCACGTTTCCTACGCTGGTATGTCGATAAAGGGGCCGTGCCCTATGGCGATCACGCTCCTTGGCCGGGCCACGAAGACAATGGCAAGTGTTCGATGGCGGCAGTTCTGTTCGACTTGCTCGACGATCGCGAGGCGGCGAGCTACTTTGCCAAGATGAGCACTGCGGCTTACGACGAGAGGGAACGCGGACACACCGGCAACTTTTTCAATCTCCTGTGGGCCATGCCTGCCGTATCACGCTGTGGGCCGTTGGCCAGCGCCGCCTACTGGCGTGAACAGTCGTGGTACTACGATCTCGGTCGCAGTTGGGACGGCAGATTCCGCTACCAGGGTTCGCCGGTCGGCGAGGAGGAGCATGGGAAGTATGCCGACTTTGATAGCGCGGGTTCGTATTTGCTGGCCTATGCGTTGCCATTGAAGAGCCTTTGCTTAACCGGCAAGAAACAAAGCGTGGTCCCGGCGTTTTCGGCAGCAGAAGTCGAGGATGTCATCTCCGCGGGGCGAGGGTTCTTCGAGACGAAAGAGGACGATCGCTTTCATTTCAAGAACCGTAGCAATGACCAACTGCTCGAAGGTTTGACCAGTTGGTCACCCTCGGTTCGCAAACGCTCGGCCAAGGAACTGGGGAAGCGTGAGGGAGACTTTCATTCGGCGGTCTTGAAACTCATGACCTCGGATGATCGCTATTCCCGCTATGGTGCCGCAGAGATGCTCGGGCGACTCTCGCCCAAAAACAATGTCGCCGCCAGCGTGTCGGCGCTAACCGAGGCACTGCGGGCAGATGATTTGTGTCTACGCATCCTGGCCGCAGAAGCCTTGGCGAGTATCGGCACGCCTGCGAAGTCCGCTGTTCCGGAAATGCTGAAACGTTTTTCCAAGCCTGACTCCAAAAACGACCCGAGAGGGACCGAGCAGCGCTATCTCTGCTTCAGCCTGTTCAATCGTCGTGGCGGCCTGATCAGTAAGTCGCTCGACGGTGTCGATCGTGAACTGCTGTTGAACGCTGTTCGGGTCGGTCTGCAAAACGAAGACGGACGAGCACGCGGCAGCCTGGGGTCGGTCTACGAGAATCTCAGCTATGAAGAAATCAAGCCGCTCTTGCCCGCAATCCATCAAGCGATTGTCGAGCCCGCACCAAGCGGAATCATGTTCGCCAGTGGAATTCGTCTTAGCGGCGTCGCAGTACTTGCCAAGCACAGAATACGAGAAGGCATGCCACTGTGCATTCAGATCATGGAGATCGAAAAGTGGGGAAAGAAAGACCGCGTTGCGAAATGCCTGAAGACTTTAGAAACCTACGGCACAGCAGCCAAAGAGGTCTTGCCCGATCTAAGGCAACTCGAAAAGGACCTGCGGAATCACAGCGAGGCTCGGATGTTGGCGCCACTGGCAAAGCAGGTTCAAACGATGATCGAAGAAATCGGCAGTGCCAACGACACCATTCCATTACGGAGCATCAACGATGCGTGATCGGTTCAGTAGTATCGCCAGCACAACGACAAGCATTGCTGCTGCCTTGCTGGTCCTTTGTTCCACCGCGGGTGCGCAACAGTCGCATGCTAAGACGGACCATCGGCAACCCAACTTTGTGTTTTTCTTAGTTGACGATTTGGGCTGGATGGACATCGGCGCCAATGGCAGCTCGTTTTACGAAACGCCAAATATTGACAAGTTGGCTGATGAAGGCGTGCGGTTTACTCAGGCGTACGCTGGCTCTCCGGTTTGTTCGCCAACCAGGGCTTCGATTTTGACAGGCAAGAATCCAGCGAGGATCAATCTGACGCAGTGGATCGGTGGCCCCGGTAACCCGGACTACGAACGCAACTTGCCCTTGGATGAGGTGCTTTTTCCAGAGCTGCTGCAGGAAGCTGGTTACAAGAATATTTTTCTTGGAAAGTGGCACCTCAATAACAAGAAGGGCGAAGGCACGCACTGGCCTGACAAACACGGATTCGACATCAACGTGGCCGGTCACTTTCGCGGTGGACTGTACATCAAGAATAGATATTTCTCACCATGGGGCATCCCAAACATCGAGAATGGCCCCGATGGCGAATACATCACCGATCGCCTTGCGGAAGAAGCCGTCGGTTTTATCAATCAGGATCACGACTCGCCATTCTTGGTGTACTTCTCCTTTTATCAGGTTCACGCTCCGTTCAGCGCGCCCAAGCCGAGTGTCAAGAAGTACGAGGAAAAGCAGAAGACAATCGCTTTGACGGACGATGCGCGATTCCGCGAAGACATGCATGCCGGGAAGCAAGTGAAGTTCCGAAACGAACAGGACCATCCCACGTATGCGGCCATGGTTGCGTCGATGGATCAGGCCGTTGGAAGCGTGCTTGAAGCCGTGAAAACAAAAGGCATCGAAGACAACACGATCGTCATCTTCTTCTCAGACAACGGCGGCTTGTCGACTTCTGAAGGCATGCCAACTGCGAATACACCACTCAAGGCTGGAAAGGGTTGGTTGTATGAAGGCGGTATCCGCGAGCCAGCGATCATCAAGTGGCCGGGAGTTGCCAAGCCAGCGGTTTCAGATGCCGTGATCACAAGCATGGACTTTTACCCCACCATTCTTGAAATGGCGGGGCAGTCTCTGCGCCCCGAGCTGCACAAGGACGGAAAGAGTCTCGTGCCGCTATTGAAAAACGCAACGGACGAAGTTCATGACGTTGCCTACTTTCACTACCCTCATCGCTCGAATCAAAAGGGGAGTCCAAGCAGTGCGATTCGCAAGGGAGACTACAAGCTGATCGTATTCTTCAACGACGATCGCCGAGAGCTGTACAACCTGAAAGACGACATTGGCGAGAAACATGATCTGGCAACGGAAAAGCCGGAACTGACAGACGAACTTCATCGTGAGTTGAAGAGTTGGTGGAAAGAGGTTGATGCGCGGTTTCCCATGGGATACGACGCAAAGATGATGATCGAACCGCGGGCTAAAAAGTGACAGACAATCAAATTTGGAAGTTGCTCACGCATCAGCAAATCAACGATCGGGTATTCAATCCGCTTGAAGTACTTCAGCTTGCCAGCCAGCGCAGAAGATCAAACTCAATTCAGACGGGAACACCCGAATCTCAATCTGGTGATCATCGAGTGAAAGACGTCGAGCGATTCACCTTGGTAACAAACATCCGTTGGCCCAGTAGTTGGTTGGATCGAAGAGATCGATGGTGAGCGCCAGATTCGCGTTCAGTTTTTCGATGGCGATCAATGGACAGCGTTGGGGCAGAGTCGCGCGGGCGAACCAAGTGACATTGGCCGTGGAATCAGTTTGGCTGATTCGGGCGCGGACATCGAGGACTTCCAGTTTGTCACCGAGGGCGATCGGATCACTGCGGTCCGGTCGCAGAAGGTCGATCAGGTTCGGGAAATCTATCTCCTTGAATTTGATGGAGCGGTCTGAGGTGAAAATGAAAACTCCGCGAGCGGTCGCGGTGTATCGGCTGAACTGGAGCCTGCCATCGCCAGCAATTCTGGAAACACAAGCCCCACGGTCACCTACCACAACGATCAGTTGTTCGTCGCCTGGAAAGCATCGATGGACGAAGGCTCTGCGATTGCGACAGTGGTTTTTGAACCCAACGGCAGCCAGTTCGTTCCACGTCTTCTGGATGGATTGCTGCCGACTTCAGCACGATCCACCGGCCCCGTATTCGCCTCAGGCGAGTCCGAGCTGAAACTGTTCTTTTCGCCGCGACCGGACGTCAGTCGCGACGGCGAGGTAACGATTGCTGCAGCGTGCAACAGAAGTTCGCGGTTGTTCTTGAGACGATCGTTCATGCATTTCCATTTGCGTTGGCATAAACTGTGCGCAATGGCGGGTCACCTGGCTTCGGTGACGCTTCCACGTTTCCTCCAAAACTCATGCAACCGAGTGATCACCGTCAAAATGAACATCATCAAGCAGAGTTGCCTTCGTTTCGTTGTGCTGATGACGATGGGTATTGCCAGTGGAATGCTACAGGCAGAGGATCGGCGTCCCAATATTTTGTTCCTGTTCACCGATGACCAACCTCAAAATTGCTTGGGGATCATGGGGAATGACCACATTCAAACTCCGCACCTCGATCGCCTTGCTCAGCGAGGAACGTTGTTCAACAACGCGTTTGTCACCACGGCAATTTGCTGTAGCAATCGTGCTTGCATCCTGACGGGGCAGCATATGTATCGGCACGGAATCACTGATTTCAAGACTTCGCTAAGGGCGGATGCCTTTGCTGAAACCTATCCAGCGCTGCTGAGGCAGTCGGGCTATCGCACGGGCTATTTAGGAAAGTATGCGGTCGGCAATCCGAACATTGGAAACCGCAGTCTTGCGCTACCAGAAGATCAGTTCGACTTCTGGTACGGATTTCCACAGAGTATCAATTTTCGTCAACAGGTTGGTGGAAAGACGCGGCACCTTACGGAAGTGATGACGGAGAAGGCCGTTGAGTTCTTGCAAGCGACGACGGAGGAACAACCATTCTGTTTGACGGTGGCTTTCAAAGAGCCGCATGGACCCTTCAATTTCTTCGACCCGAATGCCCCGAACGTCTACGCGGATGCTGACATTCCGAAGTCTCCAACTTTCTCGCGTGAGGACTTCGATGCTCAGCCGGAATTTATCCGCAAGTCTCTCAATGGAGATGGCGGCCGCAAATGGTTGAAGGACGCGGAATCGTATCAGCGAGACTTACGGACCTTCTATCGAACCGTGACTCGCGCCGACGCAGCGGTGGGGGAAATTCTTGGAGAACTGAAGCGGCTTGGGTTGGATGACAACACGGTCGTGATTTTCTCTTCCGACCACGGCAGTCTGCTGGGTGACCACGGGCTATCGGGCAAGTGGCTGATGTACGAGAACTCGATTCGGGTGCCTCTGATTATCTACGACCCACGTGTCGATCCCAAGCGGTCAGCCCAGCGTCGAGACGAAATGGTTCTGACGATTGACTTGGCGCCCACGATACTTGCCCTGGCAGGAATTGATGCGCCTAAAACGATGCAAGGCAAGAACATGATGCCGATGGTCGAACGAGAAACTAGGGATTGGCGTTCGCATTTCTACTACCAGCACACCTACAATACGGATCCTCCGAGGTCGCCAATTGCCGTCACCGAAGGCGTTCGAACGCAGCGATGGAAATACATCCGTTACCCAGAAGTCGACCCGGTCTACGAGCAGTTGTTTGACCTAGAGGTGGATCCGCTCGAGCAAAACAATCTTGTGTCGGAAGCAGAACATTCGGACATCCTTGCCGAACTGCGGAGGATGTGCGTTCACGAGCCGACTGCCCCTTGAGTTAGCCTTCTGAGGGTTTTCTATGGGCGAAGCAGGCCGCGTTCGAATCCCCTTGCCACTGCTTCGGCGCGGTCATGAGCCTCGAGTTTAAGGAGGATCGACGCCACATGAGCTTTGGCAGTTCGCGGCGTGATCGCTAAGATCGATCCGATATCGGGATTGCTCATGCCCTTACGAAGTAGGTTCAATACTTCGAGTTCCCGGGGAGTCAGTCGCGAGGTTGACGAATAGCGCCGCAGGCGTGTTGATACTTTATCGCTGACATACATTTCACCTCGACTGACTGACAGAATCGAAGCGACCAGTTCTGATGGGAGAGCGGTTTTCGTAATGTAACCTTCGGCCCCCGATTCGATCGCTTGATGCATGTCTTGGTCCAGTTCAGAGGAACTGAGCATCAGCACCTTCGCGTTGGGAGACTGTTGTTTGAGCCGCCGCAGGCATTCCAGGCCGCTCATTTTGGGCATCGCTATGTCCAACAGAGTGACATCCGGACAATGTTCTTGGTGCAGCGCCAACGCTGACTCGCCATCGTCCGCCTCGGCAACGACCTCAAATTCGCGACGAGCCGTCAGCATGTTTGCCAATCCAGATCGCATCACGGCATGGTCATCGACCAGCAGCAAGCGAAGCGGTTTGAGGGGATGTGGTTCAGGCATGAGATTCGTTTTGCGAAACGTGATTGGCGCACTTGTGATGCGCGTGCTTATGCGGTCAAGCAATTTTCGGGTCAAACTCTCGCAACGGGATGACCGCTTTGATGATGGTACCGACGCCGTGTTGGCTTTCGATCACAAGTGTCCCTCCGAGTCGCTCGATACGTTGTTCCATTCCTTCAATGCCGAAATGCCCATCGCTGGAGGTGCGGCGACTGTTTACGTCAAAACCGACCCCGGTATCAAGGATGGAAACGGAGACGCGATCGTTTTCGGGAGACACATTCAAATCAATGTCAATTCGTGCGGCGTCGGCATGTTTGATCGCGTTATGAATGGACTCTTGAATCACCAACAGTAAGTTACCCGCGATGAAATCAGCTAGTGAGGGGAAATCGTCGGCGCAGGTGACCGTGACATTTGTGTCATGCCCCAGGCCAATCTCTTGGGTCACTTGTTTCACCGAATCCGCAAAGGTTCCGTCGGCAAGCGGAAGGCAATGAAGCGCCCAAACGGTGTTGCGAAGATCGTCCTGCCCACGTTGGATCATTCGGCTTGCGGTATCCAGATGGCTTTGAAACGCTTTGGGCTCGGGTTGTTCGGACTGTCCGCAGGCCTCCAGTTGGTAGGCAATTCCCGCCATCGTTTGCAGGAGCGTGTCATGTAAATTGGCGGCTAGGCGGGTTCGCTCACGAATCGCGCCTTGAAACTCAAGGGCTGCGTCATGACGATTTCGCATTTCGCGAGCGAGCTGATCGATTTGTTGGCTCAATGTACGACGTAAAGTGAACGCCCACAGGAACGCTGAAAGCGCGAAGACCGCTACGATCAAGAGAGCGGTGAAAGTTCGTTGAGGCGTCCACCACGATGGGAGGTTGAGGATTGCGATGTCATTGGCGTCGCGTAAGAGCAGATCGACACGGTCTGGCACCGCTAGTTTCGCGGTCGCGATCGGTGGGGGGAAAACGAGTTTGGCAATTCCTGTAACCGTCAAATCGGTTCCCGGCATGAGTTCTTTCGTTTCGCCGGAGAGAAACGCAGTCACGACGTAGTCACCGCAATCGATTTCCAGGCGGTGTGGTTTTGGAGTGTGGCCGAACTGAAAATCCAAAAGCCGCCCACTTAACTGAATCAGTTGTCCGTCGCAGCTCTCAGTCGCCGGTTGCCTTTCATGGAGGCCCTGGTGTTCTTGGAAAATCTGAGCGACTGTCATGGGAATAGGGATCAAATTTTTGTGGCGTTCCAAACGACGCAGGGAAGCTCCTCTCAATCCGGCAAGGTAGCGCGTTGTGTCGATGAATCCGGACACTTCAATGCGGTCGCCAACTTCGATGGAGGCTTGTTCGTTAATCTGTACATGGATTCCAAGCTCATTGTCTTGAACGTAAAGAGACAAGTTTCCATCGTAGTAGGTGACGGTGCCTTCGATACGACGACGATGACGTGGTCGTCCCGTGATCGAGTATCCGTCTAGGTTATCGATTTGAACCTTTTCGACGGTGAACGGATCGGCCGGCGCCGGTCTGCGAATGCGAACGTCATTCCGATGATTGACGATCAGACGCGGGCATACAAATTCCGAGCGCCAGTTCCGCGATACCGCTGCGAGTCCGGTTATCTCGACCTCGGCGTCGAGTAATCGATGAGGTGCAAACGGGGCTTCTCGGGGGAGTCGTGTCAAGAAGTGGCCGACACCAGTCTCGACGCGAAGTGACCACCAGTTGTCCGATTCCGATTCGAGATCTTGCACGACGCCATTCACTGTGACGCGGCGAATATCATCGCCGCCATTCAAGAAACTTGCCAAGACGGCATGGGGAGCGTCGGGCAACTCGCGTTTGCCCAGGATCGTGATGCGGGTGGGCATGATCACAGGCGCGAATGCACCTGTATCAAGGTACCCTTCCATTTCAATTTCGACTCCGTATTCCAGTTTGGGCAAGACGATGTCGGCTTCCTGCAAAATCCCTTCACGCAACGCGTGTCCCGAACGCACCCAAATGCCAGCGGACGCGTCTTCGACGCAAAAGCTCATCGCAGCCTTGAGTCTATGATTGGGCGACGAGATCCCGTCCCCCACCAGGGATACTGTTCCCCGGACTCGAATCGGTTTTCGCAGTGCTGCCTGATCGCGAGGAGTCGTCATCAAATCAGCGATCGTGCTAACAGCTTGCTCTGGGGGGATCGCGAAGCTCTCTGCTTGGATTGTGGTCAAGAAGGCAAGACCGACTCCGATGTACCAGGCGGGATTGGCAATGCGGTTTGTCACGAGGATGCTTTCAGACGCAGTAGAGGAGGGAGCAAACAGTGCGACGTCCATTTACACGAAGCTTGGCAGCTAGGGCTGGGAATCCGTCGCAGTGTGATCGCGTTTCTTGACTGAGAATCGACTGGGATCAACACCGCATAGCAGAAATTGCCGCGTTGCCAGCTCGTCATTGCCGATGGATGGTTCTGGTCGATCTCGCGCAATTTGAGGGAGAACTTCCTGCTCAGCTGCACCAGAGAGTGAGGCTCTGGAGCGACCATAGGCGAGTCTCACGCCGTGCCAACCCCAGGCTTCCATGGGGCGTCGCAGCTGGTCAAGCAATTCGATCAGCGTTGCAAGCTCCGCGTCATCGCGATCGGTAGTCTCCGCCATTTTGGTCCCCAAATCTTGGGTCTGCTCAATCAGTTTGGCGCGAGCGGCGACTTCCGCGGACTCTTTCGCAGCGTCAAGCTGTTCCAGTGACTGACTCATCAAAGCGTAAGCATGACGATCGGTTGGGTCACGAAGAACGGATTCCGCAAAGCAGCCGACCGCGCTGGCATGATCGCCTTGCTTGGCCGCCAATGCTCCTTTCGCAAACCAAGTGTTGGCATCGCTTTCGTTTGACTGTGATGCTGTTTCGGTCCAGCGATCCAGTGCTGCGAAATCATTCAGGTTGACATAGACGCGACCTAACAATCCCAATGCGTGCGGTTCGATCGTCTCAATCGCCTCGAGCGTCTTGCGAGCCGACTCCCAGTCGCCTCGGCCGATTTCGAAGCTGGCGATCCCGCGAGGCCCAATGGGATCGAACTCTTCGTTGGAGGCGTCGCCGGCAAAAGGATGCAAGGCAAGCAGCATTTGTCGCAGTTCAATTTCCTCGACATCTCCCAATTGGCAAAGCCGGTCGAGATGCTTGGATGCCTCGGCACGTCGCCCTTGGCGGATCAAGAGCCTTGCCAAATTCCGATGAACCAGAGCCGCGTCAGGTACTTCCTTCAGAAGGACAAGGTACCGCTCCTCGGCTTCCGACCATCGACCGAACCTGACCATCCAATCCGCCGTCTGCCCAGTCGCGGGAAGTCGTGTGGCTGGAGTGGTCTGGGCCAATTCATCCAGCATCTGAATGGCCTCGGGAAACCGATGACGCTCACCCAGCATCCGTGCCATCAGGAACACTGCCTGCGGATCGTGCGGAGCCAGACGAACCGCTTGACGGGCCAGTGCATAGGCCGCGTCCCCATCCCCTGCTTGCATTGCCAGGGTCGCTTGTTCAAGTAGCTGTGTGGGATTGATCGATGGCTCACCATTGGAAGCAGACTCCAAAGGCAGCGTCTGGTCCGAGTCAGGCGGACGCGTGGGCGTCCGTTCTACAGGCTCTTGCAATGTCTGAACTCGGTCGTCCAGGGGAAGAGGCAGCGGAACCGCTCGCTCTTCGTCGCGACTACAACTTGTGAAGGAGATTGCCGCGAAGCAAACCAAGCCGGAAAAAAAAGTTGAGGGTCGAGATCGCAGAATCAAGCCATCTCTCCGATACGTCGCCGGCTGGCGGGATTCAAATGAGCGAGCTCGCCTGGCAAAAAACTTCCCGCTTCAGGTCCGAAATAGAATTCAGATGATAGACGGTTCGCACGGTCCCCGCAACGAAATTTGCGCTCTCGAAAGAAGAGTCTTCGAAACCTCGGAACGATGGAATGTGATAGCCTGGGACGGAAGTCCAATGCCATTGCTGTCTCCCTGGTTTTCACCGTTCGCGTCTTCTGGCTTGTCCGAGTAGGAGTGAAAGTTTGCACCGTCCGCGAAGTTTTTTGATCGCCTTGTGCATCGTCATCGTGGTTGTCGTCGCAATTTTGCAGCGCAATGATCGGCCTGATGCTGGAACCGTCGCATCCGTCACGCAGGTTGCTTCCCCAAATGAACGAGACGTCCAGAATGACGGAGGGAATGAAGTTGTTAGGCCGACCCTGGTTGGTCGACAGGTCTGTAAAGAATGTCACGCGGAAAATTTTGCGCTGCATGCAAATCATGGCCACGCTTCCACTTTTTTTCAGGTCTCAGAATCCGACTTGGCAGCCAAGTTCGACGGCAAGAAGTTTGACGCGGGGGAGGTGTTCGGAACGTACGAATATCGTGCGGATCGTGAGGGAGGGCTTTCCGTGCGACTACCCACGAAATTCGGTGACGAGCCGTTTCCTTTGCAATACGTGCTCGGATCGGGGCACACCGCGCAGACGTTGCTGACACTTGCTCCTGGATTGGACGGTCAGACCGAGGGCATCGAACATCGTGTCAGCTGTTACCCGGGCGGTCGCATTGACTTGACGCCGGGACATCCGAAAATGACACCTCAGAGCGCGCTTGAGTTCTTCGGTGATTCATCTTCTGGCGTGCCGTTGCAGCGATGCATCTACTGCCACACCACCAGCGCCAGAATTGTCGGCGAAGGAATCGAAGATCTGGTCAACAGCATCAATTGCGAGAAATGTCACGGACCAGGAAGCGAGCATGTTCGAATTGCACGTACCAACCCAACGCCACCAGCCTACTCGGTTGGCCGAAATACCTGGGACACCGAGTCCGAAATGCAACTGTGCGGAGACTGCCACCGCCTGCCCCGACATGTGACGGAAAAGGAAATCCGGGATTATCCGGATCTGTTGGTTCGCTTCCAACCAGTCGGAATGTTGCGAAGCCGTTGCTACCTCGATTCGGCCCGCGAGTTGAAGTGCACGACGTGCCACAATCCACATCAAACGATTCGCGAGATGAAAACCGCCGATCATGTCAAGAATTGTCGGAGCTGTCACGAGCCAGACACGAAAACTCATGTCGCTTGTCCGATCAATCCTGAAACTGGATGCATTGATTGCCACATGCCGGCGATCGAGTTGGAGCAGGGGATTCGCTTCCACGATCACTGGATCCGCGTTCGCGAGCAGTGAAAGGGCTGGCGCAAAAAAAGAACCTCGCCCTTCGATTGAAGGACGAGGCTCGGCGTTTTGTCGAACAGTAAAAGCGACTGCTAGAGTCTACTGGTTCAGCTGTTCTTGGATGACTTCGCCACTGGCCTTTGTTCCCAGCGATCCCCACAGTCCATAAGGACTTTCGGCACCTGGCACTCGGCCAGGAGGGTTGCCAGGAGCGTTTCGGCGAACCGCACCAGCACGACGATCACCGGCTTCCACCGAATCGGTCATGAAGACGACTGCACCATCGCCCATCAGGACGTGGACTCCACCTTGGTGGTTACTGCTAGGCGGCATGGTTCCAGGAGAGTCGATCCATACGCCGACGCAGTTTTCCGAGTTGGGTGGTAAGATCGTTAGCATTGCCGTGCATTGATATCGGAAGTTGGCCCAGTTCGCACCACGGGATTCGTGGTTGTTCTGGCTCAATGGATTCGGAGCCGTGCAACCAGTTTCCCCAGCGTTACACCAGATCCTCGGTTTAGCGGGACTGATTTGACCTGCGTCTGCACAGTACGAAGGGTTGTTGCTGACGTCGTTGCCGCCGTCTCGCTCCCAGGAAGCCGCCGTTCGGATATCACGATCACCCAAGCTGGTCTTGATTTCACCCATGAAGATGGTGTTCGACAGGCCATCGAGGATGTCTCGGAACTTACTTTCCTTACGGACCATGAAGGCACCGCGTGCAATCGCATTGAAGTTCTGAACGGCGCCGGAACCGTTGAAGCCGGACAAATCAGCGCGTTTGAACTGATTGTGCCAAGTGCCTGGCGAATCACCCAAGCAA
>JBGCGI010000261.1:0-3416 GCA_045110715.1 Rubripirellula sp.
CAGGAACTAGGGCTGGGGCAGATTGAACATTGCGATGACCCCAACCTGGTTTGCAACGATCAAAAATTCAAAGAGAAGATTTACGACGAACAGTTCTTGGTGATCCACGATAGCGAATGGAACCAATCAACCGTATTCGACGGAGACTTTCAGGCCTTCATTGATCAACTGCCGCTGCTGAATCGCTTGTTAGCGCCAACGATGGTCCGCGATAACGACATGACGCGTTACCCTGGAACTGTCGTCATGAACTCCACAACCGGTGAAGAAACCATTCTGATTCCGATCGTGGAATATCGAAATCGCGATCCAGGAGATCTCGTTCCGTTTCCCAACAACAACCCGCCAGCTGCTGGTTTTGTTCCCACCACCATTCGCACAGCAGGCGAAACAGTCTGCCAGTGGGTCGCTCCAGTGGAAGAAATCCGAGTCGATCACGATGGGGATGAAACAACGGATCGCGAAGGTCCATTCAAGCTCGCTTACACGAATGACGGGACGCTGACATCGTTTGAACCTGGCATGGTCGCCTTACGAATCAACTATCCGGCACAGTCAACGACTCTGATCAATCGAACAACTGTTGCCGACCAACCCGATGGCGAAAGCGAGTTAGGTGGCATCATCGTGATCGTTGGCGATACCGTCGTCAAACCTGGCGTGTCGACCGGAGACTGCTATCAACTGGCTGAGCCAACAGAAAGAAACTCGCCTGCAACCGGAAACCCCGGTTCCAATGCGAACGCAGGCCTTTACGGACTTGGCGAACTTGAGGCACTTACCCGTATCGTGCGTCCCTACCGCAAAGTCATGACTTTCCAAGCGATCTACCGCCGCGAGGTGTTTTCCGATGGGAGTTAGACGTGAGAACAATCGTCATGGCCAGACACTGGTTCTTTTCATCCTGTTCCTGCTAGCGCTGGTTGGGATCTTAGCGTTAACCCTTGACTTGGGATTCGTCTTACTTTCGCGGCGAACCATGCAAACCGCTGTCAACACAGGTGCATTGGAAGGCGCACGCGACATTGAAGGAAACGGACGACAGGCTGCTCGTGATGTTATCCGTAACGTGTTTGATGACGATCTCGACCCGACAGAGAACCTTACCACTCTGGGCGCTGGCCCCAATCAATCACTCGTCCAGCGTGATGCCAATGATCGTGCACGACTTGGCCAGGGAACCGGCATCGTTGATCTTTGGGCGAACCGAAACCAATACATTTACCGACCAAACCCACAGCTGAATGGGGAGAACGAACAACATGGCGATTTGGTCGCTGGCGATTACTTAGACACCGCTGATTCGCATGACGAATTCGGCGACTACCTACGAGACGATTTTGCGGCTTCCGACAACGGCCAAGCCTTTCTCGCGAGGATTCGTCGAACCCCTGAGCGCGACAGCGTTGCCAACCCGTTGGACCGCGTTGAGAACGTCAGCTCAAGTGGAACCGGTTCGCCGCTTTTGATCGGTCACTTGATGCCGTTTATTCCCAACCCAACAGACGGCTACGACATTCGCCGCGACGGTGTCACCGTTCGCGCGACAGCAATCGCGAATCAAGTCGCAATCGTGACGGTCTACAAGGAAGCAGCAGGCACAGAAGCACTAATTCGGACGCTCGCCCCATTTGCGCGTCGGGCCAGATTTGACACGAGCACCAATCAACCAATTCCGTTGTTACCGGGCGAAGACGAATGGTTTGAGTTTGATCTCGACTCAAGTTATCAGGGTGATCCGCAAAGGCTATCGGTAGGATCTCAACTGCTTGATCTGATCGATCTTGATACCAAGCCGATAAATGCCGTTGAAGATTTTTACTACCCGATCATCGACCAAGATGACCGCGTTGTCGGGTTCGCATTTGAACAGCCTCTCAGTAGCAAGCGGCCCAATGCGTCGCCTCGACTGCGCGATGCATGGCCGATTCTTGGTGAACTCAGTGAACCTTTGCAAGCGACGGTACTGGCTCGACATCGCAACTTGGTTGCTGAAGCAGATCCAGCTCTGTCTCATGCGCCGGCGTTAGTCCGGTCGACCAAGTGACATCTCGACCGGACATTAGCTATCGACTGACCAAAGATCGCTGCGAGACGATTTACGTCAGCGATCGCGATAATCGGCGATGACCGACTTAAACCACCACAACAACTGCGGTCTAGTGCTTGCTAGCCTTAAAGAGCTTTTTGATTGCGTCATCAGCTCTTCATGACCGTCGTGCAGTGCCTCGTGCTTTTTCGCCATCGCTTTGTGTTTGCCGACAAAGCTAGCGTGTTCCTTTTCTAGCTTGGCGTGATCGGCATCATTGCCTGATGCTTTGTGGCTTTCGATCTCTTCTGCGTGATGCTGCGCGTGATCCTCATGAGCTCGAATCTCCTCGGAATGCTCTTCCAATTCCGCTTCATGCTCGAAAATCTTTGCTTGTAGCTTTGAAAGCATTGCGAGTGCACGCAAATGCTCTACTCGCCACCTACTGTGTTCGGCCTGCCAGCGATCATGGTCAAGGTGAGCAGCAGCATGTTCTTCCTTCATTCCATGGTGGCTGTCGCCCTCTTGAGAAAGCACAGGCATGGAAAAGCCAAGGATCAGCAGGCAACCCAAGACATTCGGTTTGGGGACATTCCTAGACTCTCTGAACGGAGAGTGAAGCACGTGGTCCGACCAAAGACTTCGTTCAACTTTATCAAATCCCAATCGTTTTCTAAAGCGCCGGTCCGATTAATCCGATTAGACAAAATACTCCGGTGGTCGGACACATGCGTAAGGGCACGTGCGTAAGAGCAATGCCCAGTCAATCTATATCAGTGCACCGAACTTGACTCACCGGTCAAGGGTATCGAGTGTCGTTTCAAAAAAGGCCACAGAGCACGTGCCAGCCCCGACAATCGCTCGTCGATTCCTTTTGCTTTGCATGACACTATGCTGGCTGGTACAGCCGACTGCATATGGTCAAGACATCGCCGAAACAAACTCACCCGCTACGCTGGTTCCACCGCGGCGGACAGCAATCGACACCACGCAAGCAATCGCATCAAACCAAGTAGGCGACTTGGACGGCAGCAACCGCGGCGCGGAGCCCAATAACAATCCGCAAACAGGTCGCTCGCCAGCTCCTCGGATCCAGAGTAACTTTCCGTCGGAATTGCTTTTGCCACCACCGACCGAGGATGCGTTAAGTCGGGCAAATCGTTTTGTCGAAAGCACGATCGATCCAGAGCTCCCACTAAACCTTGTTCTGGGCAGGCCCAAGGTCTTGCAGTTGGCAAAGGTTCCACGACGCGTTTACGTACCGGATGATGCGGTCGTCCGGACAGAAGTAGTCGATCAGCAAAGTGGTCGTGAAATCGCAGTCACGGGATTGAAAGCAGGATCAACCACGTTGATCCTTTGGTTCGATGATCCGAACTCGCCTTCA
>JBGCGI010000262.1:0-3537 GCA_045110715.1 Rubripirellula sp.
GTCGTTCCCAAAACGATCACGGCCGAACCAAGAATCGGAAACGCTCCTTGGCGAACCGTCGAAACTTCGGCGGGATTGCTGAACGCGATCGGACTGGACAACGATGGTGTCGACGCGTTCTTGGAGAATCATCTGCCCTACCTGAGGCAGATTGGGACTTCGGTGGTCGTCAGTGTTGCCGGCCGAACAGAAGATGACTTCAGTTCGCTGGCCGAACGCGTTGGCAACGAGGCGGGTGTGTCGGCGATCGAACTGAACTTGTCGTGCCCCAACGTCAGCGGCGGAATCGACTTTGGCACCAACGCCGAATCCTGTCGGAGTGTGGTTGCCGCGGCCCGCAAACGAACGGACACGCCCATCCTTGCAAAGTTGACTCCGAATGTGACGCGGATTGATGAGATCGCCAAAGGTGCCGCCGATGGTGGTGCCGATGGAGTCTGCCTGATCAACACGGTGTTGGGGATCGCGGTGGACTGGAAACGCCGCAAACCGATGCTCGGCAACGGAATGGGCGGACTGAGTGGACCAGCGATCAAGCCAATCGCACTGCGATGTGTGCACCAAGTTGCCCGCGCCGTCGACATCCCAATCATCGGCATTGGCGGGATCGCAACGATCGATGATGTGATGCAATTCTTGGTGACCGGCGCGAGCGCCGTGCAGATCGGCACCGCCAACTACTACGATCCTCATGTATCGACGCGATTGGTGGACGAGTTGCCTGGAGCACTCCGCGAGATCGACGCCACTTGTGTTGGGGATGCCATTCGCACGCTTGTGGTTTGATCATGAACGAATCTGACTCGCCGATCGTCGACTCCGCTGCTGTTCGCACCGTCGTCGATTTAGCGGACCACTTGGCCCGATTGCGTGAGTCAACCACGCAACTTTGCGTCGAAATCACCGCCTTAGATCGCGGCTACTTCACCCCCAGTGAAGGTGATCAGATCGATAGTGTTTGGGTTTCGTATCACAAATCACGTTGTGCACTGTTTGAGTTGATCGGATCGATACGCCAGGAAGTCGGTCGAGCTAGCGAAGAGCATGCGGGCCAATTTGCGGTCGGTTACGCGGCCGCCCTGGTGCTGGTGGATGCGGCTCGTTTCCTGAGAGACCTGTTTCGCAAAGATGATTTGGTGCGTCGAAAGCTGAACGAATCTTATGCGGTGTATGGAATCGCGGCGAACAGTTTTGACCAAGTGCAGTTGTCGCTGACGGACCCGTCGAACGCACTACAGTTGAGAGAAGCCAATGAATTCTACGATTCGCACTGTGATTCGATGCACTCATTGGCACAAGCGGATCCCGGATTGCGAGCCGTCATCGAAGTCATCGAACGCTTGCGTGATCGAACCGAAGTTCCAGTCAGACGCTACCTGAGAGCGCGATTGGCCGAGCGTGGACGTCACGCTCGCGAGCAACTCGTGCGTGGCAACGTTTCTCGCGCGGTGTACCTGATTCAAGAATTCGGGTCGCGATTGGTCAGCAACATCAGCACGATGCCGCGTCATGTTTCCCGATTGCCGGCTCCGGTGATTGAACGGATGGAATCGATCTTGAAGCCTGGCGATGTGTTTGTGACTCGCAAGGACAGCGCTGTCACCAACTACTTCTTGCCCGGCTATTGGCCGCACGCTGCCATGTATATCGGCGGCCAACGTGTGGTCGAATCACTCAAGGACGGTGTTCGCGAGCGGACGATGGATTCACCGTTTGGCAACGATGCGGTCGCGGTGATTCGTCCGAGGCTTGAGCAGAGCCTGATTGCGGAGGCGATCGAGCGGTCGCGGACTCATCTGGGAAAGCCCTATGATTTCGATTTCGATTTCACCCGTGCAGATCGAATGGTCTGCACGGAAGTCGTGTATCGCAGTTACGAAGGATTGGGCGGCTTGAGCTTCGCTTTGACGCGCCGGGCGGGACGAGAGACGTTGTCCGCAGAAGATCTGCTGGGCTTGGCTCTGTGTGGCGAGCAGTTCGATCAAGTGGCAGTCTTCTGTGCCAAGTTCAGCGAGGATCTGTTGGAAGGCGACTCGATGAGCAAGGTGCTGCGTCAAACGATGGCGTGTTCTGTTTAAACATGCCCCATCGATTCAAAAACGGCTCGTTTTGCGAGCAGTGACAATCGTTCTCCTGTGGCGAATCCTCGATTTGTGCGGATCGCTTGGGGGCAAGAACGGGGGGTTAGTAACGTTTTTAGGGCGATATCCACCCCCTATTTTCGCTAAATCCCGTATTATCGGACGATGATTGTGTTATTTTGACGCCGAATTTTCTTATTCGCTTGCAACTTGATTTCGCAACACGTCGTTTACCTTCCTTCTGAGCCCACCATGAATCCTGCCTTTCGTTCAAACCGCAAGAGACTTGCGCGCACACGTCGCAGCAGCATTGTCCGAAATCGAGCCCGTCGGGCGTTCATCGAGAAGCTGGAAGATCGGCACCTGTTGGCAGCCGGCATCGACCCGTTTGTGGTCAGCAGCGATCCCTCAGACGCCAGCACGGTTGCTGCCTTCCCATCGACGTACACCGTGGACTTCAACGAGGCGATCGACTTCGCCACCGTTGATGCTTCAGATATTGTCGTGGGTGGGCTGCCATCGACTGGCTTCACTGCTGTTGATACTGACACGATTCAGTTTGATGTGGACCCGGCAGCCAATGTGGGTGACGGTGTTTACAACGCGACGATCGCGATGGGCAGTATCGGCGATCTGGACGGTGAAACGAACGATCCGTTCACTGCAGGTTTCACCTTGGACACCTCCGTCTCGGTTTCGGGAACAAAATACGAGGACATCAACGACAACAATTTGCAAGACCCTGGCGAGCCGGGTATCGCTGGTGTCACGATGTTCATCGATTCGAACTTCAACGGTGCGTTCGATAGTGGCGAACCCTCCGCGGTCACTGCAGCCGATGGTACGTTCACGATCACCGGAACCGCGCCTGGTTCGGTGACGGTGCGCGAGGTTCTGCAGGCAGGTTTCGTGCAGAACGATCCAGCGGCTTCCACAGCCCCGGATGTTGTGATCAGTGAGTTGTCGGAACTGAGTCCCGATTTCATTGAGATTCAAAACGTCAGCGGTGCCGATGTGAACACGAGCGGCTGGTTCTTGGCCGCCAGCATTGGAGGCGCGAGCCCAGGGATCAATGATATTCATCCCAATACGTTCGCGCTGCCCGCCAACATGGCGGCGGACGAGGTCATTGCCAGCAGTGACGGACCATTGGATCCAAATTTTTGGGGCAGCAACCTGAACTATGGCGCCGGTGATAACCTCTGGGTGTTGCTGATCGACAACGTGGGGAATGTTCGCGATTCGCTCTTCGTCGGTTACACGTCCGCTGAAATTGCATCGATGAACATCAATGTTGGTGGCTTCCCGATCACTGGCGCGGCGACCGGCTGGGTGGGAGACGGCTTACCACTTTCTTCAGGCAGCGTGAACTCGCACCAACGCATTGGAATGGTTGATGGCAATGGAGCTGGTAACTTCGCGCTGCAACCGTTCTCGCAGGGCGTTGCCAACGCAG
>JBGCGI010000263.1:0-2914 GCA_045110715.1 Rubripirellula sp.
GGTTGGTTTCGGGACAAGTCACTGGGTATCATTCGGCTTCATCGAAGTTCACAGCCGGAGTCAATCATGTCGAAATGGCCAATTGGAGTTTTCACATCCGTCGATCACGGATTGGGCGTTCATCTGGAAGTTGCCCAGGAACTCAAGATTCCGACCGTCCAGCTACACGCTCCAAGCAAAGAAAAACGCAATCAAAAAGATGCGGATGAGTTTCTCGCCAAGTGCGGCGAAATCACCGTGAGCGCGGTGTTTGGTGGCTTCACGGGTGAAAGCTACGCAGACATCCCGACCACCGCGCGAACTGTTGGATTGGTTCCGCTTGAAACACGCGACGAACGTGTCGCGGTTTTCAAAGAGGTCTCTGATTTTGCCGCCATGCTGAAGTGCGACACGGTTGGCATGCATATTGGCTTCGTCACGGAAAATCGGGAATCAGACGACTACAAGAATCTGATCGCCGTGACCCGCGAGATTCTGGACCACGTCGGCAGCAACGGGCAAAGAATGCACCTGGAAACCGGTCAGGAGACCGCTGACCATCTGCTGCACTTCATCCACGATGTCGAGCGTGACAATCTCTTCATCAACTTTGATCCCGCCAACATGATTCTTTACGGAACCGGCGAACCAATCGAAGCTCTGCAGAAGGTTGGCAAGTTTGTCCGCAGCGTGCACTGCAAAGATGCCAAGTGGGCCCCCGAAGGCAAGCGCGGTGAAGACTGGGGTCAGGAAGTTCCACTCGGCGACGGCGATGTCGGCATGGAAACTTATCTGAGAACCCTTAAGGAAATCGGCTACGACGGCCCACTGACGATTGAACGCGAGATTCCAGAAGATCCGGAACAGCAGAAGGCTGACATCGGCCATGCCGCGAACTTGTTAACAGAGCTTCGTGAGAAGGTTCTGTAGTCGCGGATCGAGTCGGACCACGAGTCGTCTCGGGCGGATCCCGAGGCGGCTCTTTTCGAACCCACGTCAGGCGAGTGTCCACGCGATATCAGAATCGCGTGGACGCCTTGAGATCATTCCAACACTGCTGCCGCACATGGTGGAACGGGTTGCTTCCTAAAAGCGGAAGCCCAGTTGGCCGATGAAACCAGTGCCGATGTTGAAGTCTGGGGTTGGGCCCTTGAATTCAACTTCACGCCCGAAGACCCAGCCGCCTTCGAAGAACCAGTCGTAGTAGCCGGTGTCCATCTTCAGACCAAGAAGGACCCGCCAATCCTGAAGTTCAATCTGTTCCTGACGGGTTGTTCCACCGAACGTGGCGTCCACTTCATAAGCTTCAACATGGTACTCACCGCGAACGTATAGCCACTTGGCCCACATGTATTCGCTGCCAAGAAACAAGCTGACTCGCGCTTCCGGAAAGGTCAGTTGCCATTCCCAGAAGTCATCCGTGTAGATCAAACCACCGTACGGCAGAATACGATCATTCACGCGATCCCAGTACTGAGCACCCAGAACCAACTGCCAATACTGGTCGAGTTGAAACTGGACGGCTCCACGACCATCAAGGAACCATGCACCGCTTGTGGGTGACTGTTCGAAGTCGGTGTTGATCGAAGGAGTGAACGACAACATGAAGCTGGTAGGACCAGTGTTCCGAGGTGTTTCCATCCGAACTTCATAGCCGAAGTGGTACACACCGTTGGGCAACGACAAACCACGTGGGCCATCCCAAGCTCGGAAACCAAACTGCGGAACAGAGATGAAAATCCAACCGGGCATTTGCTGGGTCCACTGCAGTTCGTAGTCGACTCCGAACCAACCGAAGTTACCCGTTGCTGGTGTGTCGGTAACGTCTTCATCCGGCAACCACTGCAGACGGACGCGTTGCTGCCAGCCGAACCGATACGGTGCCGGGCCGTTTGCTCCGGGCATCGTGAAGCCTTGTGGTGCACCACCGAATGGCTGTCCAAGACCACCGCCGACCGCAGGACCAAACTGTTGCTGCGGAAGAAATGGATCCTGACCGAACTGGCCGTATGGAGCGACCGGCTGGAACGTTTGCTGTAGTCCAAGCCCAGGCGTGGCACCGGTCATACCAGGTGTGGTTGCATATGGATTTGTGTAGACGCCTGCGTTGGGCGCACCAAGAACCGGCCCCGAGAGCGGCGCGTTCATACCTGGTGCTAAGCCAACACCACCCGGCGGAACCGGCGCGCTGGGAGGAGAGAACGCGTTCCACGAAGACGTTCCGTCAACCACTTCTGGTTGGAGGTTCGCTGGCGCAGGCAAAGGGTACCCGGGCGTCAGCGCCGAATTTGGTGGCGTTCCCTGAACCAGCATTTGAGGCGACTGGCCACGGAAAATCGTGTTCGGATCTGATAGTCGCTGTGCCAATGCCGTAGACGACAGGCAAACCGACAAGATGAAGGCGACGCTGTATTTCACGTCTAACCCCGTGCGCGGGGGGGGGGGGCGGCGGGAGGGGGATAAGGTGCTTGTCGCTTAAGTTGAGAGCTCAAGCGACTTGAGGAGAAGCCGAGGATTCTGGGTAAATGTCAAAACCCGTCAACGGCGCTTGCGTCGGAACCGGCGTGTTTTGCAAGGCTCTTCGCAAATCGACCTACCAGATGTTCGATTCACGGCGAAATGTGCCGGACGGGCGGTCAGAGACAGCAAAGTCTGCAGATGTCAGACTTTACGTCGGCGTTGCAAAACCGGCAGAATCCGCCGAATGGCGGTTTGACTGTGATTTGGACGCTGGGTGGGCGGACCGTACGAGGACGTATCAGTACGGTCGGCCCGAAGCCTTAGGTTCACGTAGGTTGGACACTCCTGTCCGACTTTCGCCCGCCCGCCAACTTCCGATGTCGCCTGTGGGATTAGCTTTTCGGTCCGCCAAAAGGAGTTTCCGGCAAGCGAACAAGGGGCCACCTCAGTCCGCATGCTGGATCAACACGTTCAC
>JBGCGI010000264.1:0-6427 GCA_045110715.1 Rubripirellula sp.
CCATCACCAATGCCGCCGGCAGGTTCCACAGGAATCGGAGTGCCCACATCGTCGGGGTCTTGTTCCATCGGAATATCGTTGGCATCAACGTCAGTCGGGGGCCCATCGGCAAGATCAGGGATCGGACCCGCACCATCACCAATGCCGCCGTCAGGTTCCACAGGAATCGGAGTGCCCACATCGTCGGGGTCTTGCTCCATCGGAATATCGTTGGCATCAACGTCAGTTGTCGGTCCATCGGCAAGATTCGGGATGGGGCCCGCACCATCACCAATGCCGCCATCAGGCTCCACAGGAATCGGAGTGTTATCCGTTGCCAATTCTGGGAGCGTCCCAGCGCGAAGTGTCGCGAGTGTCGACACGGCGGCGTCAAGTTCGGCCTGGTCGCCTGCAAACCGGTCGTTACTGATCGCATTGGTCAGCCAGTCGATTCGATCGGCGACTGGCATCACACTTCCCTGGCTGTTGCTGACCAGGTTGTTCAGCACCATCAACGCGTCCTCGACAGTCGCGTTTCCGTCTCCGTTGACATCCACCGAATCATTCGTGGATTGAGCGCCATCGATGATTCGATTGATCACGATCAAAGCGTCCAGCGAAGTCGTGCCCCCATCGCCGTTGACGTCCTCTGGGTAGCGAAAGTTGTGTTCGAGCATCACGTCGCCAGCCAACAACCGTCTCGCTTCGAGCGCCTCGGATCTCAAACGGCGATGGGACGGTTTGGGGCGTCGTCGGTCGGTGGCTCGCATTTTTCGAAACAGACGCATATTCATTCCTCGGTATGTGAATCGGAGTGTGGTTTCCCCCTACCTATCCAGGCCTGTATCAGCGACCGCTATAACGCAAAAAACGTGGAATGAGACTCAAGCCAGAAAACTCATGGAACGAGCGTTGCGCCTCAACAGTGATCCGGCCTATGTGAATAGACGAGTTCTTTTCACCTTGTCAGCTAAAATGGCTTCTCCCCCGCAGAACGACTGCTTATCACGTTCGACGCGAATCAACTCGATCACCTTTTCTGAACTTGGGCCCACACTTTGAGAGAGCTACTTCACAAAGCAAAGCACGGCTGCCTGCACAGTGCGAATGCATTGATGCGGGAGACGCATGGCTATCTCCTCGGACTCGCACAGCGTGGAATCGACCCACAGCTTCGCACGCGGGTCAGTGCCTCGGACATCGTTCAAGAAACGATGTTGGAAGCCGTCCGCGACTTGGATGGCTTTCAAGGGAACACCAGCGGCGAGTTTGTCGCCTGGTTGCGATCGATCATGCAACACAATCTGGCTCGCGGCGTCGAGCGACATGTTCTGACAGCGAAGCGAGACCTCCGCCGCGAAGTTTCATTGGAGAAATTGAGCCTGGACAACGAGACCGCCGTCGGCTTGGAGCTCAATCGGCTTGCGGATGTAACTTCGGGCAGCCCCAGTTTCAAAATGCGCCGACAGGAATCCCACGAAGAACTCGCCCGAGCGGTGGACCGACTGTCGGCGGACTACCGAACTGTCATCTTGCTAAGGCATTGGGAAGGCTTGCCATTCCCTGAAATCGCTGAGCAGATTGGTCGCTCGGCACCAGCAACCCGGATGCTCTGGATTCGCGCCGTGGACCAACTTCGTGACTTTCTTGGTGAGGACGATTCACGATGAAGAGCAATTCAATGCATTCTGCTCCGTCGACGATCGCTTCGGAGGCCGACGACAATCGACTGGTCGAGTTAGTCGACGAGTTCCTGGTGGCTCTCGACGCGGGCGAAGACGTCAGCCTTGAATCGGTCATTCTCGAAAATCCTGATTTGCGAGAACCGCTCCAACGGTATTTGACCAGCGCACTCGAACTGCACCAAACCGGACGTGCCTCCCTTTCAACAGAGGATCCAGATCGATCACTGACCAACCTGCCGGGCTTCCAAATCAACCGCGAACTCGGTCGTGGTGGAATGGGGGTTGTCTATGAAGCGACTCAGGTCTCCACGCAACGCAAGGTGGCACTGAAAACTCTTCCGATGACTTCCATGCTTGATCCCAAGCAACGGGCTCGCTTCCGAAACGAAATTCAGGCAGCACAGGCTCTCAGCCATCCCAACATTGTGGCGGTCCATTCTGTTCACTGCGATCATTCGTCACACTTTTACTGCATGGAATTGATCGACGGCCAATCGCTGGATCACGCCATCGCTGAATTGATCGAACGCTACCATCGACACGCTGGTGATGCGGTGGCTTGCGATGAGGAGCCTCATGAAACGCAAACCCAGTTGTGCTTTCACGTCAATCGATCGCATCTGACCAGTGCACACGTGAACGCTTCGGTGGGTTTGATGGTCGATGCTTGCCAAGCCATCCACCACGCTCATCAACTGGGGATCGTCCATCGCGACTTAAAGCCATCCAATCTGATGCTCGACGCGTCTGGGCATGTTCGCGTGACCGATTTCGGGCTTGCACGCATTCACGAGAATTCAGACCTCACTCAAACGGGCGACGCGATTGGCACGCTTCGGTACATGAGCCCCGAACAGGCCAGCGGCAAGACTCATCTAGTCGACTATCGCACCGACATCTATTCGCTTGGCGCAACTCTGTACGAATTGATCTCGCTTCATCCGGCACATGATCAAGACAGCCATTTGCAGTTGCGTGACCAGGTCCTCCACGATCGGCCAGTCAGTTTACGTCGACGAAATCCGGCAGTAACAAGTGACCTCGAAGCGGTGATCAACAAAGCCATGGCTGGCAAGCGTGAAGACCGATACGAATCCGCAGAAGCCTTCGCCAACGACTTGCGCCGTGTCCTGATGGCAAAACCGACGCTGGCCAAGCACCCCGGCGTCTATTCGCGGCTATCCAAACAGATGGATCGACATCGCGGGTGGGTCATCACTGCATTTGCGTTCTTTGCGTTTGCTGCATCCATCAGCACGACGGCGGCCTTGTTGATCCTTCACGAAAAGCGTTTGACCGAAGCCGCTGCCGAGTCATCGGCCACCAGTCTGGCCGAAAGTCAACGAGTCGTGGACGTGTTTGGCGCAATGGTCGATCAAGGACTCGAAGACCTGCCGGGCAGCGAACCACTGCGCCAAAAGCTATTGAACGAATTGATGCAGTACTACGCGAGTTTCGTTTCGCATGGGAAAGGCGATCCACGCTTGCAACGCAACTTGGCGGCGGCAACGCTGCGTCTGGCCGTGCTGGAAGACAGGATGGGGCGAGTCAACGAGGCTGAAACGCATTACCTCGATGCGTCCGCTTTGTTTGAGGCGCTCACCAGCGAATTGTCTGATAGCGATGTGCTTGCAGATGCCGCACTGTGCCAGCACAACTTGGGCACCTGGTTCGCGAAGACTCAGCGTACACGCCGAGCCGTTCAGGCACTGGAGCGATCCATCACGCTCTATGAGTCGTTCGCTTCCTCCGCAGCGAAGAAGTCAACAACGGACGATCGGGGATGGTTGCAACGAGGGCGTTTTCAAGCCGTGATGAATCTCGCTCTCTGCCAAGCGGATCTTGGCGATCGAGCCGTTGCCATCGAACGACTGCGCGGCATGCATGAAGCGTTGCAGCAAGGGACGCCGGCAGACCGGTCCAGGAGCGAACGTCGTCACATGACCGCCCTGTGTCAAAATAATTTGGCTTGGCTTCTGATCGACGTCGATCTCGGCGAGGCCGAGACGCTACTGGTCGATAGCGTTGAAGCCTATGAGGAGCTTGGCGAACATGCATCAACTCCCAATCGATTCAACGAAGACTTGGCGGCTTGTTTATCAAATCTTGCCACAGTGCGCGGTAGGCAGAATGATTTTGATGACGCATGTTCTTTGTCAAACCGTGCCGTAACGCTGCTGGAACAGCTGACTCAGCATGACGCATATGCAAGAAACGCCTGGCTGGAACTGGCCGTTGCCCAAAGTTCACTCGGCCATTTCCATCAGCAGCAAGGTCGAAACACAGATGCCGTCCAGTGGTATCTGCGTTCGCGTGATCTGATGCTTCGCCTGCGCGACCGCTTTCCCGATAGCGAACGACTCCAAAGTTGTCTTGCTGGAGTTCGCGTGAGATTGCAGGGTTTGGAGAATGCAACCGACTGGACGGTCGCGACTGCCGGAGACCCAGGATGAAGCGGAACCGCAATAAAAAACGCTCACACACGCGACTTGGGATGGAACGTCTCGAATCGCGGTACCTACTCGCTGCTGCAACTGTCGTTACCGACGTTGATGCAAACGAGAATCTTGCGTTTCCTTCCCGGTCGATACCCGAGTTGACGCTTCCGATGGCGGATCTACGTTTGGGAGGCTCGTTTGCCGAACCAGACGATGGACTCGGCTTGGATCTGGACTTCCCGACCGACGAACCTTTCGGCCGGGGCTTTGACTTCATCGAGCAGCCGGAAAGCCAACCGATCCTGCAGCCTTCGCTGGAGGATCCGTCGTTGAGCGAGACGCCTGCATTTGGCGAGCTGCCCCCGTTTGCAGGACCACCGATCGACTTGCCGCCGGACCTGCCGGGCGCGACACAACCGCCCGAGCCGTTGCCGAACTTGCCGCTCGGTAGGCCTCGTATTGCTCTGCCCCCAGTCATCGAGGATAGCCCGACGGATCTGCCAACAACGATACCGCCAACGCACGACATTCCGGCGCGTCTAGCCGACGACGTGCCGGCTGTCGCCAGGCGGTTCCAGCCGAGCGCACCTGATCGATATCCGATTTCGATCAGCGCGGTGAATACCAAACCAGCGAAGCCGCTGCCAAGCTCCGCCGTGCATGAGCCGTCGGCAAAGTCACGCCATGCGGAAACGCGTTTGACGGAGTCACGCTACTTTTCATGGAACACCCAAGATGAGTCGTTCACTTGGAAACTGAATTCCTCGAGTCCCGCGACGATCAAGCGATCCCACGCCCCCGTCGCTGAACGCTTGGGCGATTCGGCGAAGCATCACAACAATACGAATCAGCAACAAGACGGTGATGAACGAACGCTTGCTAGTGTGAACCGTACGTCAAACCAAACGTTTGTCACCCGCGCATTTGACTCACCAGGAACAACGCCGGCTTCTGTTCAGGTCTCCCGTTCAGCAGCACCGGCAATCGTGACAGTCGCTGATCAGACCGACCCGGCTCTGATCCGGATCGACCACGACGAAGACAAGCAGGCCACCCAGCACCAGGCGAAAACGGGACTCGCGATTCTGCTGACAACGCTATGGATACGCAGTTGGCACAACCGCCGCCAACGCACAACGTGATCGCTGGATTGCAGTTGGCCTTTCGCGGGGCGAGCCGCCGGGTCGCTGATTTGCAAGAAGGCTCGCGTCATTTCGGCTTGATTGCTTGCCGCCCTTCTTCAAAAACAGAGTTGCGCTGGCTATTTCTTTGATTCCGTTGCTTCATGCCAACGATGTCGTCATAACATAGGGGAAATCCGTGACGCACGTTTGAGCAACCAACATCGATTCGGAACATGCTAGATATGCAACGAAGAACCTCTCGCGTCGTTCCACTCTTTCTTGCCTGGGTCACTGCGAGCCTGATGGTGCCGTGGATGTCTTCTGGCCAAGACTCGATTCCGCCTCGTGTTGCTCCGTGGACGGTTTCGAGGATCAAGGGAAGTCCCGATCCGCCGCTGCCCTACAAAGCGACGCGTGTTTTTGCCAAGGTCGATTTGGATCAACCTACCGAAGTGCGGTGGGTTCCCAGCGCTCAGAAATGGCTGTCAACACAGCGGGGATCAAAGCTGGTCACGTTCGACAACAGCATGAATGCAACGGCCGAACCTTTTCTTGATTTGAGCGAGGCACTGGGGCAGCCCGTGCTCAATGTGCATGGGATCGTTTTCCACCCGGATCAAAAGAACCAGCCGTGGTGTTTCGTGACATTTATCACTGCGAGAAAGGATCCCGAGGGTGTGAGGCTCGGCCGACTCCGCGTGATTGACCCGACCGTTCCAACCCTCGACGCAAGCAGCCTGGAAGTACTGGCGAGCTGGAACAGTGGCGGGCATGTTGGAATGTCAATGCAGTTTGGTCCCGATGGAATGCTGTACGTCTCGATTGGTGACGGGCAGCGTCCGTATCCACCGGATGCTGACAACACGGGCCAGGACCTGAGCGATCTGCAGTCCTCCATTTTACGGATCGATGTCAACGATCCGACGCCAGGACGGCCGTATCGAATCCCGCCCGACAATCCATTTGTTGGCCAGGACAATGTGCGCGAGGAAATCTGGGCGTTCGGTTTTCGTAACCCGTGGAAGATCGCGTTCGATCCCATCAGCGGCGACTTACTGGCCGCGGATGTTGGATGGGAGGCGCACGAGATGATTCACCGCGTCAAAAAAGGACGCAACCATGGCTGGAGCATCAAGGAGGGATCGCAAACCGTCAAACAGGATCTGCAGCCCAAAATTCCGATCACGCCGCCGCTGTTTGA